>NZ_JBICKW010000030.1:0-322240 GCF_043104645.1 Delftia sp. WSY_12
CGTCTGCAGTTTCGCTGCGCGCCGCGTCTCGATGGGGCCTGCCCAGTGCGATGGCAGGGGCCTGCGCTGCAGGCAGTTCCTGCTTCCATCCCGATGTATCGGGCATCACCAGTCCGTCATGATCCAGGCCCATCATCCACGGCGAGGGAAAGCCATGGTGATGCGATGCGCCATAGGCGATGCCTGCCGATTTTCCACAGCCGATAGCCGTGTCTCCGTTTGCACTGGCGGGACGTCTTCCAGGCAGGTGTGAGCAGCCATTCCAGGCCCGGTCCTGTCGCTGGAGCTGGTAATGCTTCTCATTTCAATGTTGGAAAACGTCAAAGGAGCGCCACTGCATGCCATGGTCCCGGTTCAAGTTTCAGCACGTCTGCAAGGCTGCACAGCCCTTGCCGATCCTGTTGCAGGACGCATGGATCCGGCGAGGGCGGCCGCCGCCCTGAGGCCGTCATGAGGCCGATCTAGGCCTGCCTCCCAAGTCACGCCGATGCGCATCGGCGCGCACTGATGCCCTGCGGTCAGCGGTTGTGCCGCCGCTTGCCGCCTGTGCCGAGTCCCGCTCCGCCCTATTGCACGGGCGGCACGCCGGCCGCCCATCGACCTGCGGTCGACATTTCCCCTTGATGTTCTTGCCTAGCTTGCGAGAGGAACTGCATCGTGTCCTTGAATCACACACATTCTTCGCTGGAAGAGGTCTTCATTGCTTCGCGTGGACAGTTGGTGAGGGTCGCGCGAAGAATTCTCAGGAATCCCGAACTGGCCGACGAGGCCGTGCAGGACACCTATCTGCGCGTTGCCGAGATGCGCAGCGATGCCGAGATCGCCAAGCCCGCCGCCTACTGGACGCGCGCCGTCTGCAACATGGCGCTGGACTACCTGCGCCGCCAGGAGCGCGAGAACAGCTACCGCACCCACGGCGTGGATGTGGAGACGCTGGAGATACCGGACGGCCGCTCGCCCGAGCGCAGCCTGTTCGAGTCCCAGGCCATACGCCTGATCGACCAGGCCCTGGACGAGGTGCCGCCCAAGACCCGCGAGACCTTCGAGCTGTACCGCATCAAAGGCCTCACCCAGCGCCAGATCGCCGAGCACATGGAGTGCGCGCTGGGCCTGGTGAATGCCAGGATTGCCGATGCCTGCAAGGCCATCCATGTCCACCGCTCGCTGCTGGACCACCATTGAACGGTGCAGCCCCGCGCACGACCCGGAACCGGCGCGCACGCGGCGTGAACAGTTTCGGGTTCGGAACGTCATGTTCAACAGAGGCGCAGTACCGGATCGCCGCGATCCGGAACTGGCTTCGCCGATGTTCAACTGCACAAGGACGCCTGCATGTCTACAAGCTGCTTCGACCGCGAAGACGAAACCTTCATCGTTCTGGTCAACCACGAGGAACAGTATTCCATCTGGCCGCACTGGAAGGCCGTACCCGGCGGCTGGACCGCCGTGGAGGGCGTGAAGGGCGACAAGAAAACCGTGCTCGACTACGTGGACGCCACCTGGACCGACATGCGGCCCAAGTCGCTGCGCGTGTGGATGCAGCAGCAGGACCAGGCGGGTGCCGGCGCCGCGCGGCACAAGGCCGATACCGATACCGAAACCGCAGCGGGCTGACGCGCATGCACGCGCCGCTGACCCTGCTGTGCCTGCCGTGCGCAGGCGCCAGCGCCACCATGTACCTGCGCTGGCGCAGGCTGCTGCCCCACTGGATCCGCATTGCGCCGGTGGAGCTGCCGGGGCGGGGCAGCCGGCTGGGCGAGCCTGCGGTCGAGGACTTCGGGCAGCTGGTATCGCTGCTGTGCGCCGAGCAGCGCCAGGCCATGCGCGGCCGCTTTGCGCTGCTGGGCCACAGCATGGGCGCGCTGCTGGCCTTCGGCATGGCGCGGCAGTTGCGCGAGGAGGGCAGGGAGCTGCCGCTGGCTCTGGTTGCCTCGGGCAGCCCGGCACCGGCCTGCCGCGATCCCGAGCGCTTTGCGGGCAAGGGCGACGATGCGGCGCTGATTGCCGATCTGCGCAGGCAGGGCGGCACGCCCGAAGAGGTGTTTGCCAGCCCCGAGCTCATGCGTATCACGCTGGATGTGCTGGGGTCCGACTACCGCGTCTGCGAGAGCTTCGGCCATGTGCCCGCTGCGGGCCTGCCGCTGCCGGTGCACGTCTTTGCGGGGCGGCAGGACGACATCGAGGCGCCCCGCGTCCAGGCCTGGTCGCAGGAGGCCGCCGGGGCCTTCACGCTGGACTGGTTCGAGGGCGGGCATTTCTTCATCAGGCAGCGCGAAGGCGATGTGCTGGCCGTGCTGGCGCAGCGCCTGGCCGGGTCCCAGTCACTCCAGGGGGAAATCCATGCAGCTCGTGTCCGTGCGTGAGGCCATGAGCCAGGGCATCGAGGTCTTCAGGCTGGACCTGGACCTGTCGGCCGAGCTGAGCGACAGCCTGCCGCACCTGACCCCCGAGGAGCGCGGTCGCGCCGCGCGCTTCGTGCGGGCCGCCGACCGGCTGCGCTTCGCACAGACGCGCGCTGCCACGCGGCGGCTGCTGGGGCGCAGGCTGGGCTGCTGCCCGGCCGATGTGCCCCTGGCCATCGGCACGCACGGCAAGCCCTTCGTGGATGACGAGCCGCACAGGGCGCCTGTGTTCAACGTCTCGCATTCGGGCGGCCATGCGCTGATCGCGCTGGCCGACCCCGGTGGCGTGCTGCACCTGGGCGTGGACATCGAGCAGCACAAGCCCGACCTCGATGCCGAGGTCATGCTCGACGCCGTCTGCACCGACCAGGAACGCGCCAGCGTGCGCCGTGCGCCTGATCGGCTGGCGGCCTTCTACCAGCGCTGGGTGGGCAAGGAGGCCGTGCTCAAGGCCATCGGCATTGGCGTGGCCGAGCACCTGCGCTCCATTGGCATCAGCCCGGGAGGGGACGGACGGCTGGCCATCGCCTGCGCGGTCCCCGACTGGAATGGTTTTC
The DNA here is from genome assembly GCF_043104645.1 of Delftia sp. WSY_12. Classification (NCBI taxonomy): domain Bacteria; kingdom Pseudomonadati; phylum Pseudomonadota; class Betaproteobacteria; order Burkholderiales; family Comamonadaceae; genus Delftia; species Delftia sp. WSY_12. Next base: position 2,960 of record NZ_JBICKW010000030.1, read on the forward strand.
AAGCGATGGCGCTTCCAGCGCCGCCGGGCTACGCGGCAGCTCTTGCGTGGCGCACCAAGGAATCGACATGAACGAAACCCTCCAGCGCTTCGAGCGCAAGGCCCCCGCGGGCTCGCTGCTTCCCCAGCTCATCACGCCCGCCCAGCCGGGCCAGGACCTGCTGGCTGCGCTGCCGCCGCTGCGTCGCGACATCGACGAGGCGCTGCTGACCACGGGCGGCGTGCTGCTGCGCGGCTTTGGCGTGCCTGATGTGGAGACCTTCCAGCGCTTCGCCTCGGCCTTCGGCCATCCGCTGCTCAAGTACGAATTTGCCTCCACGCCGCGCAGCGCGGTCGAGGCCTCCAGCGGCGCGGGCGTCTACACCTCCACCGAGTACCCGGCCCACCAGAGCATTCCGCTGCACAACGAGCAGGCCTACACGCGCGAGTGGCCCATGAAGATCTGGTTCCACTGCGTCACCGCATCGCCCGAGGGCGGCGAGACGCCGATTGCCGACAGCCGTGCGGTCTACCGCCGCATTCCGGCGCGCATCCGCGAGATGTTCGAGCCCGGCATCCTGTACGTGCGCAACTTCGGCGAGATGGACGTGCCCTGGCAGAAGGTCTTCAACACCGAATGCCGCGCCGAGGTCGAGGCCTTCTGCCGCCATGCGCGCATGGACTGGGAGTGGAAGGAAGACGACGGCCTGCGCACGCGCCAGCTCTGCCAGGCCATGGAAAGCCACCCCGTCACGGGCGAAATGGTCTGGTTCAACCAGGCCCACCTGTTCCACATCTCGGCGCGCGAGCCCGAGGAGCGCGAGGTGCTGGAGGAGGTCTACGGCATCGAGAACCTGCCGCGCAACACCTTCTTCGCCGACGGCTCCACCATCGGCGACGACATCTTTGCCGAGGTGCGCGCCGCGCTGGATGCCGAGACCGTCAGCTTCCCCTGGGAGCAGGGCGACGTGCTGATGCTGGACAACATGCTCGTGGCCCATGCCCGCTCGCCCTTCAAGGGGCCGCGCAAGGTCATCGTCGCCATGGCCGAGCCGCGCAGCAATCTGGACCGTTTCTGAGAACCCGGGAGGCAGCTGACATGCTGAGTGGACAAAGTGCAATCGCGGCAGCAGGCCAGGCGCCTGCCAGCCTGGTCGAGCATCTGAGGGGCCTGGCGCAGCAGCGGCCCGACGACATCTGGCTCACCGTGGCCGCCGTGCAGGACGGCCGCGTGGTGGAGCGCAGCCACAGCTACGGCGAGTTCGACCGCCGCGTGCGCGCGCTGGCCGCCCGGCTGCAGCAGCTGTGCCCCGTGGGCGCGCGCGCCCTGGTGATGATGGACAACGACGAGCACTACGCCGCCAGCATGCTGGCCTGCTTCTACGCGGGCGTGATCGCCGTGCCGGTGCCGCCGCTGGAATCGCTGCGCGTGCAGCATCTGGAGCGGCTGCTGGGCATCGTGGGCGACGCGGACGCGGCCTGCGTGATCAGCACGGCCGAAGTGATGCAGGCCCTGCCCGGCGCCGATGCGCGCTTTGCCGGCATTGCCGCCGTGGCCGCCGACCAGGTGGACCTGGCCGATGCCGACGCCTGGCGGCCCCACGCCCCGGCTGCCGACCACATCGCCTTCCTGCAATACACCTCGGGCTCCACCTCGGCGCCCAAGGGCGTGATGGTCAGCCACGGCAACCTCATCGCCAACGAGGCCGCCATCCAGCAGCGCATGGACATCGGCGCGGGCGACCGCTTCATGTCCTGGGCGCCGCTGTACCACGACATGGGCCTGATCGGCGGACTGCTGCAGCCGCTGTACAGCGGGCTGCCGCTGGTGCTGACCTCGCCGCGCCTCTTTCTGGAAAGCCCTGTGCGCTGGCTGGAACTGATCTCGCGCCACCGCGCCACCATCAGCGGCGGCCCCGACTTCGCCTACCGCATGTGCCTGGAGCGCATCAAGCCGTCGCAGCTGGCGCAGCTGGACCTGTCGAGCTGGCGGCTGGCCTATACCGGTGCCGAGCCCGTGCGTGCCGACACCGTCACGGCCTTCGCGCAGCGCTTTGCCGCCTGCGGGCTGCGGCCCGACGCGGCCTATGCCTGCTACGGCCTGGCCGAAGCCACCCTGTTCATCACCGGCGGCAGTTGCGGCGCAGGCGCCACGATCACGTCCTTCGATACCGAGGCCCTGGGCCAGGGCCGGGCCGAGGAAAGCCCCGGCGCCTCGCAGACCACCGCGCTGGTGGGCTGCGGCCCTGCCGTTCCCGGCCATGCGGTGAACATCGTCGATCCGCACAGCCTGCAGGTGCTGGAGCCCGGCCGCGTGGGCGAGATCTGGGCGCACGGCCCCAGCATCAGCCAGGGCTACTGGGGCAAGCCGCAGCAAACGCAGCAGGCCTTTGTCGAGCATGCAGGCCGGCGCTGGCTGCGCACGGGCGACCTGGGCTTCGTGCATGCTGGCCAGGTCCATGTGGCGGGCCGCATCAAGGACCTGATCATCGTGCGCGGGCACAACCTCTACCCGCAGGACATCGAGCGCGTGGTCGAGGCCGCGGTCGAAGCCGTGCGCAAGGGGCGCGTGGCCGCGTTTGCGGTGGACATCGATGGCCGGGAAGGCATAGGCATTGCTGCCGAAGTCTCGTTCGGCATGCAAAAGCTGGTGCCGGCCCAGGCCCTGGTCGATGCACTGAGCACCGCCGTGGGCGCGCAGTGCGGCGAGGCACCCACGGTGATCGTGCTGCTCAACCCCGGCGCCTTGCCCCGCACCTCCAGCGGCAAGCTGCAGCGCGCAGCCTGCCGCCAGGGCTGGTCCGCGCGCACGCTGGATGCCTGGGCAGTGTTCGAGTCGGGCCGCTTCGCGGGCGGCGGCAGCCCCGCACCGCAGGAGGCGGGCGCGGCAGATCCCACCACAAGCACGCTGGCCGGCCTGTGGCGCGAGGTGCTCGGTGGCGATGCCCTGCACAAGCCGGCCGGCGAGGCCAACTTCTTCGCGCAAGGCGGCAACTCCCTGGCCGCCGTGCGGCTGGCCGCGCGCATCTGCCGGCAATGGTCCCTGGAGTATCCGGCCGGGCGGGTCTTCGAGCACCCGCGGCTGCGCGACCAGGCGCACGACATCGACCGGCTGTGCCAACAGCGCCAGCCGGGCACGGCGCTGCAGCGCATTGCCCCGCTGGCCGAGGCTCGTCGCGCCATGCCCCTGCCGCTGACGCCGGCCCAGCAGCGCCAATGGTTTCTCTGGAAGATGGATACGCGCAGCACGGCCTACCACGTGCAGGGCGCCCTGCGCATCACCGGGCCGCTGGATGCAGGCGCCCTGCGTGCAGCCGTGCAGGGCCTGGCCGAACGGCATGGTTCGCTGCGCACGGTATTCAACGCCCGGCCCGATGGGGAGGTCGAGCAGCGCCTGGACCCCCAGGGCAGGCTGGAGCTGCAGTGGCTGGATGCCGCGCAGGGCGACTCCGCGCAGCGCCAGGAGCACGCCGCCCAATGGCTGCAGGCGCTGTGCGCCCAGCCCTTTGATCTGCAGCAGGGGCCGCTGGCCAGGGCTGCCCTGGTGCGGCTGCAGGCCCATGAGCACATCCTGGCGCTGGTGATGCACCACATCGTCTCCGACGGCGCCTCCATGCAGATCCTGCTGGACGATCTGGCGGCGCTGTATTCCGGCGCTCCGGACAGCGGCCCGGCGCTGCAGTACGTGGACTACGCCGTCTGGCAGCGGGAGCAGGCTCAGCAGGCCCAGCAAGGCCAGCAGGCCTCGCTGGCCTACTGGCTGGAACGGTTGCAGGTGCCCCCAGGCGAGGCCCAGCCTGTGCTGGCCCTGCCTACCGACCATCCGCGCCAGGCGCTGGCACGCTATCGTGCGGGGCGGCACAGCTTCGAGCTGCCCGGCGCGACCTTGCAGGCACTGCGCGCGCAGGCCCGCCAGCAGGCAGACACGCTCTTCACGCTGCTGCTGGCAGGATGGCAGGCACTGCTGTACCGCTACACGGGCCAGGAGGACATCCGCGTCGGCGTGCCCGTGGCCAACCGCGCGCATGCCGACCTGCAGGGCGTGGTCGGCTTTTTCGTCAACACCCTGGTGCTGCGCAACCGCATCGACGGGCGCATGCGCCTGGCCGACGTGCTGCAGCAGGCCCGCGAGGCGGCGCAGGGCGCGCAGGCCCACCACGCGCTGCCGTTCGAGCAGCTGGTGGAGGCGCTGCAGCCGCAGCGCAGCCTGGCGCACAGCCCCTTGTTCCAGGTGCTGTTCAATCATCTGGTGGAGGACTGGCACGCGCTGCAGCAGGTGCCGGGCTGGACGGTGGCCGGCCAGCCGCTGGCGGCCGCAGATGCGCAGTTCGAGCTGACCGTGGAAGTGCGCGAGCGCTCCGATGGCAGCCTGGGCATCAGCCTGGTCTATGCCCGCGAGCTGTTCGAGCCGGGCAGCATGCAGCGCCTGGCCGCCCACTACGAGGCCATGCTGGACGCCCTGGCCCGGCAGCCCCAATGTGCCGTGGACGAGGTGCCGCTGCTGGGTCCCGAAGAACGCCAGCAACTGGCGGCCTGGAGCTGCAATGACCAGGTCCTGCACGGCGGCGACATCGTGCACCGCCGCTTCGAGCAGCAGGTGGCGCGCAGCCCCGATGCCCCGGCCCTGTGCCTGGGCGAGGCCACGCTGGGCTACGCCGAGCTCAATGCGCGCGCCAACCGGCTGGCGCATCACCTGATCGCATCGGGCGTGCGGCCCGGCGTGCCGGTGGGCATTGCCATGGAGCGCTCCATCGAGATGGTCGTGGGGCTGCTGGCCATCATGAAGGCCGGCGCGGCCTATGTGCCCATCGACCCCGAGCATCCGGCCGACCGCATCGCCTACATGCTGGAGGACAGCGGCGTGTCCCTGGTGCTGGTGCAGCCGCAGGTGCGGGACCGCCTGCCAGCCAGCTGCAGGGCCCGACTGGTCGATGTGCCGGGCCTGGCGTCCCGGCTGCAGGACCTGCCTGCGCACAACCCGGCCGTTGCCCTGCATGGCGACAGCCTGGTCTATGTGATCTACACCTCGGGCTCCACGGGCCGGCCCAAGGGCGCGGCCAACCGCCACCGTTCGCTGTGCAACCGCCTGGCCTGGGGGCAGATGCACCAGCCGCTGGGCCCGGGCGACACGGTGCTGCAGAAAACGCCCTTCGGCTTCGACATCTCCTTCTGGGAGTTCTTCTGGCCGCTGACCACCGGCGCACGCCTGGCGCTGGCCGCCCCCGGCGACCACCGCGATCCCCGGCGCCTGGCCGAGCTGATAGCGCGCCACCAGGTCAGCACCATCCACTTCGTGCCGTCCATGCTGCAGGCCTTCATGGCGCACCCGGCGGCCACCACCTGCCAGGGGCTGCAGCGCATCATCTGCAGCGGCGAGGCCCTGTCCGCCGGATTGCAGGCGGCCGTGCTGCAGGCCTTCCCCGGCACCCGCCTGCTCAATCTCTACGGCCCCACGGAGGCGGCCATCGAGGTCACCTGGTGGGACTGCCGGGACGAGGGCGCGCTGTCCGTGCCCATAGGCCGCCCCGTGGCCGGGCTGCGCACCCATGTGCTGGATGCCGCGCTCAACGAGGTGCCGCGCGGCGTGGCCGGCGAGCTGTATCTGGGCGGTATGGGCCTGGCGCGCGGCTACTGGCGGCGGCCGGGCCTGAGCGCCGAGCGCTTTGTCGCCGACCCCGCCAGCCGCACGGGCGAGCGCCTGTACCGCACGGGCGACCTGGTGCGCTGGCGCGGCGACGGCCAGATCGACTACCTGGGCCGCGTGGACCACCAGGTGAAGATCCGCGGCTTTCGCATCGAGCTGGCCGAGGTGGAGGCGCAACTGCTGGCCCACCCCGCCGTGCGCGAGGCCGTGGTGGTCGCCCGCCAGGCGGCCGACGGCGCGCGGCTGGCCGCCTTTGTCTCGGTGCAGCAGGGACAGTGCCTGGACATGGCCGCGCTGCGCAGCGCGCTGGCCGCGGCCCTGCCCGACTACATGCTGCCCTCGTCCATCACCGTGCTGGATGCCTTGCCCCTGAACGCCAATGGCAAGGTGGACCGCAAGGCGCTGCCCGAGGCGCCCGCCCTGCCGGCCCTGGAGCGCCAGGCCTACGAGCCGCCCGAGGGCGGTGTGGCCGCGACCATTGCCGCCCTCTGGGCCCAGGTGCTGGGCGTGGAGCGCATAGGCGCCGGCGACAACTTCTTCGACCTGGGCGGGCATTCGCTGCAGCTCATCCGCGTGCATGGCCTGCTGGAGGCGCGGCTGGGCCGGGAGCTGTCCCTGGTCGATCTCTTCAAGCACCCCACGGTGTCGGCCCTGGCGCGGCGCATCGAGCAGGGCGCAGATAGCGAGGGCGAGGGCGACGGCGCCGCGCAGGCGGCCGCCGCCCGGGACGGCATGGACGCGGCCCAGCGCCGCCGCGAGGCGCTGCTGCAGCGCAAGCGCCACATCGAAAGGACCCTCTGATGTCTTCTTCCTCCGAAACCACCGGCCTGGAGATCGCCGTCATCGGCATGGCCGGGCGCTTTCCGGGCGCCGACGACATCGACCGCTTCTGGGCCAACATCCGTGACGGCGTCGAATCCGTGAAGCGCTACAGCGACGATGAGCTGCGCGCCCTGGGCGTGCCCCAGGCCCTGCTGGACGATGCCGGCTACGTGAAGGCCGGCATGCCGCTGGCCGGCATGGACCTCTTCGATGCCGACTTCTTCGGCTACACCCCGCGCGATGCCGAGCAGCTGGACCCGCAGCACCGCCTTTTCCTGGAATGCGCGTGGCAGGCGATGGAGCATGCGGGCTACGAGGGCCGGCGCTACCCCGGCGCCATCGGCGTGTATGCGGGCACGGGCGCCAGCGTCTACCTGATGCGCCATCTGCTGCCCCGCCATGCGCCGAGCCCTGGCGCCCAGGTCGCCGACCTGCTGGGCCTGATGAGCGGCAACATCGCCGATGCCCTGGCCACGCGCGTGGCCTACAAGCTGGACCTGCGCGGCCCGGCCGTCACCGTGCAGACGGCCTGCTCGACCTCGCTGATGGCCGTGCACACCGCCTGCCAGGCGCTGCTGGGCCATGAATGCGCCATGGCGCTGGCCGGCGGCGTCTCGCTCAACCTGCTGCAAAACGGCGGCTACCGCTACCAGGCCGGCGCCATCTTCTCGCCGGACGGGCATTGCCGCGCCTTCGATGCCCAGGCCGCAGGCACGCTGCAGGGCAGCGGCGCGGGCATTGTGGTGCTCAAGCGCCTGGACGATGCGCTGCGCGACGGCGACACCATCCACGCCGTCATCCTGGCCAGCGCCGCCAACAACGATGGCGCAGACAAGGTGGGCTTCACGGCGCCCGGCGTCAACGGCCAGGCCGCCGTGGTGCGCGCGGCGCAGGCCCTGGCGGGCGTGCCGGCCGACACCATCGGCTATGTGGAAGCCCATGGCACGGGCACGGCGCTGGGCGACCCCATCGAGATCGCGGCGCTGACCCAGGCCTTTCGCGCCAGCACGCAGCGCAGGGGCTACTGCGCCATCGGCTCGGTGAAGACCAATATCGGCCATCTCGATGCGGCCGCCGGTGTCACGGGCCTGATCAAGACGGTGCTCTCGCTGCGGCATGCCACCTTGCCGCCCAGCCTGCATTTCGAGCGGCCGCACCCGCAGATCGACTTCGAGCGCAGTCCCTTCCATGTCAACACCGCGGCCAGGCCCTGGCCCCAGGCGGCCACACCGCGCCGCGCGGGTGTGAGCGCCTTCGGCATTGGCGGCACCAATGTCCATGTGGTGCTGCAGGAGGCTGCTGCCGCCCCTGCCACCTCTGCCGCCCCTTCCCTTACACAGGCGGATGCAGCCCGGGGCTGGCAGGTGCTGCCGCTGTCCGCTCGCAGCCCCCGTGCGCTGGATGAAGCGGCGCGCCGCCTGGCCGCCCATCTGCAGCAGGCCGGCAGCGGCCTGTCGCTGGACGATGTGGCCCACACCCTGCAGCAGGGCCGCCGCGCCTTCGGCCATCGCCGTGCCGTGGTGGCAGACGGTATGGGCATGGCGGTGGAGGGCCTGCACCTCTCTGCTGCTGCTGCTGCTGCTGCTGCTGCGCCGCCAGGCCAGGCCACCGAGGTGCCGGCACAGCCGCCCGGCGTGGTCTTTCTTTTCCCGGGCGGGGGCGTGCAGCACGCCAACATGGGCCTGGACCTGTACCGCGACGGCGGTGTGTTCCGGCAGGAGGTGGACCGCTGCTGCGAGCTGCTGCAGGCCGAAACAGGCTGGGACCTGCGCCAGTGGCTGTTCCCCGCCCCGGGTGAAGAGGTGGAGGCCGACGCGGCGCTGTCCGCCATGGACAAGGCCCAGCCGGCGCTGTTCGTGATCGGCTATGCGCTGGCCCGGATGTGGATGGCGCGCGGCGTGCAGCCCGTGTCCATGCTGGGCCACAGCCTGGGCGAGTATGTGGCGGCCTGCCTGGCCGGCGTGTTCGAGCTGCCGCATGCCCTGCGCATCGTCGCGGCGCGCGGCCGCCTGCTGCAGTCGCTGCCGCAGGGCGCCATGACCTCGGTGCCCCTGGCCGAGGCCGCGCTGCAATCGCTGCTGGATGCGGGCTGCGACCTGGGTGCCGTCAACGGCGAACGCCTGTGCGTGCTGTCCGGCCCGCTGGCCGCCATCGAGGCGGCCGAAGAGGCGCTGCGCGCGCGCGACATCACCGCCCGCCGGCTGCACATTGCCGTGGCCTCGCACTCGGCCATGACCGAGCCCCTGCTGGCGCAGCTGGAGCGGGTGGTGGCCAGCGTGCCCCGGCATGCGCCGCGCCTGGCCTTCATCTCCAGCGTGACCGGCAAGCCCATCACGGCCGAGCAGGCCATGAACCCCGCCTACTGGGCCGGCCACCTGCGCCATACCGTGCGCTTTGCGGACGGGCTGGACGAGCTTGTGCGAAAGCCGGGCCGCGTGCTGCTGGAGGTGGGCCCCGGCCAGGCCCTTGCCGCCCTGGCTCGCCAGCATGCGCGCGCCGCCACGGCGGCCGGCATCTGGCCCAGCCAGGCCCATCCCCAGCAGACCGCACGCAGCGCGCAGCTGCTGGCGCAGGCCGTAGCCGGACTGTGGTGCGCGGGCGTGGACATCGACTGGACTGCCTGCCGGGGCGGGCGGCCAGGCCGGCGCGTGCCGCTGCCGACCTATGCCTTCCAGCGCCGCTCTTTCTGGGTGCAGGCTGCGGGGCAGGGTGGCGATGCACCGAAAGCGGCAGGCACGGCAGGCCCCTCGGCGACCGCGGGTCCGTTCTACGCCGCCGCCTGGCAGCGCAGTCCCTTGCGGTGGGAGGCAGGCACCGCCGCAGCCGCAGCCCAGGTGGCCCTGGTGTTTGGCGACGGCAGTGCCACGGCCGAGGCCCTGGTGCACGCATTGCGCGCGCAGGGCGCCGATGTGGTCTGCGTGGAAACGGGCGCCGCCCCCGCCTGCCTGGCCCCGGGCCGGCATGCCGTGCGCCCCGGCGAGCGCCGCGATTGTGAGGACTTGCTCGATGCGGTGCAGGCGCAGTTCGGCCCCGTGGGCGCCATCTACCACCTGTGGGCCATGGACGCGGCCGCCCCTGCGCCGCTGGAGCGCGGCTTTCACAGCGTGCTGGCCCTGGCGCAGGCGCTGGAGGCCCGTGCGCACGGAGCTGGAGGCCCGCGCACACGGCGGCTGCTGCTGGTGGCCGCAGGCGGTTCGGAAGATGTGACCGGAGCGGAAGCGCTGAACCCCGAGATGGCCGCCGTCTTTCCGCTGTGCAAGGCGATAGGGCAGGAATGCCCGTCCATCGACTGCCGTTTCGTCGATGTGGTGCAGGCGGGCTCGCCCGCAATGCAGGCCCGGCTGGCGCGCCAGCTGCTGGACGAAGCCCGCGCGCCGCATGGGCTGCGCGCGGCCGACACGGCCATCGCCCTGCGCGGTGCCCACCGCTGGCGCAAGACCTACGAGCCCCTGCAGTGGCAGGACGCCGCGGCGCCGCGCCTGCGCAGGCAGGGCGTGTACCTGATCACGGGCGGCCTGGGCGGCGTGGGCCTGGCGCTGGCCCGGCATCTGGCCGCGCACTGGCAGGCCCGCCTGGTGCTGGTGGGCCGCACGGCGCTGCCTGCGCGCAGCCAATGGGAGGCGCTGGCCGCCGATGACGGGCAGCCGAGCACCCTGCGCCAGCAACTGCTGCAATTGCTGGCCCTGGAGGCCGAGGGCGCCCAGGTGCTGACCCTGGCGGCCGATGTGGCCGACGCCGCGCAGATGCAGGCGGCGCTGGCGCAGGCGCACCAGCGCTTTGGCGCGCTGCATGGCGTGGTCCATGCCGCAGGCCATGCCGACAGCGGCATGCTGGCCACCCGCACGCGGGACGGCGTGGAGCGCACGTTCGCCCCCAAGCTGCGCGGCACCCGGCTGCTGCTGGATCTGCTGGGCACGCAGGACATGCAGGACATGCAGGACATGCAGGCGCCGGACTTCGTGCTGCTGTGCTCGTCCATCTCCAGCCTCACCGCAGGCCTGGGCAAGAGCGACTACGCCGCCGCCAATGCCTGCATGGATGCATTGGCGGCACTGGCCAGCCGCCAGCGCGCCTGGCCCGTCATCTCCGTGGACTGGGACGCCTGGCGTGACCTGGGCATGGCCGCCGGCATGCGTATTCCCGAGGGCATAGGCTGGAGCGGCGCAGAAGCGGCAGCGGTGTTCGAGCGCATCGTCAACGGCGATGTGCCGCACCAGGTGGTCATCTCCACCACCGACCTGCGGCAGCGCCTGGGCGAGATCGATGCCGGGCTGGTGGATGCGCTGGCAGAACCTGCCGCCGAAGCCGTCGCCGAACCTGCCAACGGATCGCAGGCCCGTGGCGGCCATCCGCGCCCGGCGCTGCAGACCGCCTACGTCGCGGCCGAAGGCGAGCTGCAGCAGGCACTGGCCGCGCTGTGGACCGACATGCTGGGCATTGCCCCGGTGGGCGTGGACGACAACCTGTTCGAGCTGGGCGGCGACTCGCTGCTGGCCCTGCAGATCCTGGGCCGCGTGAAAAAGCGCTTTGGTGTCGAGCTGCACCCTGCCGCCTTCTTCAAGGCCCCCACCGTCGGCGAGCTGGCCGTGCTGGTGGAGACCCGGCTGATCGAGGAGATCGAGGCCACCGTTACCGATGAAGGCGATGCCCTTGCCGCCTTCGCATCTGCGTGAGAAGACCACCATGTCCCTGAACGATCTCGATTCCCGCAAGTCCCGCCTGTCCGATGCGCAGCGTGCCGCACTGGCCCTGAGGGTCCGGGGTGCATCCGGTGCACCCGCTGCATCCGACGCAGGTGGCGCAGGTGGCGCAGGTGGCCTGCCGAACGGCGACACCCGCAACACGGCCCACACCATCACCCGCTGCGACCGCACGCTGGCCATTGCCCTGTCCCCCGCGCAGCGCAGCCTCTGGCTCACCTGGCGGCTGGAGCCCGCCAGCCCCGCCTACAACATGGTGGGATCGCTGTCGCTCACGGGGCCGCTGGATGCGCTGGCGCTGGAGCAGGCGCTGCAGGCCCTGGCCGAGCGCCACGAGATCCTGCGCACCTGCTATCCGGCCGACGAGGACGGCGAGCCCCGGCAGTCCATCCAGCCCGCCGCGCCCGTGCCCCTGCGCCACGTCGATCTGGGCGCATGGACGGACGGCGATCCGCAGGCCGAGGCCCAGCGCCAGGTGCTGCTGCTGGCCCGCCAGCCCTTTGCGCTGGATACGGAAACGCCATTGCGCGCCGTCCTGTGCCGGCTGGGCGCGCAGGAGCATGTGCTGGGCCTGTCGCTGCACCACATTGCGGGCGATGGCTGGTCCAACGGCATCGTGATCCAGGAGCTGTTCCACCTGTACGAGGCCCTGCGCACGCAGCAGCCATCGCGCCTGCCGGCCATGGCCCTGCAGTTCGCCGACTACGCCGTCTGGCAGCGCCGCTGGTTCGATGCCGGTGAGCGCGAGCGGCAGCTGGACTACTGGCGCGCCCGGCTGGGCACCGAGCACGAGGCCCTGGCCCTGCCGATGAAGCAGGCCAGGTCGGCCGCGCAGGAGGCACAGGAGCAGCGCCTGGAGTTCACGCTGCCCGCCGCGCTGGCCACCCGCGTGCGCGCCCTGGGCCGCGCGCATGGCGCCTCGCTGTTCATGGTGATGCTGACCCTGCTCAAGCTGGTGCTGTACCGCTTCAGCGGCACGCGCGAGCTGCGCGTGGGCACGCCCGTGGCCAACCGCCAGAAGGCCGAGACGCATGGGCTGATCGGCTACTTCCTGAACCTGCTGGTGCTGCGCACGCACATCGATCCCGCGCAGGACTTCGGCGCGCTGCTGGCGCAGGTGCGCGAGGCGGTGCTGGGCGCGCAGGCCCACCAGGACCTGCCGTTCCACCTGCTGGTCGAGGCGCTGCAGCCGGCCCGCCAGCCGGGCGTTCACCCGCTGTTCCAGGTCAAGTGCACCCAGCAGGAAGATGCCTCGGCCGCGCGCCACATCGCCGGCCTGGAGATCGCCATGCAGGCCGTCTCCAGCGGCCAGGCGCATTTCGACCTGAGCCTGGACTTCACCGACCGGCAGGACGGCATCGACTGCGTGCTGATCTACGCCGATGAACTGTTCGACCAAGCCGTGGTGCGTGACATGGCCGCCGCGTTCCAGGACCTTGCGCGGCAGGTCACCGGCGCAATCAGCGACAGGCAGCCCAGGCTGTGCGAGCTGTCGCTGCCAGGCCGCGTGTCGGAGTCTGCAGGCCCGGTGCAGGCCTTTGGCGCCGACAGCGTGCTGGAGCTCTGGTCGCGCGCCGTGCAGGCCCATCCCGATGGCACGGCGGTCAGGGACGCGGGCTCGGCCCTGGACTACGCGCAGCTGGACTGGCAGTCCGACCAGCTGGCCCGGACCCTGGTGGCGCGCGGCGTGGGGGCCGATGTGCGCGTGGCCCTGCATGCCGAGCGCAGCTGCGCCTTTGTGCTGGGCCTGCTTGCCGTGCTCAAGGCCGGTGGCACCTATGTGCCCCTGGACCCCGGCCTGCCGGCGCAGCGGCTGGCCTGGCAGCTGCGCGACAGCGGTGCGGTGCTGATGCTCTGCCAGCAGGCGCCTGCCTGGGACGCGGGCGTTCCCCTGCTGAGCCTGGACCTGAATGCCTGCCAGGAGCCGTGCATTGCGGGGCAGGCGCCGCCGGCCGCGCCGCCGCATTCCGCACAGGGCGCCTATGTGATCTACACCTCGGGCTCGACCGGGCAGCCCAAGGGCGTGGTCGTCAGCCACGGGGCGCTGGCCCACTATGTGCAGGCCGTGCTGCAGCGGCTGGACCTGCCCGAGGCGGCGCGCAGCATGGCCATGGTCTCGACCGTGGCGGCGGACCTGGGGCACACCGTGCTGTTCGGCGCGCTGTGCTCGGGGCGCGCGCTGCATCTGATGGCGCCCGAACTGGCCTTCGACCCCGACGGCTTCGCGCGCTACATGGCAGAGCACCGGGTGGACGTGCTCAAGATCGTGCCCAGCCATCTGCAGGGGCTGCTGAATGCCGGCATGCCCGCTGACGTGCTGCCTGCCAGCCGCCTGGTACTGGGCGGCGAGGCTACGCGCTGGCCGCTGGTGGACCGCATCGCCGCGCTCAGGCCCGGCTGCCGCGTGCTCAACCATTACGGCCCCACCGAAACCACGGTGGGCATCCTCACCCAGGAGGCGGGCGAGGCGCTGCGCGGCGGCGAAAGCCTGCCCGTGGGCAGGCCGCTGGCCAATAGCCGCGCCCTGGTGCTGGATACCGACCTGCAGTCCGTGCCCCTGGGCGCCAGCGGCGAGCTGTACCTGGGCGGGCCGGGCCTGGCGCGCGGCTACCAGGCCCGGCCCGGGCAGACGGCAGAGCGATTCGTGGCCAGCCCGTTCCAGCCGGGCGAGCGCCTGTACCGCACGGGCGACCGCGTGACCATGCTGGCCGATGGCAGCCTGCAGTTCCTGGGCCGCATGGACGACCAGGTGAAGGTGCGCGGCTACCGCGTGGAACTGCGCGAGGTGGCGCTGGCGCTGCAGGCCGTGCCCGGCGTGGCCCAGGCCGAAGTCGTGGCGCGGCTGGACGGGGAGGGCGGCGGGGACGGGCGCATGCAGCTGCATGCCTATGCCGTGTCCCAGGCGGGCGTGCCCGCCGACAGGCAGGGGTGGGCCGCCGCGCTGGCGCAGGCGCTGCCCGAATACATGGTGCCCGCCAGCATCACCGTGCTGGAGGGCATGCCCCTGACGGCCAACGGCAAGATCGACCGCAAGGCCCTGCCCGTGCCGGAGCAGGCGGCCGCCGATCTGTTCGAGGCGCCCCAAGGCGAGGCCGAGCAGGCGCTGGCCGCCGTCTGGGTCGACCTCTTCGGCCTGGAGCGCGCGGGCCGGCATGACGACTTCTTCGCGCTGGGCGGGGACTCCATCCTCGCGCTCAAGCTGGTGGCGCGCGCCCGCAAGCGCGGCGTCAAGCTCACGCCCAAGCAGCTGTTCACGGGCAAGACGCCAGCGGGTGTGGCACGGCTGGTGGAGGGGCCGGTCGCCGGCGCCGAGCAGACCGAAGGCACGGCGCCCCTGCCCAGGGCCGACCGCAGTGGCCCGCTGCCGCTGTCCTTTGCGCAATTGCGCCAATGGTTCCTGTGGCAGCTGGAGCCGGCCGGTACGGCCTATCACATCAGCGGCGCGCTGCGTCTGCTGGGCACGCTCGATGTGCTGGCGCTGCAGCAAAGCTTCGACGCGCTGGTGGCGCGCCACGAGTCGCTGCGCACGGTGTTCCGCATGGGCGGGGGCGGGCAGGTGGTGCAGGTGATTGCCGCACAGGGCAGTGTGCGGGTCGAGCAAACGGATCTGTCCGAACTCCCCGCTGCGCAGCGTCAGGAACAACTGCACCAAGCGGCGGCTGCCGTGCACCGCCAGCCCTTCGACCTGCAGGCCGGGCCGCTGTTGCGCGTGGGCCTGATCCGGGAGTCGGCCGAGGCGCATCTGCTGGTCGTGGCCATGCACCACATCGTCTCCGACGGCTGGTCCATGCAGATCATCGTGGATGAATTCGTGCAGCAGTACCGCGCACGGTGCCAGGGACAGGTGCCGCAGGCCGCACCCCTGCCGCTGCAGTACGCCGACTACGCGGCCTGGCAGCGCCAGTGGCTGGAGGCCGGCGAGCGGCAGCGGCAACTGGCCTACTGGCGCACCCAGCTGGGTGACACGCACCCCGTGCTGCAACTGCCCACCGACCACCCGCGCCGGCCCGGCGCGGACCATGTGGCCGCCAGCCATGGCCTGCAGCTGCCGGCCGAACTGGTCGGCAGCCTGCGCCGCCGCGCCCAGGCGCAGGACGCAACGCTGTTCGTGCTGCTGCTGGCGGGCCTGCAGGCCGTGCTGCACCGCTACACGGGCCAGGAAGACATTCGCGTGGGCGTGCCCATTGCCAACCGCCACCGGGTGGAAACACAGGGCACGGTGGGCTTTTTCGTGAACACCCAGGTTCTGCGCGCCACGCTGGACGGGCGCCTGGGCCTGGCGCAGCTGCTGGACCAGGCCCGGCAGGCCGCCCAGGGCGCGCAGGCCCACCAGGACCTGCCCTTCGAGCAACTGGTCGAGGCGCTGCAGCCCGAACGCAACGCCGGCACCCAGCCGCTGTTCCAGGTGCTGTTCAACCACCAGCGCCAGGACCGCAGCGCGCTGCAGCAACTGCCTGGGCTGGAGCTGCAGGAATATGCGCTGCAGGGCCAGGGTGCCCAGTTCGAGCTGACGGTGGACACCACCGAGGATGCGCAGGGCCGCCTGCACCTGCGCCTGACCTATGCCCGCGAATTGTTCGAGGCCGCCACCATCGGCGCGCTGGCCGGCCACTATGTGGCCATGCTGCAGGCGCTGGCCGATGATCCGGCCCGCAAGGTGGGCGAGGTCGCCTTGCTGGGCGCGGCCGAGCTGCACAGGCAGCAGGCATGGGGCCGCGCCGCCGGCCTGCCTGCCGGCCGGCCGGCCGCAGCGCAGACGCTGCACGGCCGCTTCGCCAGCCAGGCATTGGCGCGAGCCGGGGCGCAGGCGCTGTCCTTCGAGCACCACGTTCTCGGCTACGCCGAACTCGACGCCCGGGCCAACCGCCTGGCCCACCGCCTCATCGCCCTGGGCGTGCGGCCGGAGACCCGCGTGGGCATCGCCATGCAGCGCTCGGTGGAGATGGTGGTCGGCCTGCTGGCCATCCTCAAGGCCGGCGGCGCCTATGTGCCGCTGGACCCGGATTACCCGGCCGACCGGCTGGCGCACATGGTGGCCGACAGCGGGATCTCTCTGGTGCTGACGCAGGCGGCGGTGCGCAAGCGCATTCCCGGCGCTGCTGCGCTGCAGGTGCTGGAGATCGAGCTACTGGACCTGTCGGGCGAACCCGATACCGATCCGCAGGTCGATGTGAGCCCGGACAGCCTGGCCTATGTGATCTACACCTCCGGCTCCACGGGCCGTCCCAAGGGCGCGCAACTGAGCCACCGCAACGTGGCACGGCTGCTGGACGCCACCGAGGCCTGGTTCGGCTTCGGGCCTGACGATGTCTGGACCCTGTTCCACTCCTACGCCTTCGACTTCTCGGTCTGGGAGATCTTTGGCGCCCTGTGCACGGGGGGCAGGCTGGTGGTGGTGCCGTACTGGGTCAGCCGCTCGCCCCAGGACTTCCTGGCTTTGCTGCGTGCGGAGCGCGTAACGGTTCTCAATCAAACACCTTCGGCCTTTGGGCAGCTGGTGCATGCGGTGGAGCAGGAAGATGGGAACGAGCAGGGCGGCGCTGGCCTGGCGCTGCGCCAGGTGATCTTCGGCGGCGAGGCGCTGGAGCCCGAGAGCCTGCGGCCCTGGTTCGAGCGCTTCGGTGACCAGAGCCCCCAACTCATCAACATGTACGGCATCACCGAGACCACGGTGCATGTGACGTACCGGGAGATCACGCGGAAGGATCTGGAGGGCGGACGCAGCCCCGTGGGCGTGGCGATTCCGGACCTGGGCCTGTATGTGCTCGACGGCAGCCTGAACCTGCTGCCGCAGGGCGTGGCAGGAGAGTTGTACGTGGCAGGCGAGGGCTTGGCACGCGGCTATCTCAACAGGCAAGGACTGACGGCAGAGCGCTTCGTTGCCAACCCGTTCAGCGAGACGGGCGAGCGCCTGTACCGCACGGGCGATCTGGTGCGCTGGAACGCTCAGGGCGAACTCGAATACCTGGGCCGTGCCGACCAGCAGGTCAAGATCCGGGGCTTCCGCATCGAGCTGGGCGAGGTGCAGTCGCAACTGCTGGCCCAGCCCGAGGTGCGCGAGGCCGTGGTGCTGGCCAAGGAGGGGGCGGGCGGTGCCAGACTGATCGCCTATGTGTCGCTGAATGCAGAAATCGCAGAGGGTCTGCTCAAGGACCGGCTGGGCGAGGTACTGCCCGACTACATGGTGCCCTCGGCCATCGTCGTGCTCGATGCCCTGCCTTTGACCGCCAACGGCAAGGTGGACCGCAAGGCGCTGCCCGAGCCGGAGATGGTCAGCGCCCAGCAATATGAGGCACCGCAAGGTGAACTCGAAGAAACGCTGGCGCAGATCTGGGCCGAGGTGCTGGGCGTGGAGCGAGTGGGCCGGCAGGACGGCTTCTTTGAACTGGGCGGGCATTCGCTGCTCGCCCTGGGCCTGCTGGAGCGCGTACGCGCCCAGGGCCTGCGCGTGCAGGTGCGCACGCTGTTCCAGCACCCGAGGCTGGCGGAGTTTGCGCAGGCGGTGCTGCAGGAGCAGCAGGGTGAGCGGGGGGAGCGGGTAGCCGGCGAGATCGATGTGCCACCCAACGGCATCCCCGAAGGCTGCACGGCGATCACGCCGGACATGCTGACCCTGGTGGCGCTGGATGACGATGAGATTGCACGCATCGCCGCTGCGGTGCCCGGTGGGGCGGCCAACATCCAGGACATCTACCCGCTGGCGCCGCTGCAGGAGGGGATTTTGTTCCACCACCTGCTGCAGTCCGGGGGCGATGTGTTCGTCTCGCCCAACCTGCTGAGCTTCGGGGCGCGCGAGCAGCTGCAATCCTTCGTGCATAGCCTCAACCAGGTGATTGCGCGCCATGACATCCTGCGCACGGCCGTGCTCTGGGAAGGGCTGTCCGAGCCGGTGCAGGTGGTGCTGCGCCAGGCACCTCTGCAGCTGCAGTGGCCTGATGCGGATGAGGCACATGAGGCACTGGTGCCGCAGATGCTGGAGCAACTGCGCAGCCACGACCTGCGCCTGGACGTGCGGCAGGCGCCGATGATAGGGGCGCGGGCCGCGCACGATGCCGGGCAAGGCCGCTGGCTGCTGCAACTGCTGAGTCACCACCTGGTGATGGACCGCATCACGCTGGACCTGCTGCTGCAGGAAGTGCTGCGGCTTCAGCAGGGCCGTACGGCCGAGCTGCCGGTGCCCGTGCCCTTCCGGCGCTTTGTGGCGCAGGCGCGCCAGGGCGTGGCGGCCGAGGCGCACGAGCGGTTCTTCCGCCGCATGCTGGCCGATGTGCAGGAGCCCACGGCCGCCTTCGGCCTGCTGGACGTGCAAGGCGATGGCCGTGGCATGGAGGAGGCCCGCCTGCGGTTGGACGCCCCACTGGCCCAGGGCATGCGCCGCCAGGCGCGTGCGCACGGGGTCAGCCCCGCCGCGCTCTGCCACCTGGCCTGGGCGCTGGTGCTGGCCCGCACCAGCGGCAGGCAGGAGCCGGTCTTCGGCACCGTGCTGATGGGCCGCATGGACGGCGGCGCCGGTGCGCAGCAGGCGCTGGGCATGTTCATCAACACCTTGCCGCTGCGCCTGCCGCTGGGCGAAGGCAGCGTGCTCCAGGGCCTGCGCAGCACGGCAGCGGCGCTTGCGGCGCTGCTGCAGCACGAGCATGCCAGCCTGTCGCTGGCCCAGCGCTGCAGCGGCCTGCCTGCGGGAACGCCGCTGTTCAGCGCATTGCTGAACTACCGGCATGGCGCGGCCGAGGGCGCTGCGCAAGAGCTGGCCCGGGCCGGCGTGCAGGTGCTGGGCCGCCCCGAGCGCAGCAACTATCCCGTGGGCATGGCCGTGGATGACGACGGCCAGGGCTTTGTGCTCGTCGCCCAGGTGGTGCGCAGCGTAGGGGCCGGGCGTGTCTGCGCCTACATGCAGCAGGCCCTGCAGGCGCTGGTGCAGGCGCTGCAGCAGCAGCCCGGCCGCGACCTGCGCACGCTGGACGTGGTGCCCCCGGCCGAGCGCCAGGCGCTGCTGGCGCAGGCCGGCAACCCCCGGTCTTGGCCCCAGGCCTTGCCGGTGCACCGCATGTTCGAGGCGCAGGCAAGGCAGCGGCCCCAGGCCCCGGCCCTGGCCGCGGACGGGCAGGTGTTCAGCTACGGCGATCTGGATCGGCGGGCCAGCCGCCTGGCGCAGGCCCTGATCGCCCAGGGGCTGCGGCCCGGGCAGCGCGTGGGCCTGGTGGCCGAGCGCGGGGCCGCCATGGTGGCCGGCCTGCTGGCCATCCTCAAGGCGGGCGCTGCCTACGTGCCCGTCGATCCAGCCCTGCCCGATGAGCGCATGCAGTACATGCTGCAGGACAGCGGAGCCTGCCTGGCGCTGGCCTCGGGCTTGGCGCCGGGCCGGCTGGCCGTGCTCGCCGCCAGCGTGCCGAAGGTGCTGGAACTGGAGGCACTGGAGGTACCGGAGGCAGTGGAGGCAAGGGAGCCAGGGCCGCAGGCAGGCACGGAACGCGCGCCCCGCGTCGAGGTGCATGGCGACCAGGCCGCCTATGTGATCTACACCTCGGGCTCTACCGGCCGGCCCAAGGGCGTGGTGGTGCGGCATGCGGCCTTCTCCAACTTCCTGCAGTCCATGGCGGCACAGCCGGGCCTGCAGGCGCAGGACGTGGTGCTGGCCACGACCTCCGTGTCCTTCGACATTGCGGGCCTGGAGATCTTCCTGCCCCTGGCCGTGGGCGCGCAGCTGGTGGTGGCCGGGCGCGAACAGGTGCGCGACGCGGCCGCGCTGGCGGCGCTGCTGGAGCGCAGCCGCGCCAGCGTGATGCAGGCCACGCCCTCGGGCTGGCGCCTGCTGCTGGCCGGTGGCTGGAAGGCGGCACGGCCGCTGAAGGCGCTGTGCGGCGGCGAGGCGCTTGCACCGGACCTGATCGCCCTGCTGCGCGCGGCGGGCGTGGACCTCTGGAACCTCTACGGCCCGACCGAGACCACGATCTGGTCCAGCCTGCAGCAGGTACAGGGCGATGCCGCCACCCTGGGCCAGGCCATCGTGGCCACCCGGCTGCTGGTGCTTGACGAAGGACTGCGCTGCGTGCCGCAAGGCGTGGCCGGTGAGCTGTTCATTGGCGGCCAGGGCCTGGCGCGCGGCTACTGGCAGCGGCCGGGCCTGAGCGCAGAGCGTTTTGTGGCCGATCCTTTCGCGGGACCGGGTGAGGCTGGCGAACGCCTGTACCGCACGGGCGACCTGGTGCGCCGCAATGCCGATGGCGCGCTCGAATACCTGGGCCGGCTGGACCACCAGGTCAAGATCCGCGGCCACCGCATCGAGCTGGGCGAGGTGGAGGCCGCGCTGCTGGCCCAGCCCGAGGTGCGCGAGGCCGTGGTCACGGCAGCGGGGTCCGGCAGCGATACGCGCCTTGTGGCGCATGTATCTCTGCATGCGCCGCTACATGCATCGCTGCATGCAGGCCCGCCCCTGGACGCTGCGGCACTGCGCGCAAGACTGGCCAGCGGCCTGCCCGACTACATGCTGCCATCCGCCATCGTGGTGCTGGACACGCTGCCGCTGAACAACAGCGGCAAGGTGGACCGTGCCGCGCTGCCTGCGGCGCAGGCATCGTCCGGCCCGTCCTACGAGGCGCCTTCGGGGCAGGCCGAGGAAATGCTGGCCGGGCTCTGGTCCGAGCTGCTGGGCGGTGGCCGCGTGGACCGCCGCGACAGCTTCTTCGAGCGCGGCGGGCACTCGCTCAAGGTGGTGCAACTGCTGGCGCGACTGCAGGGGGCAGGCGCTGCGGGGCTGACCGCCCAGGACATTTTCCGCACCCCGGTGCTGCAGGACATGGCGGGCCTGGTGCGCCTGCCGGCCCATGGCGGCGCGGATGCTGCGGGTGCTGCGGGTGCAACAGGCACGACAGGCACGACAGGCGCGGATGCGCAGGCGCTCGATGCGCTGGATTCCTTTCTCGAAACTCTGGGAGATATCTGATGGACCGTGGCCGCCTGCGCCAAATCGCCGAGCGCTTTGCAAGCCTGAGCCCTGCCCAGCGCACGCTGGCATTGCAAAAGATCCGGGCCGAGGGACTGGATCTCTCGCATTTCCCCATCCCGGTGCGCGCACCATCGCCCGACCAGACCGAAGCCCTGTCCCATGCGCAGCTGCGCCAGTGGTTCCTGTGGAAGCTGGACCCGCAAAGCTCGGCCTACCACATCGCCCAGGCCTCGTGGATGCATGGCGAGCTGGATCTGGCGGCCTTGCGGCAGGCGTTCGGCGTGCTGCTGGAGCGCCACGGCGGACTGCGCACGGTGTTCGAGGAAAGCCCAGACGGCCTGGCGCGGCAGCGCATCGTGCCGCAGCTGGCCCTGGAGCTGCCGCTGATCGACCTGACCCCCTTGCCTGCCGCACAGCGGCGCGAACGGGCCCTGGCCGAAGCCGAGCGCCTGTGCCTCACGCCCTTTGACCTGACGCGCGGACCGCTGCTGCGCGTGGCCGCCGTCCGCCTGGACAGCCGCCAGCACCTGCTGGTGGTGGTGATGCACCACATCATCTCCGACGGCCGCTCCATGCAGATCCTGCTGGAGGAGTTCGCCGGCCTGTACGCGGCACTGGTGCAGCAGCGCCCGACCCGCCTGCCGCCGCTGCCCATTGCCTACACCGACTACGCCGCCTGGCAGCGCGACTGGCTGGAGGCCGGGGAAAGGCAGCGCCTGCTGGACTACTGGCTGCCCGAGCTGGCCGGGGGGCAGGACCTGCATCTGGAGCTGCCCGCTGACCATGCCCGCGCGCCGGGCGCCGAGAACCGCTGGCATGCCGCCTGGCACCGGCTGGAGCTGCCCGCCAGCCTGGTGGCCGGACTGGAGCAGCGCGCCCGCGAGCAGGGCACCTCCCTCTTCGTGGCGCTGCTGGCCGGTTTCCAGGCCCTGCTGCACCGCTATACCGCCGAGACCGATATCCGCGTGGGCGTGCCCGTGGCCAACCGCAACCAGCCCGAGGCCCAGCTGCTGGTCGGCTTCTTCGTCAACACGCTGGTGATGCGTGGCCGGCTCGATCCCCGCATGCGCCTGCAGGAGCTGCTGGCCCAGCTGGCCGAGCGGGTCCGCCTGGGCCTGGCCCACCAGGACCTGCCCTACGAGCAACTGGTCGAGGCGCTGCAGCCGCGCCGCAGCCTGGACGGCAGCTCGCTGTTCCAGGTGATGCTGAACTACCAGCACGAAGAGGCGGCCGGCCTGGCGGGCCTGGAGATCCAGAAGCTGGAGCTGGACGGCCTGGCCGCCCAGTTCGAGCTGACCCTGCACGCCAGCCGCCGCGCCGACGGCAGCCTGCAACTGGGCTTTGCCTATGCGCGCGAGCGCTTCGAGCCGGCCACGGTGCGGCGCATGGGCGCGCATCTGTCGCTGCTGCTGCAGGCGCTGGCGCATGCGCCGCAGTGCGCGCTGGACCAGGTGCAGCTGCTGCCCGGCGATGAGCAGGCGCAGCTTCTGGACCGCAGTGCGCGCCGCAGTACCCGCAATGGACCGGCCCTCAACCCTGCGCAGCCCGCCTGCCTGCACCAGCGCTTTGCCACAAGCGCGCAGCAGCGGCCAAATGCGGTGGCGCTGACCTGCGAGTCCGCACAGCTGACCTACGCCGAACTCGACGCCCAGGCCAACCGCCTGGCCCGCCGTCTGATCGCCCTGGGCGTGCGCCCGGAGACGCGCGTGGGCATTGCCATGCAGCGCTCGGTGGAGATGGTGGTGGGACTGCTGGCCATCCTCAAGGCCGGTGGCGCCTATGTGCCGCTGGACCCGGATTACCCTGCCGATCGTCTGGCACATATGGTCGAGGACAGCGGCATTGCCCTGGTGCTGACGCAGGCTGCGGTGCGCGAGCGCATTCCCGGCGCTGCTGCGCTGCAGGTGCTGGAGATCGACATGCTGGACCTGTCGGGCGAACCCGATACCGATCCGCAGGTTGAAGTCTCGGCCGACAGCCTGGCCTATGTGATCTACACCTCGGGCTCCACGGGCCGCCCCAAGGGCGCGCAACTGAGCCACCGCAACGTGGCACGGCTGCTGGATGCCACCGATGCCTGGTTCGGCTTCGGGCCTGACGATGTCTGGACCCTGTTCCACTCCTACGCCTTCGACTTCTCGGTCTGGGAGATCTTCGGCGCCCTGTGCACGGGCGGCAGGCTGGTGGTGGTGCCGTACTGGGTCAGCCGCTCGCCCCAGGACTTCCTGGCTTTGCTGCGTGCCGAGCGCGTAACGGTTCTCAATCAAACACCTTCGGCCTTCGGGCAGCTGGTCCATGCGGTGGAGCAGGATGAAGAAGGCGGCGCTGGCCTGGCGCTGCGCCATGCGGTCTTTGGCGGCGAGGCGCTGGAGCCCGAGACCCTGCGGCCCTGGTTTGACCGCTTCGGTGACCAGGGCCCCCAACTCATCAACATGTACGGCATCACCGAGACCACGGTGCATGTGACGTACCGGGAGATCACGCGGAAGGATCTGGAGGGCGGACGCAGCCCCGTGGGCGTGGCGATTCCGGACCTGGGCCTGTACGTGCTCGACGGCAGCCTGAACCTGCTGCCGCAGGGCGTGGCGGGAGAGTTGTATGTGGCGGGTGAGGGCTTGGCACGCGGCTATCTCAACAGGCAAGGACTGACGGCAGAGCGCTTCATTGCCAACCCGTTCAGCGAGACAGGCGAGCACCTGTACCGCACGGGCGATCTGGTGCGCTGGAACGCTCAGGGCGAACTCGAATACCTGGGCCGTGCCGACCAGCAGGTCAAGATCCGGGGCTTCCGCATCGAGCTGGGCGAGGTGCAGTCGCAACTGCTGGCCCAGCCTGAAGTGCGTGAGGCGGTGGTGCTGGCCAAGGAGGGGGCGGGCGGTGCCAGACTGATCGCCTATGTGTCGCTGAATGCAGAAATCGCAGAGGGTCTGCTCAAGGGACGACTGGGCCAGGTACTGCCCGACTACATGGTGCCCTCGGCCATCGTCGTGCTCGATGCCCTGCCTTTGACGGCCAACGGCAAGGTGGACTGCAAGGCGCTGCCCGAGCCGGAGATGGTCAGCGCCCAGCAATATGAGGCACCGCAGGGCGAGTTGGAGGAAACGCTGGCGCAGATCTGGGCCGAGGTGCTGGGCGTGGAGCGCGTGGGCCGGCAGGACGGCTTCTTCGAGCTGGGCGGGCATTCGCTGCTCGCCCTGGGCCTGCTGGAGCGCGTGCGCGCCCAGGGCCTGCGCGTGCAGGTGCGCACGCTGTTCCAGCACCCGAGGCTGGCGGAGTTTGCGCAGGCGGTACTGGAGGAACAGCAGGAGCAGCAGGGTGAGCAAGGGGAGCAGGTGGCCGGCGAGATCGATGTGCCACCCAACGGCATCCCCGAAGGCTGCACGGCGATCACGCCGGACATGCTGACCCTGGTGGCGCTGGATGAGGATGAGATTGCACGCATTGCCGCTGCGGTGCCCGGTGGGGCGGCCAACATCCAGGACATCTACCCGCTGGCGCCGTTGCAGGAGGGAATTCTGTTCCACCACCTGCTGCATACGAAGAACGATGCCTATCTGACATGGCACACGCTGTCCTTCGACAGCCGCGAGCGGTTGCAGCGTTTCATGGACAGCTTCAACCAGGTGATTGCGCGCCATGAAATCCTGCGCACGGCCGTGCTCTGGGAAGGGCTGGCCGAGCCCGTGCAGGTGGTGTTGCGCCAGGCCCGCTTGCAGACTCGCTGGCTTGAAGCCGGGGCAGCACAGCCGCAGCGCCTGGATGTACGCAAGGCGCCCATGATCGAAGCGCTGGCCCTGCAGTCTCCCGAGGGCGGCCGTTGGTTGCTGCGGGTGGCCTGCCACCATCTGGTGCTGGACCATGCCACCGTGGATTTGCTGGTGGAGGAAATCGCCCTGGTGCAGCAGGGTCGCGTGCATGCGCTGCCTGTGCCGGTTCCCTTCAGGCGCTTTGTGGCGCAGGCGCGCAGGGGCGTGTCATCCACCGCCCATGAGCAGTTCTTTCGCAGCATGCTGGCCGATGTGCAGGAGCCCACCGTGCCCTATGGGCTGCT
This sequence comes from Delftia sp. WSY_12, assembly GCF_043104645.1. Lineage (NCBI taxonomy): Bacteria > Pseudomonadati > Pseudomonadota > Betaproteobacteria > Burkholderiales > Comamonadaceae > Delftia > Delftia sp. WSY_12. The sequence continues at coordinate 28,101 of NZ_JBICKW010000030.1, forward strand.
GAATGTACAGGGCGATGGCCGCAATGTGAGGGAGGCGCGTCTGGCCCTGGATGCCGATCTGGCAAAGGCCGTCCGCCGCCAGGCCCGGCTGTACGGTGTGAGCCCGGCATCGGTTTTCCATCTGGCATGGGCCCTGGTGCTGTCCGGTGCCACGGGCCGTGAGGATGTGGTGTTCGGCACAGTGCTGCTGGGCCGCATGCAGGCTGGCGAAGAGGCGGGCCGCTCGCTGGGACTGTTTGTCAACACCTTGCCGCTGCGCATCCGGCTGGGCCGCCTTGGCTTGCGCGATGCGCTGTTGGACACCCACGCCACGCTGTCCACGCTGTTGCAGCACGAGCATGCCGGCCTGACGCTGGCCCAGCGCTGCAGCGGCCTGCCCGCAGGCGCGCCCCTGTTTACCGCGCTGCTGAATTTTCGCTACAGCCGGCCGCAGGCGCGCACATCGTCGCAGGCGCTGGAAGGCATGGAGATCGTGGACAGCATGGAGCGGACGAACTATCCGTTGTGCATGTCCGTGGACGATCAGGGAGAGGGCTTTGGTCTGGTCGCCCAGGTCGCCGGCGCTGTGGAGCCCGCCGTGCTCTGTGGCCGCCTGCATGGCGCGATGGATCAATTGGTGATGGGGCTGGCCCGTGGAGGTGCCAAGGCACTGGGCGATATCGACCTGCTGGATCCGGAGGAGCGCAGCCGCTTGCTGGCCCATGGCCAATACCTGGGCTCACAGGCGCATGGTGGTCATGGGGGAGCCATGGCGCTGCACGGCCGCTTCCAGGCCCAGGCACGGAGCCATCCCCGCGCCCCGGCCTTGAGCTGCGAGGCCAGAACGCTGACCTACGCCGAACTCGACGCCCAGGCCAACCGCCTGGCCCGTCGTCTGATCGCCCTGGGCGTGCGCCCGGAGACGCGCGTGGGCATTGCCATGCAGCGCTCGGTGGAGATGGTGGTGGGACTGCTGGCCATCCTCAAGGCCGGTGGCGCCTATGTGCCGCTGGACCCGGACTACCCGGCCGACCGGCTGGCGCACATGGTGGCCGACAGCGGGATCTCCCTGGTGCTGACGCAAGCGGCGCTGCACGAGCGCATTCCCGGCGCTGCTGCGCTGCAGGTGCTGGAGATCGACATGCTGGACCTGTCGGGCGAACCCGATACCGATCCGCAGGTCGATGTGAACCCGGACAGCCTGGCCTATGTGATCTACACCTCGGGCTCGACAGGCAAACCCAAAGGCGCGCAACTGAGCCACCGCAACGTGGCACGGCTGCTGGATGCCACCGATGCCTGGTTCGGCTTCGGGCCTGACGATGTCTGGACCCTGTTCCATTCCTACGCCTTCGACTTCTCGGTATGGGAGATCTTCGGCGCCCTGTGCACGGGCGGTCGGCTGGTGGTGGTGCCGTACTGGATCAGCCGCTCGCCCCAGGACTTCCTGGCTTTGCTGCGTGCGGAGCGCGTAACGGTTCTCAATCAAACACCTTCGGCCTTTGGACAGCTGGTGCATGCGGTGGAGCAGGAAGATGGGAACGAGCAGGGCGGCGCTGGCTTGGCGCTGCGCCAGGTGATCTTTGGCGGCGAGGCGCTGGAGCCCGAGAGCCTGCGGCCCTGGTTTGACCGCTTCGGTGACCAGAGCCCCCAACTCGTCAACATGTACGGCATCACCGAGACCACGGTGCATGTGACGTACCGGGAGATCACCCGGAAGGATCTGGACGGCGGACGCAGCCCCGTGGGCGTGGCGATTCCGGACCTGGGCCTGTATGTGCTCGATGGCAGCCTGAACCTGCTGCCGCAGGGCGTGGCCGGGGAGCTGTACGTGGCAGGCGAGGGCTTGGCACGCGGCTATCTCAACAGGCAAGGACTGACGGCAGAGCGCTTCATCGCCAACCCCTTCGCGGAGTCCGGCGAGCGCCTGTACCGCACAGGCGATCTGGTGCGCTGGAGCGCCCAGGGCGAACTTGAATACCTGGGCCGTGCCGACCAGCAGGTCAAGATCCGGGGCTTTCGCATCGAGCTGGGCGAGGTGCAGTCGCAACTGCTGGCCCAGCCCGAGGTGCGCGAGGCCGTGGTTTTGGCCAAGGATGGTGCAAGGCTGATCGCCTATGTCTCCCTGCGTGACGCGGTGGACGAAAGCCAGCTCAAGCAGCGCCTGGGCCAGGTGCTGCCCGACTACATGGTGCCTTCGGCCATCGTCGTGCTCGAAGCCCTGCCTTTGACGGCCAACGGCAAGGTGGACCGCAAGTCGCTGCCCGAGCCGGAGATGGTCAGCGCGCAGGAATACGAGGCACCGCAGGGCGAGTTGGAAGAAACGCTGGCGCAGATCTGGGCCGAGGTGCTGGGCGTGGAGCGCGCGGGCCGGAAGGACAACTTCTTCGAGCTGGGCGGACATTCCATGACCCTGCTCGAAATGCAATTGCAGATAGGCCGGCAGCTGTCGGTGCAACTGCCGCTCAAGGCCTGTTTTGAAAGCCCATCGCTGGCGGCGCTGGCCCGGCTCGTGCAGGCCCATGCCGCGCCCGCCCACATCAAGAAAACCGCCGATCTGGAAAAGATGGCATCCCTACTCGCAGAGCTGGACCTGGAATGAAAAACACGGAATTCGACATCGCCCATCGCTTCAACGTGCTCGTCCCGGGAAAGCGGCGCCAGTTCCTTGATGCCCTGGCGGCCCAGGGCATTGATTTCTCAGGCTTGCCGATTGTCCCGGCGCAGGATGGGGCCGTCACACCGGCCTCCTATGCCCAGGCCCGGATGTGGTTTCTCTGGAAGCTGGAGCCGCAAAGCGCGGCCTACCACATCAGCGGAGCATGGCGGCTGCACGGGGCGCTGGACCTTGACGCCCTGCGCACCGGCTTTGGGGCCCTGGTGGCGCGCCATGCCACGCTGCGCACCGTGTTCAAGGCCGGGCCTGAGGGGCTGCCGCTGCAGTGCGTGCTGGAGCACGTGGAGATTGACATCCCTGTTGTCGAAGCCTCGCAGCCGGCAGTGCAGATGCAGGCCCTGTGCAATCGCACCTTTGATCTTGAAACAGGCCCGCTGCTGCGGGTGGCGCTGATACGCGAGGCGCAGGACCGGCACCTGCTGGTGGTCGTCATGCACCACATCGTCTCCGATGGGCGGTCCATGCAGATCCTGGTGGAGGAGTTTGCCGCGCAATACGCTGCACATGTGCAGTCGCTGGCGGCCGGGCTGCCCTCCCTGCCGGTGCAGTACGCCGACTATGCGCTGTGGCAGAGAAACTGGATGGAGGCGGGCGAGCGCGATAGGCAGCTTGCGTACTGGACGCAGCAATTGGGCCAGGGCCAGGACCAGCCTGTGCTGCAACTGCAGGCCGACCACCCGCGCCGCGCCGATGGCCGTTACCCCGCCGCCGAGCACGTATTGCTGCTTCCCAGGCCGCTGGTACAGGCCTTGAAGGCGCGGGCGCGCGCCGAGGGGGCCACGCTGTTCATGGCGCTCCTGGCCGGATGGCAAGCCCTGCTGGCACGCTACAGCGGCCAAGGCGATATCCGGGTGGGCGTGCCTCTGGCCAACCGGCAGCGGGCAGAGACGCAGGGACTGGTCGGCCTGTTCGTCAACACGCAGGTGCTGCGCAACCGCATCGACATGCGCATGCCCATGGTGCAGGTGCTGCGACAGGCCAGGGAGGCGGCGCTGGGTGCGCAGGCACATCAGGATTTGCCGTTCGATCAACTGGTGGAAGCCCTGCAGCCCGAGCGCAACCTGGGGGTCCAGGCCCTGTTCCAGGTCATGCACAACCACCAGCGCACGGCCGCTGCATTGCCGCGGCAGATGGCAGGGCTGCTGCTGGAGCCCTGCCCGCAGGACGAGCGTGCCGCGCAGTTCGAGTTGGTGCTCAACAGCAGCGAAAGCGCCGACGGCGAGGTGCGGCTGGCCTTCAGCTATGCAGCGCCGTTGTTCGAGAGCGAAACCATTGCCCGCATGGCAGGCCATTGCCAGGCGTTGCTGCAGGCGCTGGCGGAGCATCCCCAACAGGCGCTGGGCGATGTGCCTCTGTTGCAGCCGCAAGAGCAGCGCCAGTTGGCCGCCTGGGGGCTCAATCGCATGCCTGCGGGGCAGGGGCAGCCCGTGCATCGCTCGTTCGAAGCATGGGCCCGGCGCACTCCGGATGCCGTGGCCTTGGCATTTGGCGATGCAGCGCTGAGCTACGGCGAACTCAACCGCCGTGCCAACCTTCTTGCGCACCGTCTGATGTCGCTGGGAGTGGGGCTGGAGACGCGCGTGGCCGTTGCAGCCCAGCGCTCCGTGGAGATGATGGTCGGGCTGCTGGCCATCCTCAAGGCGGGTGGCGCCTACGTGCCGCTGGACCTTGACTATCCGCGCGAGCGCCTGGCCTACATGCTGCAGGACAGCGGCGTGCGCCTGGTGCTGTGCCAGGGGCCCGGTCAGTCGCTGCTTCCCGACCAGCACGGCCTGCAGGTGGTCGATCTCGACGCATCCGAGCCTGGCGTCTGGCCGGACCATGATCCACAGGTCGAAGTCGATGGCCAGAACCTGGTCTATGTGATCTACACCTCGGGATCGACGGGCCGGCCCAAGGGGGCTGCCAACCGCCATGACGCACTGAGCAATTGCATGGCATGGATGCAGGAACGCTATGGGCTCACGGCCCAGGACGCGGTGCTGCACAAGGCGCCCTTCGGTTTCGACGTGTCGGTCTGGGAGATGTTCTGGCCCCTGACCACGGGCGTGAAGCTGGTGCTCGCCCAGCCCGGTGACCAGCGCGAGCCAGCGCGCATCGTGGAGCTGATCCGGCGCCATCAGATCACCACGCTGAATTTCGTGCCCTCCATGCTGCAGGCCTTTCTGGCGCATGAGGGTATCGAGGCGCAGACGCGCCTGCGCTACGTTATCTGCGGTGGCGAGGCCATGCCGGCCGCTACCCAGCGCGAGGCATTGCAGCGGCTGGCCGGCGTCAGCCTGCAGAATCTTTACGGGCCCACCGAGGCGGCCATCCACGTCACGCAGTGGACCTGCCAGGACGACGGCAGCCACCAGGTGCCTATTGGTCGCCCCATCAGCGCCACCGGCACCTGGGTGCTGGACGCCGACATGGCGCCTGTGCCCCAGGGCGTGGCAGGCGAGCTGTATCTGGGCGGCATGGCCCTGGCACGCGGCTATCTGAACCGTCCCGGCCTGACGGCGGAGCGGTTTGTGGCCGATCCCTTCGACAGCAGCGGCAAGGGGCGTCTCTACCGCACAGGTGACCTGGTGCGATGGAATGCGCAAGGCCAGCTTGAGTATCTGGGCCGCATGGACCATCAGGTCAAAATCCGGGGACTGCGCATCGAACTGGGCGAGATCGAGGCACATCTGCTGGCCCGGCCCGAAGTGCGCGAAGCCGTGGTGGTCGCCGCGCACGGTCCCGGCGGCGAATGCCTGGTGGGCTATGTGGCGGCCCCCGGTGAAGATGAACGCCTGGCCGCCAGGCTCAGGCAGGCGCTGGCTGGTGTGCTGCCGGACTACATGGTGCCTTCATCCATCGTCGTGCTGCAAGGCCTTCCACTGAATGCGAACGGCAAGGTGGACCGCAAGGCGCTGCCGGCGCCGCAGTGGTTGGAGCGCGAGTACGCGCAGCCGCTCACGGCGACCGAGACGCAGTTGGCGGCCATCTGGGCTGAGCTGCTCGGCCGCGAGCTGGTGGGGCGCCATGACCACTTCTTCGAGCTGGGTGGGCACTCCCTGCTCGCACTGGGCATGCTGGAGCGCATGCGGGCGCATGGCCTGACGGCCTCCGTGCGAAGCCTGTTCCAGCATCCGCAGCTGGCGGATTTCGCCGCGCAGGTCACGCGGGCCGATGACAGCGCCGAGGTCGAGGTACCGCCCAACGGTATCCCCGATGACTGCACGGCGATCACGCCCGCCATGCTGACCCTGGTGCGGCTGGACGCGCAGGAGATTGCGCTGGTGGAGGCCGCCGTTCCGGGCGGATCGGCCAACATCCAGGACATCTATCCGCTGGCGCCGCTGCAGGAAGGCATTCTGTTCCACCACACGCTGCACCAGCAGGGCGATGCCTACGCCACGCCGAATCTGCTGGCCTTCGACAGCAGCCAGCGAATGCAGGACTTTGTGGACAGCCTCAATCAGGTGATTGCGCGCCATGACATCCTGCGCACGGCCGTGCTGTGGGAAGGCCTGAGCGAGCCCGTGCAGGTGGTCTGCCGTCGTGCCGATGTACGGATCGAATGGTTGCAGGACGAGGCCGCTGAAGCAGATGTTGCCGGGCGGCTGTATGCCCGGATTGATCCCAGGGTGCATCGCATCGATGTGCGCCGTGCCCCGATGATCCGTGCCGTGGCCTCGCACGATGCCGCGCAGCAGCGCTGGCTGTTGCAGTTGCTCACTCACCATCTGGTGCTGGACCACACGACGCTGGAACGCGTGGTCGAGGAGATCGCGCTGATCCAGCAGGGCCGCCATGGTGCACTGCCGCAGCCCCTGCCGTTCAGGCGCTTCGTGGCCCGGGCCAGGCTGGGCGTGAGCGTCGCCGAGCACGAGGCTTTCTTTGGTGCCATGCTCGGCGATGTCGATGAGCCGACGGCGCCGTTCGGGCTGCTTGATGTCCAGGGCAATGGTGCCGCTGTGCAGGAAGCGCGCCTGCCGCTGCAGGCCAGCCTGGCGCAGCGCGTGCGCAAGACGGCACAGCGCAACGGCGTCAGCGCAGCCAGCCTGCTGCACCTGGCCTGGGCGCTTGTGATGGGCAGGAGCACGGGCCGTGACGACGTGGTGTTTGGGACCGTGCTGTTCGGGCGCATGCAGGGCGGCGAGGGTGCGCACAACGCATTGGGCATGTTCATCAACACGCTGCCGCTGCGGGTGAAGCTGGGAGCGCAGACCGTGCAGGACTGTCTGCGCCAGACACATTCCCTGCTGACACAGCTGATGCACCATGAGCATGCCAGTCTGTCGCTGGCCCAGCGCTGCAGTGCGGTGCCGGGCGGCACGCCCTTGTTCTCGGCCCTGCTGAACTACCGCTATGGCGTGCAGCCGCAACACCAGGGGCCGGGGCAGGGAGCCGAGGGGGGCTGGGAGGGCGTGACCCTGCTGGGCGGGCGCGAACGCACCAATTACCCGGTAGCCATGTCCATCGACGATCTGGGAGACGGCTTTGCCTTGGTGGCTCAGACCAGCGCGGCCGTAGGAGCGCAATGCCTGTGCGATGCCCTGGAAGCGGCCACCGGCGTTCTGGTCGAAGCGCTGGAGCGCAGTCCGGCGCAAAGCGCGGGCGAGCTGCAGCTGCTGTCGGCGCAGGAGTGGGCATTGCAGCAGCGATGGGGTGTCCAGGCCGTAGCCGACCCATGGCAAGCGCCTGTGCACCGTGCCATCGAACGCCAGGTCCGCGCCACGCCCGGCGCCGTGGCGCTGGTCTTTGGGAGTCTGTCGCTGAGTTACGGGAAATTGAACCAACGCGCCAACCAGTTGGCGCACTGGTTGATCGCGGCCGGTGTGGGGCCTGAGAGACGCGTGGGCATTGCGCTGGAGCGCAGCTTCGACATGGTCGTGGCGCTGCTGGCCGTCATGAAGGCGGGCGGTGCCTATGTTCCGCTGGACCCGGAGCAGCCTGCCCAGCGACTGTCATCCATGGTGGAGGACAGTGGCATTGAATGGCTGCTCACGCACGGTGCGCTGCGCCATGGCATTGCGGCGGGCGATGGCCTGCAGGTTCTGGCGCTGGACGGGCTGGATCTTGACAGCCAGCCTGGCCACGACCCGCAGGTACCTGTGCACGGCGAGAACCTGGCCTATGTGATCTTCACCTCGGGCTCCACGGGGCGGCCCAAGGGGGCTGCCAACCGGCATGCAGCGCTGCACAATCGCCTGGCCTGGATGCAGAGCGCCTATGCGCTGGACGCCTCGGACGCGGTCCTGCAAAAGACGCCCTTTGGCTTCGATGTATCGGTCTGGGAGTTCTTCTGGCCGTTGATGGCAGGCGCAAGGCTGGTGATTGCCGCGCCTGGCGATCACCGCGATCCCGCCCGGCTGGTGGAGTTGATCCGGGGACAGCGGGTCACCAGCCTGCACTTTGTGCCGTCCATGCTGCAGGCCTTTCTGGCCCATGAGGGCATGCAGGCCTGCACCGGCCTCAGGCGCATTTTCTGCAGCGGCGAGGCACTGCCTGCCGAAGCGCAGAATGCCGTCTTGCGGCATCTGCCCCAGGCGCGCCTGTACAACCTGTACGGCCCCACCGAGGCAGCCATCGACGTCACGCACTGGAGCTGCCGCGATGACGGCGGAAGCCAGGTGCCCATAGGCCAGCCCATCAGTGGCATCAGGACCTATGTGCTCGATGCCTGCATGCAGCCTTTGCCGCAGGGCGTGGCTGGCGAGCTTTTCCTGGGTGGCACGGGGCTTGGACGCGGCTATCTGAACCGGCCGGGCCTGACGGCCGATCGCTTTGTCGCCGACCCCTTCGACGCCGATGGCGCTGGCCGGCTCTACCGCACAGGCGATCTGGTGCGCTGGAGCGCACGGGGCCAGCTCGAATACTTGGGCCGCATGGACCACCAGGTCAAGATCCGGGGACTGCGCATCGAGCTGGGCGAGGTCGAGGCACAACTGCTGGCCCAGCCCGAAGTGCGCGAAGCGGTCGTGGTGGTCGCGGGTGGCCCGGGCGGGGGGCGACTGGTGGGCCATGTCTCGGCCCGTGCGGGCAGGCACATCGACTGGCCGCTGCTCAGGCAGCGCCTGCTGACGCTACTGCCGGACTACATGGTGCCGACGGCCATCGTGGTGCTGCCTTCCCTTCCGCTGAATTCCAACGGCAAGGTGGACAGAAAGCAGTTGCCCGAGCCCGGCCAGGACCATGACGGCGGCTATGAGACGGCGCAGGGCGAGGCCGAACAACTGCTGGCGGGCATCTGGGCTCAGGTGCTGGAGGTGGAGCAGGTCGGTCGGCACGACAATTTCTTTGCGCGCGGTGGCGACTCCATCCTGAGTCTGCAGATCGTCAGCCGTGCACACCGTGCGGGCTGGAAGCTCACGCCCCGGCAATTGTTCGAGCAGCAGACCATTGCCCAGTTGGCGACGGTCATGCTGCCGCTGCAGGGCATGGCCTGCGAGCCGCCGGTGTCCGCAAAGCCCGGGCAACTGGCCGATTTTCTGGATGCCGATGCACTGGCTGCGCTGGCCCTGGATCCGTCAGCCATCGAGGATGTCTACCCGCTCACCCCCACACAGGAGGGCATGCTCTTTCACGCCATGGAGGCGCCAGGCTCGGGGCTGTATGTCAACCAGCTGAGCGTGCAGCTGTCCCATGTCGATGCCGCGCGCCTGGCGCAGGCGTGGTCGTCCATGGTGCAGCGCCATGCCCATCTGCGCACGGCATTTCTTTGGCAGGAGGGCATGCAGCGGCCCCTGCAATTGGTGATGCGTGAGGCAACGGCGCAATTTGCCGTCAGCGACTGGCGTGCGGACCCCGATGCGGGCCTGCGGCTGGAGCCATTTGCAAGGCAGGAGCTGCTGCAGGTGCCCGACTGGCTTGCGCCGCCGCTGGTGCGGGTGTGCCTGATCCGGCTCACCGAGACGCGCTATCAGCTGATCTGGACCCAGCAGCACATCGTCTCCGACGGGTGGAGCGACTCCCGCCTGCTGGGGGAATGGCTGCAGTGCTATGCAGGCGAGGATCTGCCCGCACGGCCCCCTGCCTACGGCGACTATGTGCGCTGGCTGCATCGGCAGGATGCCCGGGCGGCGCAGGCATTCTGGACAGAAGAGCTTCGCGCTCTGGATGGCGCCTGCCTGCTTGCGGGGGCTGCCTCGGACGAGCCCTCTCCTGGCTACGGCAAGGTCTACACGCGCCTGGGCGCCACTCGGACGCAGGAGCTCCAGCGCCATGCCCAGCGCGAGCGGGTGACCATGAACACACTGGTCCAGGCTGCTTGGGCGCTGGTGCTGCAGCGCCACACCGGCAGTTCCCGGGTGATCTTCGGCGCCACGGTGGCGGGGCGGCCTGCACAGGTGGAGGGCGCGCAGGAGATGCTGGGCCTGTTCATCAACACCATTCCGATTGCCGTGAACGTGCGGCCCGGGCTGTCGTCGGGCGAGTTCCTGCGCGGCATGCAGGCACGCAACCTGCGCGCCAGGGAATTCGAGTATGCGGCGCTGGCAGATATCCAGCGCTGGGCCGGCTGCTCCGGCAGGCCGCTGTTCGACAGCATCATCGTGTTCGAGAACCATCCGGTGGACCGGACGCTGAGGCAACTGGACCGCTTCGGCCTGGAATTCGGCAGCGTGGCAGGCAGTGGTCTGACGGGCTACGCGATGGACCTGCAGGTCACCGTGGGCGAGACGCTGGAGATCGAGTACTGCTATGCACGCAGCAGCTTCGACGAAGGCCAGGCGCTTACCATGCAGCGCATGGTCGAGCATCTTCTGGACCAGATGCTGGTGGGTGCGGCACAGCCGGTGGGATCGCTGGGCTGGCTGGACCCGTCGGTCAGGACGGCCGTGCTGTCGCTGGGCCAGGGGGGGGCGCAGCCTGCTCCGCGATCGACGGTCCATGCCCTGATCGAGCACCAGGCGCAATCCCGGCCGCAGGCCGTCGCGCTGAAGATGGGCGAGGCGCAGATGCGCTATGGGCAGCTCGATGCGCAGGCCAACCGACTCGCGCACCATCTGATCGCGCAGGGTGTAGGGCCCGACAAGGTGGTGGCTGTGGCGCTGGAGCGTTCGCTGGACACCATCGTCACCCTGCTGGCCGTGCTCAAGGCCGGAGGCGCCTATCTGCCGCTGGATATCGCCTATCCCGCCGACCGGCTGGCCTTCATGCTGAAGGACAGCGGCGCCGTGCTTCTGCTGAGCCAGCGCTGCGCCTGGCCACACCTGGCGGGCACCCAGGTCGCGACGCTGCTGCTGGACGAAATCGATCTTCAAGGCACGAGCGAGGCGCGCCCTCTTGTCTCGCTGAGCCCGGACAACCTGGCCTATGTGATCTACACCTCCGGCTCCACCGGCATGCCCAAGGGTGTGACGGTGTCCCATGGACCCTTGGCCATGCACTGCCTTGCCACGGCGGAGATCTACGGCATGACGGCGGACTCCTGCGAACTGCATTTCATGTCGTTCTCGTTCGACGGAGCGCATGAACGCTGGCTCACGCCGCTGTGCGTGGGCGCCAGCCTGGCCGTGCGCGACAACGAGCTGTGGACTGCCGAGCAGACCTACCAGGCCTTGCACCGCCACGGCGTGACGACGGCGGCGTTTCCCCCTGCCTACCTCGGCGAGATCGCCGAATGGGCGGCGCAGCGCGACGATGTGCCTGCGGTGGAGCTGTACGTGTTCGGGGGGGAAGCGATGCCCAAGGCTGCCTATGACAAGGTCCGTGCACGGTTGAAGCCGCGCTGGCTCATCAACGGCTATGGCCCGACGGAAACGGTGGTGACGCCGCTGATCTGGCGCACGTCGTCAGAAGGCAGCTTCGATTGTGCCTACGCGCCCATAGGCCGACCTGTGGGTGAGCGCTGCGCCTATGTGCTGGACGACGATATGCAGCTGCTGCCCGAGGGCATGATCGGCGAGCTGTACATCGGTGGCTATGGCCTGGCGCGTGGCTATCTGGATCGGCGCGCGCTGACGGCCGAGCGCTTCGTCGCTGATCCTTTCGACGACCGTGGAGGCAGGCTGTACCGCACGGGCGATCTGGTGCGCTGGTTGAGCGGCGGCAACATCGAGTACATCGGCCGGGCCGATCACCAGGTCAAGATCCGCGGCTTCCGCATCGAGCTGGGCGAGGTCGAGAAGGCAGTACGCAGCGTGGCGGGCGTGATGGATGCCGCCGTCCTGGTCCATGACGCGCCGGGGGGCAAGCAGCTGACGGCCTACGTCGTGGCGAATGCCGCCAGCGCCGGCCAGGTCCTGGCGCGGAGCGTGCGCCAGCAACTGGGCGAACGATTGCCGGACTACATGGTGCCCGCGCATGTGCTGCTGCTGCCCGCCCTGCCGCGCCTGGTCAGCGGAAAGCTGGACCGGCATGCCCTGCCCGCGCCGCAAGCGGATGCGCAGCGCCACCATGCTCCGCCATCGACCGCCGAGGCGCGTGCACTGGCGCAGATCTGGGAGGAAGTGCTGGGAGTGCAGCCCGTGGGCGAAACGGACAATTTCTTCGAGCTGGGCGGGGACTCGCTTCTGAGCCTCAGGATGCATGCCAAGGTCCGCAAGCTCGGCAACAGCCGGCTGGACTTCAAGCTGCGTGATCTTTTGCAGCGGCCCACCATCGCCGGGCTGCTGGGGTTGGGCGCTGCAGCGGCGCAGCTGCCTTGCGGCCTGGTGGCCTTGAATGCCGTGTGCGATGCCGCGCCGCCACTGTTTTGCGTGCATGCTGGCTTTGGCACCGTGTTCGACTACCAGCCTCTGGCGCGGGCTTTGAATGGTGTCCGCACCGTCTACGCCATACCGTGCCGCAGCCTGGCCGATCCCGCGCATCTGGATGCTTGTCTGGAGCAGATGGCCGATGACTACTGCCGCATGGTGCGTGCCGTACAACCGACGGGTCCCTGCCATCTGCTGGGCTGGTCACTGGGAGGTACGCTGGCGGTGCTGATGGCGCAGCGGCTGCAATCACGGGAGCCGGGCACGGGTTTCGTGGGCCTGGTCGATCCCTTTGTGCCGCCTGCATCGGGGCAGGTGGCAGACGCATGGTGGCCCGACTTTGTACGCTTTGCAGCCTATCTGATGCCGCAGGTCCGCATCGAAGATCTGGCCGAACTCGGTGCTGCGCAGGAGCCCAGCATCGACCTGCTGGCGGGTCCCATCGACCGCCTTCTGGGTCGGGCAGAGACTGACCATCCTGCGGGTCATGCATCCATGGATGGAACCGGGCTGGCACAGGCTTTCATGACGGCACGGCACCTGAAGCGCCTGTCTCTGCAGATGGACAGGCTTCCTGCCTTGGAGGCGGAGGTTGACCTGTGGTGGAGCCAGGACCGGGATGCTGCAGACCGTTCACGGCTGGAACGTCAGCTGGGGCGGGAGCCCGCGAGTGCTGCCGATATTGCGGCCGACCATTTTTCGCTCATGAGGCATGAGGATCTGGTGGCGCAGTTGCTGCAATGCCTGTCGCTGGAGCCTGTGCCGGTTTGAGGCCGCCGCCCGGCGGGGTCATGAACGGCCAGGCACGTTGTGCCTGGCCGGCACATCTAGGTGTTTACACATTGTCTCCATTTTTTTGCGCTGAACGTCTCTTTGGCAGGAGGTGCACAGCTTGCGGGACTTTTCCTTCGGCATCGCCAGCGGCTGCACCAGATGAGTTTCGAGTTTCATTCAAAGCCTTTGGGATTTTTCTAGCCATGCGTTCTTTGCCCCGTCAACATCTGTTGAGCCTTACTCTGGCTACAGTCTTTGGTTCCGCCTCCATCTGGAGCCCTCTCGCCGCTGCACAGGGGGCAGGGCAGACCAGCCAGGTCTTCGACATCAATGTTCCGGCGCAGGCCTTGGCATCGGCGCTCAATGAACTGTCCCGGCAGACGGGGTCGCAGGTGTTCGCTGCCGGGGATGTGGTGTCGGGGCTCAGTTCCCGTGCCGTGACGGGGCAACTGACCTCCGAGCAGGCGCTGCGCGAAATGCTGACCGGCTCCCCGCTGCAGGCCACCAGGACGGCCAACGGCGGTTTTGCCATCCGCCGCATGCCGGAGCCGGGCGCTTCTGCAACGACTCTGCCCGTGGTCACGGTCACCGACCGCGAGGATTCATACGGTCCCATCCAGGGCTATACTGCCAAGCGAAGCGCGACGGGCGCCAAGACCGATACGCCGATTGTGGAAATTCCCCAATCCATCAGCGTTGTCGGCGCCGAGGAAATCGACGTTCTCAAGTCGCAGAACATCCAGGACGCGCTGGGCTATGTGGCTGGCGTCAGCCGCTCCGAGGGACTGGACAGGACCACGGATACGTTGATCGTGCGGGGCTTTCAGATCGACGGCAACGGCAATCAGTACCGCGACGGACTGAAGTACACGGTCAATCGCTACAACGGCCAGCAGGAACCGTATGGACTGGATCGCATCGAGCTGCTCAAGGGTGCGGCATCCGTGCTGTATGGCGCGGCGTCGCCGGGTGGTGTGCTCAACACGGTGAGCAAGCGCCCCACGACCGCGCCGCTGCATGAACTCAATATGGAACTGGGCAGTTTCAACCGCAAGCAGGTGTCCGGTGATTTCGGCGGCGCGCTGGACAAGGATGGAGAGTGGTCCTACCGGCTCACTTTCCTCAAGCGCGACAGCAATACCTTCATCGACCATGTGCCCGATGACCGGTTCTATATCGCTCCTGCGCTGAAGTGGCAGCCCAATGCAAACACCTCGCTGACGCTGCTGACGGAGTACCAGAAGGACAGGACCGGCTATGTGCTGGGCCTGCCAGAATCCGGCACCATCTTGCCGAACATCAATGGCCGCATCCCGCGCAACCGCTTCGTCGGCGAGCCCGGCTTCGACACCTTCGAAGGCGAGCGCTATTCCGTCGGCTATGTGTTCGAGCATGCCTTCAATGACAAGCTCAAGCTGCGTCACGGCCTGAGGTACATCCATGCGGATATCCGGTACCGATCGGTGTTTGTCTCCGGCCTTGCCAGCGACCAGCGCACATCCCGCTACCGCGGCACCTTGTCGCGCTGGGACGATTCTTCGGGCCTGACCAGCGATACCTCGCTGGAGTATCAAGGGGTCACCGGTCCGGTCAAGCACACCCTGCTGGCGGGCGTGGACTACTATGCACCGCGCCACTCCAGCGAACGCTATGAGGGCAGCCTGGGGAGCATCGACATCTTCAATCCCGTGTATGGCCAGCCCATCGGCAACGTGGATATTCCCAATCCTTTCTCCTGGAGGAGCAAGGCGAGGCAGTTGGGCGTCTATTTCCAGGACCAGATGAAGATCTCCGACAAGTGGGTCGTGCTTCTGGGCGGGCGGCATGACTCCGTGCGGTACGACGAAAGCAATTTCTTCACTGGCGAGAAAAGTGCGGACAACGAAAAAAGCAGCGCCTCCACTGGTCGCGCCGGCCTGGTGTACCTGGCGGACAACGGCCTCGCGCCTTTCCTGAGCTACAGCGAATCCTTCGAGCCTACGTCCGGCCGAGACCGTCTCGGGTCCCGGTTCAAGCCAACCACGGGTGAACAGGTGGAAGCGGGCATCCGTTTCCAGCCCAAGGGCTCCAACACCTTGATTTCTGCGGCCGTGTATCAGCTGACCCGCCAGAACGTCCTGGTGGCAGATCCCCAGGACCCCACGCTGAGCAGCAGCATTCAGGCTGGCGAGATCCGCTCGCGCGGCTTCGAGCTGGAAGCCAGAACCTCCATCAGCCGCCATGCCAATGTGATCGCCGCCTATGCCTATACCGATGCCAGGACCACGCGCGCCAGCGCCCTGCAGCCGGAACAGCAGGACCGTCGCACTTATGGCGTTCCCCGCAACCAACTGTCGCTGTGGGGTGACTACAGCTTTGGCGAATTCGGCCTGCCCGGTCTCAAGGTAGGTGTGGGCATGCGTTACGTTGGCAGCACCAGAAGCCAGAATTACAACGTGGTGCCCTCCTTCACGCTGCTGGACGCCATGGTCAGCTACACGACGGGGCCATGGAGGTTTGCCCTCAACGCCACCAACCTGGCCGACAAGACCTATGTCGGCAGCTGCAGTACCGTCTGCTTCTACGGCGAGCCCCGCAAGGTGATCGGCACGGCCACCTATCGCTGGTAAGCGGGCATGGGCCATGGGCCACGGCTGGAGCGATCCGGCCGTGGCCTTTTCTTTGTCGGGGAGCCGAAGGCGCCGCTCAGAGCGCCTGCAACTGCACGCCGCCACCGGCCTGCGGGCGCACCCTCAGCGGCAGGATGGACGGCAGCACGGCCAGCAGGCCGGCCGAGTCATTGGCGCGAAAGCGCCCGGTCAGGCGCAGCGCGGCCACGCGCGCATCGGCGGCTTCGATGGGCTGGGTGCGGTAGGCGTTGACGGTGGCCAGGGCCTCGGCCAGCGGGGTGTTCTCGAAGACCAGCCAGCCTTCGCGCCAGGCGGACAGCGTGGCGGCATCGGCCTGGCGCACGGCCTCGGCCTGGCCGTTGCGGATGTCCACGATCTGGCCAGGCAGCAGGTCCAGCGTTGCCGCCGCCGGGCCCATCGCATCCTGGGCATCCCTGCCCAGCACCCGGACCCTGACATGGCCATGCTCCACGCCCACGGTGACGGGGCCGCCGCGGTCGCGCACGGTGAAGACCGTGCCCACGACCTCGATGCGCGCCTCGCGCGTGATGACCTCGAAGGGCCGGTCGGGATCGGGGGCCACGTCGAATCGCACTTCGCCCCGGGCCATGGACACGCTGCGGCGCTGGCGGTAGAGCGTCACGGCAATGGCGCTCTGGGGCGCCAGTTCCACCAGGCTGGCCTGCAGCGGCAGCTTGCCGTCGGCCAGAGTGATCTTGAGGATCTGCGAGTTGCGCGTGGCGTAGGCCGAGGTGTGTATGGGCTGCTGCCAGTACCAGTAGGCACCCCGGCCAGCCAGCGCGCCTGTGCCCAGCAGCCCGGCGAAGGACAGCAGCAGCTTGCGGCGCCGGACGGCCTGGGTGGAGCGCGAGGCCCTGTCGGCCAGAAGGGCGGTTTCCTGGAACTGCTCGCGCAGGCCGCCGGACATGCCGCCCAGCAGGTTCCAGCGCAGGTGCGCCTCGCGTGCGGCGGCATCGTGCCGGGCTGATTTCCCGCGCCATTCGCCCAGGGTCAGGCGGGCCTGGTCGGCCACCGGGTCGGGAGCGATTTCGCTTTGAACGATCAGCGTCAGCGCATGCTCGACCATGCGCTCGCTAGGTGCACTTGCCATGGAAAGGGGGAGTCAGGATGCGTCGTCGGTCAGTGTACTGTTGTCGAAATCCATGGCGCTGCCCAGCGCATGGTCCTCGATCAGTTCGGAGCGCAGCTGGGCCAGCACGCGCGAGCAGTCCAGCGTGGCGCGCACCATGTGCTTGGCGACGGCCATTTCGGTGATGTTGAGCTGATCGGCGATTTCCGCGCGCGTGTAGCCATGGGCGCGAAAGAGGATGAAGACTTCGCGCCGGCGCGGCGGCAGGCTTTCCAGCGCCTGGACGACGCGGTCCAGGATCTGGCGCTGGGCGGCCAGGGTTTCGCTGGAGGGCGCGCTGTGCTGCACCGCCATTTGCTGGCGCGTCCAGTCCTGGGAGGTCTTGCGCTTGCGCGCATCGTCTATGCACAGGTTGCGTGCCACTCGAAACAGCAGCGCGCGTGGGGATTCGATGCCGGCGTCGGGCAGGGTTTCGGCCTTCTTGCCGCTGCGCAGGCCCAGGGCGTGCACATAGACCCGCTCGAAGCTCGATTGCGCGATGTCGGCCGCATAGTGCGGATCTCGGAGATCGCGCGTGAGCTGGCGGCGCAGATCGCCATAGTGAGCCACGAGTTCCTGGATCAGGTCACGCATCCGGATACCTGCCTTTCCGCAAGGGCGATGGGTTGGAACCCCTGGGTCCGTACAGAGAAGGGCCTACCGGATGCTGCAACCCCGGCCAGGGCCGGGGCGGTGCAGCATCGGGTATGGGATTCAGCGGCGCAGGTGATTCGAATTCAAATGCAAATGGTTTGCATTCAAATTATGGCATGGGAGATCCCTGCGCCATCATGCCCTGTGCGATCTTTCAGTCCTGCAGCGCCAGCTGTTCTGTGCGCGCAACATCGGGTCTTTGGGCTTGCGCTGCCAGCAGGGCTTCACCGATTTCGCCGGTGCGCACCGAAGTGACGGACAGCAGGGTGTCGCTGAGGCCGTGGGAGCCCTCGCAGGCGCCCTGCAGGAAGATGGCGGGGCGAAAGTCCGGCGTGGTGTGCACCTGGTAGTCGCGGCTCACGGAGAAGTCGCCCAGGTAGGGGGCCAGCGGGTCCAGCAGGGTCTTGTGGTGCTCGCGCGCATAGCCGGTGGCCAGCACCACCACGTCGTAGCGCGATGCATGGTCGATGCCGCTGTTGAGATCGCGCAGCCCCAGGTGGATGCCGTCGCTGGCGGCGCGCACGTCCTGCACCTCGTGGCGGCGCAGGAAGCGATGGCGCGTATCGCCGACGACCTTCTGTTCATAGAACACCTTGAAGATGCTCTCGATCAGCTCCAGGTCGGGACAGGCGTAGTTGGTGTGCCAGAACTCGCGCAGCAGGGCGCCGCGCTCGTCGTGCGGGCGGCTGTAGACATAGTCCACGAAGTCGGCGTTGAAGATTTCGTTGACGAAGGGGCTGTCGTCGGAGGGGCGGATGGAGCGGGCGCGCATGACCAGGTCGATCTCGGCCGTGGCGTAGCGGCCATGCAGGTCCATGAAGATTTCCGCTGCGCTTTGGCCCGCGCCCACGACGGCGATGCGCAGCGGCCTGGCATGCTCGGCAATGCTGCGCAGGTAGGCGCTGGAGTGGAAGACGCGCGCGTCGCCGCGCAGGGGCTTGAACTGCTCGGGAATGCTGGGCGTGCCGCCGATGCTCATGACCAGGTTCTGTCCCAGGCGCTCATGCACGTTGCCGGCCGCATCGCGCGAGCGCACGCGCAGCAGCTCCACCTTGCCGTCGCGTTTTTCAGGCAGCACCTCGATCACTTCCTGGCCGTAGACGCAGCGGTCCTCGAACTTGGAGGCGGCCCAGGCCAGGTAGTCGTTGAACTCGTGGCGGCTGGGAAAGAAGGTCTTGAGGTTGATGAAGTCCTGCAGCCGGCCCTTCTCGTGCAGGTAGTTGATGAAGGTGAAGCGGCTGGTGGGATTGCGCAGCGTGGCCAGGTCCTTGAGGAAGGACACCTGCATGTGGGCCTGCTCGAGCAGCATGTCCCGGTGCCAGGCGAAGCGCGGCTGCTTTTCGATGAAGACGGGGTGCATGGCCCGCGCGGTGGTTTCGCGCTCCTTGAGGGCGATGGCCAGGGCAATGTTGGAGGGGCCGAAGCCGATGCCGATCAGCGGGTGGGTTTGCATGGAAGGTCCTTTCATTGGGTCGATGCGTCCAGTGCGTCCGGCGCGGCTGCGTCGGTCTGCGGTATCCACAAGGCGTCTGCGAAAAAGCGTTCCCTGAGCAGGACTCCCAGCACGGCGCGCTTGTGCGGGAAGTCGAATTCCTTGACCAGCGCATAGCCGCAGCGCGGCAGGCTTTTGCGCATCTTGCGGTTGTCGGCGCGCGGCTCCACGACGATGCGCTGCGTGCGGCAGTCGTCCAGAAAGAGGTAGTGCGACAGCGAGGGCAGCCAGGCCGTCAGGTAGGGCTGGCCGCGAAACCGTGCCTCGCCCACCAGCGCATGCCAGCCCCGGTCATGGTCGCCCGCGTCATAGAAGGGGGCGATGCGGTCTTCCTTGGCCCAGTAGGCCTCGAAGTAGCCGAAGGGCTCGCCGTCGAAGCAGCCGATGAGGCCGAGCGCATGCGGGTCGCCGGCCATGCGCTGCAGATAGGCGCGGTGGTGGGCAAGGTCGCCGCTTTCCTCCCAGAAATGCGCGACGACCGGGTCGTTCATCCAGCGGTGGATGAGGGGCAGGTCTGCCTCGGGCTCCACGGTGCGAAAGCTCAGCGTGCGGCCCAGCCAGGGGATGAAGCGGCGGTAGACCTCGCCGCGCGGCTTGTGCAGGCGCACGGGGTGGCGCCGGCCTTCGCTGATCGTGTAGTGCAGCGCATAGGGTGGGCGCGGGCGGGGCAGCCACAGGGGCTGCTGCCAGAGCACGTCTCTTGCTACGCGCGCAGTCTGGCCCGGCTGCACCGTGGCGATGCTGTCGCGCAGGCCCGGTGGCAGGCGGGGCAGGGACAGCTCGATTTCCCGGGCATCCGGGCGCAGGCCGAAACCGGCCTGCAGCGCGGCCAGCAGTTCATCGGCTTCGGGCATGCCCGAGCAGGGCCCCATCCATTGCAGCTGCAGCAGGCCTGGCGCAGTCCTGGGCGACAGGTTCCAGAGACTGGGCTTGCCGGGCCTGCCGGCATCCACGGACCCCGAACGTTCCAGGCGCAGCCGCTGTCCGTCGCCGAAGACGCTGATCGTCTCGGCGCCGGCATGGGCGAGGTAGCTGGCGCCGGAGGCGTCCGGTGACGGTGTAGCGGTGGCTTCGGCTGGACGCACGTGGACTCTTTCAGGTGGAGTGCCCCGCGTGCGGGACACGGATGGGGGCAAGGGCACAAGGGACGCAGGGGACGCAGGGGACACAAGGCAGCCTCATGACCGGGATGACGTGCAGGCGCGGCAAATGTTCATGCCAGGGCCGTTCATGCCAGGGCCGGGATCCGGGCCGCCTGGAAGGAATGGGCCAGTGCCTTGCAGATCCGGCCGCGCAGCACCTCGGTCTCTTCGGTGAGGGCGCCCAGCCGCGCAAAGTCATGGACCATGCCGGCGTAGATCTGCAGGTCCACGGCCACGCCGGCGGCCTGCAGCCGCTCGGCATAGCGCTTTCCTTCGTCGATCAGCGGGTCGTACTCGGCCAGCACCATCAGCGTGGGGGCCAGCCGGCCCAGGTCGGATGCCTGCAGGGGGGCAAAGCGCCAGTCCTGCCGGTCCGCATCGCTGCGCAGGTATTGGCGGAACATCCAGGCCAGGGTGTCACCTTCCAGCAGATGGCCGGTGGCCAGGCGCGCATGCGAGTCACTGTCCTGCTGCGCTGCCGTGCAGGGGTAGAGCAGCAACTGCAGCAAGGGCTGGGGCATGCCCGCGTCGCGCGCGGCGATGCACAGGGCCGTGGCCAGCGTGCCCCCGACGCTGTCGCCGCCAATGGCCAGGCGCTGCGCGTCCAGGCCATGGCGGCCGCCGTGCTCCAGCAGCCAGGCCAGGGCGTCCTCTGCGTCGAGGAAGGCTGTGGGAAAGCGGTGCTCTGGCGCCAGCCGGTAGTCGATGGCCAGCACATTGCAGGGCGTGCCCAGCGCCAGGCTGCGGCACAGGCTGTCATGCGAGTCGAGCCCGCCCAGCACGTAGCCGCCGCCGTGAAGGAACAGCAGGCAGGGCGCGGCTGTGTGTTCAGGGGCTGCGCGGTAGAGCCGGGCACGGATGCGCGCGCCGTCGCGCGTGGGCAGATCCAGGTCCTCGGTGGGCAGATCGTCGCCCGGCAGGTCCAGCGCCAGCGTGGCGTTGTCGTAGGCGGCGCGCGCCTGCGCTGCCGTCATCTGGCTCATGCGCTGGCGGCTGGATGCCTGGGCGTTGGCGAGTTCAAGAAATGCTTGCAGGTCGGGGTGGAGAGCCATGGCGTCCTTCGGGTGTGCGGCAGACAAAGCAAAGCGGGCCGGTGCAGGGCAGGGCGCCCGCGCTGCCCCTTCTTCGTGATGACGCAGGGCGGCGGAATTTGTTCATCGCCTGGGCGGTGAACATTTTTGGCGCACGCACGTCTTGCAGGGAGTAGGGAGCGCTCGCCGTGCGCCGCGCTCCAGGAAACGCCGGGCCGCGCCGGCATTGCAAGGTCATGCGCCCACGGGCGCCAGAGGAATCCCTTATGGAAAACGCCAGCCGACCGCCCTCCGAGGTACTGCGCCTGCTCAGGCCCTTCCTGCCGTGGATGGCGCTGTCCGTGGTCACGGGCATTTGCGCGGGTGGGGCCACGGTGGCGCTGCTGGCGACCATCAACCAGGTGCTCAACCGTCCCGGTGGGCTGGCGGGCGGGCTGCTGCTGACCTTCATCGCCCTGTGCGCCACCGTGCTGGTGTGCCGGGCCACGTCCGACATGTCGGGCAATTTCGTGGGGCAGCGCCTGGTGGCGCAGCTGCGCAAGGAACTGGCCGGCAAGATCCTGGCCGCGCCCATCGATGCGCTGGAGCGCTACCGCACGCACCGCCTCATGCCCGTGCTCACGCAGGACGTGGACATGATCAGCGACGTGGCCTTCGTGCTGGCCTCCAACGTGATCGCCCTGGCCATTGCGCTGGGCTGCCTGGCCTATCTGGCCCTGCTGTCGCCGCCGCTGTTTGCCATGCTGGTGGTGGCGCTGGTGCTGGGCGTGAGCCTGCAGGCGCTGGCGCAGTCACGCGGCGTGGCGGGATTCTGGAAGGCGCGCGATCACGAGGAAGTGCTGCACAAGGCCTACCGCGCCATCAGCGAAGGCGCCAAGGAGCTGCGCATGCACCGCGCGCGCCGGGGCCGCATCTTCGACGGGCAGATTGGCTCCACCGTGGATGCCATCCGCCGCATCAACAGCCGCGCCATCAACACCTATGTACTGGCCACGGCCTTCGGTTCGGCGCTGTTCTTTCTGTTGATTGCCCTCATCCTGGGCTGGGCCGCGCTGCGCACTACCGAGCCCGTGGTTCTCAGCGGCTTCGTGCTGGTGCTGCTGTTCCTCAAGGGCCCCATGGACCAGATCGCAGGCGCGCTGCCCAACCTGGGCCGTGCCAAGGTGGCGCTGCAGCGCATTGCCGACCTGTCGGCGCGCTTTGCCAGCCCCGAGCCGCACCTGCACCTGGACAGCCCGCCCGGCGAGGTCCGCTTGGACCACGGCCTGGAGCTGCGGGGCGTGCGCTATGCCTTCGATGCGCCCGAAGGCGGCAAGGCCTTCGAGATCGGCCCCATCGACCTGAAGCTGGGCAAGGGCGAACTGGTCTTTGTGGTGGGTGACAACGGCTCGGGCAAGACCACGCTGATCAAGCTGCTGCTGGGCCTGTATGCGCCCCAGCAGGGCGAGATCCTGCATGACGGCCAGCCGGTCACGGCCCTGGCGCGCGACGACTACCGCCAGCTGTTCACCACGGTGTTCTCGGACTTCTTCCTGTTCGAGGACCTGGTGGCCGGCGGCGAAGAGGGCCAGGCCGCCGCGCTGCCTGAGGCCGCGCTGCCCTACCTGCAGCGGCTGGAGATCGCCCACAAGGTCAGTGTGCGCAACGGCAGCTTCAGCACCATCGACCTGTCTACCGGCCAGCGCAAGCGCCTGGCCCTGGTCCACGCCTATCTGGAGGGCCGGCCCGTGCTGGTCTTCGACGAATGGGCGGCCGACCAGGACCCGAGCTTCCGCCACCTGTTCTACACCGAGCTGCTGCCCGAGCTGCGCGCCAGGGGCCACCTGCTGGTGGTCATCTCCCATGACGATCGCTACTTCCACCTGGCCGACCGCATCGTGCGCATGGAGGCCGGCCGCATGGTCCTGCCGCAAGACGGGGCGCAGCCGGTGGCGGCTGCATCGGCCAGTCCCGCCAGTCAAGGCGTGCTGGCCGACATCTGAATTCCTGCTGAATCCACGAACATGGCAAAGACAAAACTCGTCTACATCTGGTCCCTGAGAAACGCCGCCGCCGACCAGGCCGGCCAGCACATCGCCTACAAGGGCGCAACGCGCTACATGAAATCGCCGCTCGAATACCTGGGCGAGTTGCTGGACACCAGCCCGCTGGGCGATATCTACAGCCTGGAGGCCGTGATCCACGACGACGACGAGGCCTCGCCCCGCGACCGCGAAAAGATCGGCGACTACGGCTTCAGCTACCGGCCGGGCGGCCGCTGGTTCTATCCGCCGGACCTGCGCATCCAGGGGCGCAGGGTCAATGACCTGCTCATGGCCGTGCCGTCTTCCTACCGGCGCCTGCCGCTGAACGATCCGCAGCGCGCCGCGGGCAAGCAGATGTTCGAGGCGCAGTTGCAGGACAGGCTGGTACAGCTGGGTGCCGAGCGGGTGGTGCTGGATGGCCTGCTCGTCATCCTGGACCGGCTCGTGCGGCCCGGTGCCCTGTTCCACCGCAGGATCGCCAACATCCACCCCGGCATCACGCGCCTGGAGTCACCCTATGAACGCCGGGGCGCCTGCGCCACGCTGGACGCGCTGCATGGCGCACAAGGCTACAAGATCGTGGACTGGAAGACCATGGAACAGCGCCCGGTCCCGCCCCTGTTCAAGACCGGCGCATCCTTTCACTACGTGGACAACGGCATCGACTCCGGCGAAGTCATCGCCGACGTGCTGGGCACCGACATCGATCCCCAAGACACGATTCTTGAGCTGCGCTGGAACAACTTCCAGCACAGCCTGTTCCCTGCATTGCGCAAGGGGCTGGAGATGATGGCCAGAGCGCCTGCAGACACGCCTGCAGACACCACGGTGTGACAACGCGCGCATCTCAAAAACCGGCACGGCCCAAAGCCAGGGACACCGAGCAAGGGCCTATGCCGGCCGCGCCGCCCCGCCGCGAGGGTGTCGTCCCCCTCCCTCGCGAAGCGAGAAAGAGAGGGGGAAGCGGCGCAGCCGCTCAGGGGGTGCTTACTTCGGCGCCAGACGAATGGCCCCGTCCAGCCGGATCACCTCGCCATTGAGCATGTCGTTGTCCAGGATGTGGCGCACCAGCTTGGCATAGTCCTGGGGCGTGCCCAGGCGGCTGGGGAAGGGCACGCCGGCGGCCAGTGCGTCCTGCACTTCCTGCGGCATGCCGAACAGCATGGGCGTGCCGAAGATGCCGGGGGCAATCGTCATGTTGCGGATGCCGTTGCGCGCCAGGTCGCGCGCAATGGGCAGCGTCATGCCGACCACGCCGCCCTTGGACGCCGCATAGGCCGCCTGGCCGATCTGGCCGTCGTAGGCGGCCACGCTGGCCGTGGAGATCAGCACGCCGCGCTCGCCCGTGCTCTCGGGCTCGTTGGCCGACATGGCGGCGGCGGCCAGGCGGATCATGTTGAAGCTGCCGATCAGGTTGACCGTGATGGTCTTGGAAAACAGCGCCAGGTTGTGCGCGCCGTTCTTGCCCACGGTCTTCTCGGCGGGCGCAATGCCTGCGCAGTTGACCAGGCCTGCCAGCTTGCCCAGGCTCACGGCCTTGTCCACCACAGCCTGGCCATCGGCCTCCTGGCTCACGTCGCATTTGACGAAGACGCCGCCGATCTCGCGCGCCACGGCCTCGCCCTTGTCCGCCTGCATGTCGGCGATCACCACCTTGCCGCCCTCGGCCGCCAGCATGCGCGCCGTGCCTTCGCCCAGCCCGGAGGCGCCGCCCGTGACGATGAATACCCGGTCCTTGATCTGCATGGAATGTCTCCTTGGTTATCTGACGTTGACGTAAACGTAACTCTCAAATTATGCATGCAGCCCCGGCCGCAGCCATGTCGCGCCCAAGAAAAAGCCCGGCAGTGCCGGGCTGGTGATGGGCGCGATGGGGATTACTGGAACCCGGCACGGTCCAGCATTTGCTGGACCTTGGTCATGTTCTTGCCCACGGCCGTGATCGGGATGGTCTCGCTCTTGAAGGGCTTGCCGCCGGTCATTTCCTTGAGGGCAGGGTTGTCCAGTTCCACGCCCTTGGCTGCTGGCCACTCGTTGTTGCCGTTGGCAAAGTAGTTCTGGGCGGCGGGGCTGGCCAGGTACTCCAGGAACTTGACGGCGTTGTCCTTGTTCTTGGCATGGCGTGCCACGGCGCCGCCCGCGATGTTCAGGTGCGTGCCCCAGCTGGACTGGTTGGGGAAGACCACGCCGATCTTGCCGACCACGGCCTGGTCCTCGGGCTTGCCCGAGCGCATCATGCGCGCCAGGTAGTAGCTGTTGGTGACGCCGATGGTGCATTCGCCCGAGGCCACGGCCTTGATCTGGTCGGTGTCGCCACCCTTGGGCGGGCGGGCCAGGTTGGCCTTCATGCCCTGGATCCAGCCCTCTGCCTTTTGCTCGCCCATGTGTTCGACCACGGTGCCGAACAGGCTCAGGTTGTAGGGGTGCGAGCCCGAGCGGATGCACAGCTGGCCCTTGAACTTGGGGTCGGCCAGCGATTCGTAGTTCTGCACGTCGGCAGGCTGGACCTTGGCCTTGTTGTAGACGATGACGCGGGCACGTGTGGACAGGCCGAACCAGCTGATGCCATCGGCCGTGGGCTGGGCGCGCAGGTTGGAGGGAATGGCGTCTTCCAGCAGCTTGGAGTGGATGGGCTGGAACAGGCCATCCACCTCGCCGCGGTACAGGCGCGCGGCATCGACCAGCAGGATCACGTCGGCCGGCGAGGCCTGGCCCTCGGCCTTCAGGCGCGCAATGATGCCGGCGTCGTCGCCGTCCACGCGGTTGATCTTGATGCCGGTGGCCTTGGTGAAGCCGTTGTACAGCTCCTCGTCCGTGGAGTAGTGGCGCGCGGAGTAGAGGTTGACGACCTGGGAGTCGGCAATGGCTGTGCCGGCAGCCACCAGGGCGCAAGCGGCAAACAGGGCTTTCAGGGATTTCGACATGAAGACAGGCCTCTCTTTGTTGGCAAAGCGCGATGATAGGTCAAACGCGAATTGTTCTTAATAAAGGGTGGGGCCCGTCTAAGGGCTTGTGCGCGGTGGTCCCTGGTGGGCCGCGAGCCATGGCGCGCGAAAAAGCGCACGAAAAAAAACCCAGTCCAAAGACTGGGTTTGAAAGGATCCAGAAACGGGGGTTTCAAGAGGATCCAAGGAGACAACTGGTCAGGTCTTTCGACCCGGGATGCGTGCAATTATGCGGGTAATCACTGATTCTTGCACGCAGCCCTGTTGTAAGACAGCGTGATCAACGCTTGCGGGTCTGGGCCGACTGGACGGCTTCGCTGGCGGTGTTGGTCACGGCCGTGAAGTTGGCTTCCGCCAGGTCCGAAGCCTGCTTGACGGCCTTTTGCACCGACTCGAAGGCATTGTTGGCAGCCGACACGGCGCTCTTCATCACGGCCACGGCGGTTTCGGAACCTGCGGGTGCGTTCTTGGCGGTGGTGTCCACCAGGGCGCTGAAGTTCTTCTGCAGATCGGACGCCTGGCTTTCGAAGGCCTTGGCCAGCTCGGCACCGGTGCCGCTGGCGATGTCGTACAGGTGGCGGCTGTAGGCAGCGGTCTTTTCAGCCAGGGGCTGGAACAGGTTGGCCTGCAGCGACAGCAGCTCCTGCGCATCCTTCACGCTCAGGACGGCCTGGGTGTGCTGGGCGGCTTCGTTCAGTGCGGCGCGCGAGGCGGTCACATTCAGTTCCACCAGCTTTTCAACGCCTTCGAAGGCCTTGCTCGTCAGGCCGAACAGGGTTTCCAGGTTGGCCTTTTGTGCGCTCAGGATTTGGTCAGGGGTCAAGCTCATGTCAGTCTCCAGAAAAACGGACCACAGGGGTCTCGGGTTACGGGGAATTGCCTGCGCTGACCTGACTGAGTGTCATGTTGCAGTGCAGCATGGGTCTTATTGTAGGGATTGCAAAAAAGGAATCAAGTAACTGATGCTGCGGTGCAGCAAAAAAATCGGCAAAGCTGTGGGTTTTTTGTAAGTCTTTGATTTTGAATTGGTTTTATGTCGGTTTGACGACATTTTTCAGTTGGCATGCTTACTCGCTTGGCGAGTGATTGGCAGCAGTGCGCGTCGTGATGGCGACAGGGGCTGGGGACAGGGCGCATTCGGCCGGCGGCACAATGGCCGCCATGAATGAATCGCCCCCGAGCCGCCCCGCGCCGCAGCCCCGTTCGGCCTATGCGGCATTCCGACGCATCAGCACGCGCTGGTCGGACAACGATGTCTACGGGCACGTCAACAACGTCGTGTATTACAGCTGGTTCGATACGGCGGTGAATGCCCATCTGATCGAGCAGGGCGCGCTGGATATCCACGCGGGCGAGACGATAGGCCTGGTCATAGAGACGCAATGCAATTACTTTGCGCCGCTGGCCTTCCCGCAGGAGGTGGAGGCCGGTATCCGGGTGGCCCGCATCGGTGGCTCCAGCGTGCGCTACGAGGTGGGGCTGTTCGCGCAGGGCGAGCCATTGACGGCGGCAGCCGGGCATTTCGTGCATGTCTATGTGGACCGGCATACGCGCCGGCCTGCCCAGATTCCGCAGGCGCTGCGACAGGTGCTGGAGCCGCTGCTGCGCCGCTGATGGCGTCCGGGGCGCATGCAAGGCGTGCGCTCGCAGCGCGGCAGCGTGTGGATGGCCTACACTCGAAAGCTGTCTGCCATCTGACCGCTGGGGCGCTTACCGCCCGGCTCTGTCCATGATCATCACCAGCCTGCTCGATACCGACCTGTACAAATTCACGATGATGCAGGTGGTGCTGCACCAGTTTCCCGGAGCACAGGTCGAGTACCGCTTCAAGTGCCGCAACCCCGGCGTGCAGCTCGCACCCTATGTGAACGAGATCCGCTCCGAGATCCGCTCGCTGTGCAGCCTGCGTTTCCAGGATGCGGAGTTGGCCTACCTGAGCTCGCTGCGCTTCATCAAGAGCGACTTCGTCGATTTCCTGGGCCTGTTCCACCTCAACGAGAAATGCATCACGGTGCAGGCGCTGCCCAATGGCGAGATCGACATCACCATCCGCGGGCCCTGGCTGCACACCATCCTGTTCGAGATTCCCGTGCTGGCCATCGTCAACGAGGTGTACTTCCGCAACACCCAGCCGGTGCCCGATTTTCCGGAAGGCCGGCGCCGGCTGGATGCCAAGATCGCGCTGCTGCAGCAGCCCGGCCTGGAGCAGCTCAAGATTGCCGACTACGGCACGCGCCGCCGCTTTTCGCGGGCCTGGCATGAAGAGGTGCTGCGCGTGCTGTGCGCACGCCTGGGCCGGCCCGGCACATCCGCGGAGACCGAAGGCCAGTTCGCCGGCACCAGCAATGTGCTGTACGCCATGAAGCTGGGCGTCCGGCCCCTGGGCACGCTGGCGCATGAATACCTGCAGGCCTGCCAGTCCCTGGGCCCGCGCCTGCGCGACAGCCAGATCTTCGGCTTCGAATCCTGGGCGCGCGAATACCGGGGCGACCTGGGCATTGCGCTGTCGGACGTCTACGGCATGTCGGCCTTCCTGCGCGATTTCGACCTGTACTTCTGCAAGCTCTTCGACGGTGCGCGCCACGACAGCGGTGACCCGTTCGAGTGGGGCGAGCGGCTGCTGGCCCACTACCGTGCCAACCGCATCGATCCGCTGACCAAGACGCTGATCTTCAGCGACGGCCTGACGGTGCCGCGCACCATCGAGCTGTTCCAGCGCTTCCATGGCCGCTGCCAGCTGGCCTTCGGCATAGGCACCAACCTGACCAACGACCTGGGCGACGCGCCCGACCATGTGCCGCTGCAGATCGTCATCAAGATGACCCGCTGCAACGGCCAGCCCGTGGCCAAGCTCTCGGACACGCCGGGCAAAAGCATGTGCGATGACGAGAAGTACCTGGCCTACCTGCGCCAGGTGTTCGAGATTGCGCCGCCTGCGGCGCAGGCTTGATTGCGGCACCACCTGCCGCCAGGAGGGGACAGTGAATAGAGAACAAAGAGGAGACGGGACCATGAAGGCATTGCGCGGATTGCTGGCGCTGCTGGCCACCTGCGCGCCATCCTGGGCCCTGGCCGCCGATATCGACGGCGGCCAGCTTTCGGTACTTTGGGGCGTGCCGTTTGCGGGCATGCTGTTGTCCATCGCCCTGATGCCGCTGGCGGCGCCCCATTTCTGGCACCGGCATTTCGGCAAGGTGACGGCCGCCTGGGCGCTGGTCTTTCTGCTGCCCTTCGCGGCGGTGTTCGGCGTGGGCGCGGCCATGGCCAACCTGGTGCATGCCCTGCTGGCCGAATACCTGCCGTTCGTGATCCTGCTGACGGCGCTGTACACGGTGTCGGGCGGCATCTATGTGCGCGGCAATCTCAAGGGATCGCCGGGGCTGAACACGGCCATTCTGGCGATCGGCGCCGTGCTGGCCAGCTTCATGGGGACCACGGGCGCCTCGATGCTGCTGATCCGGCCGCTGCTGCGCGCCAACGACAACCGCAGGCACCAGGTGCATGTGGTGGTGTTCTTCATCTTCATCGTCTCCAATGCCGGCGGCTCGCTGACGCCACTGGGCGATCCACCGCTGTTCCTGGGCTTTCTCAAGGGGGTGGATTTCTTCTGGACGGTACGCCACATCTTCACCGAGACGCTGTTCCTGGTGGGCGCGCTGCTGGCGCTGTTCTACGCGATCGATGCCTGGCTGCTGCGCAAGGCCGGCGAAGCGGATCTGCCCGATCCCACGCCCAGCGTCGATGCCTTGGGCCGCGCCAGCCGCCTGGGCTTTGATGGCGGCGTGAACTTCGTGCTGCTGCTGGCCGTGGTGGCACTGGTGCTGATGAGCGGCCTGTGGCGTACCGATGCCGGTCTGGTGCTGGCCGGCACGCATGTGGGCCTGCCGGGTCTGGTGCGCGATGCGGGCCTCGTCGCCGTGACTGTGCTGTCCCTCAGGCTCACGCCGCGCAGCGTGCACCAGGCCAATGAATTTGGCTGGGGGCCGATGCAGGAAGTGGCCAAGCTGTTCGCGGGCATCTTCCTGACCATCATTCCAGTGATCGCCATGCTCAAGGCGGGAACGGCCGGACCCTTCGGCGCCATTGTGGGGGCCGTGACGCGCGCCGACGGCACGCCCGATCCGCTGATGTATTTCTGGGCCACGGGCCTGCTGTCCTCGTTCCTGGACAACGCGCCGACCTACCTGGTGTTCTTCAATACGGCGGGCGGAGACGCCGCTCAGATGATGACGGCCATGGCCTCGACGCTGGCCGCCATCTCGGCGGGCGCGGTGTTCATGGGCGCCAACACCTATATCGGCAATGCGCCCAACCTGATGGTCAAGGCCATTGCCGAGGAGCGCGGCGTGAAGATGCCCAGCTTCTTCGGCTACATGGCCTGGTCGCTGTGCATTCTGGTGCCGCTGTTCGTATTGATGAGCTTCATCTGGTTCCGCTGAAGAACCGCCTAACGCCAAGACAAGGAAAGAGACAGACATGGCAAGCAAACCCCGCATCCTGATCGCCCGTGCCATCCCGCCCGAAGTGGTGCGCAAGCTGGAGCAGCACTTCGAGGTCGAGTCCAACCAGGATGACGTGGTCTGGAGCCCGCAGGAACTGGCCCGGCATCTGCAGGACAAGGATGGCGTGCTGACCACGGGCTCGCAGACCATCGATGCGGCGCTGCTGGCCGCCTGCCCGCGCCTGAAGGTGGTGGCCAACATGGCCGTGGGCTACAACAACTTCGACGTGCCTGCGATGACGGCTGCAGGTGTGCAGGGCACGAATGCCCCCGACGTGCTGACCGAGACCACGGCCGATTTCGGCTTTGCCCTGCTCATGGCCACGGCCCGCCGCGTGACAGAGAGCGAGCACTACCTGCGCGCCGGAAAGTGGAACTCCTGGCGCTACGACCTGTTTGCCGGCTCGGAAGTGCACGGCAGCACGCTGGGCATCATCGGCATGGGCCGCATCGGCCAGGGCATCGCCAAACGCGGGGCGCATGGCTTCGGCATGAAGGTGGTCTATCACAACCGCTCGCGCCTGTCGCCCGAGCTGGAAGCCGAATGCAAGGCCGGCTACGTGGGCAAGGATGAACTGCTGGCCATGGCCGACCATGTGGTGCTGGTGCTGCCCTACACCAAGGAAAACCACCACACTATAGGCGCGGCCGAGATCGCCCGGATGAAGCCCACGGCCACGCTGATCAACATCGCGCGCGGCGGCATCGTCGATGACGCGGCGCTGGCCAGGGCACTGCGCGACAGGACCATTGCTGCAGCAGGCCTGGACGTGTTCGAGGGCGAGCCCTCGGTCCATCCCGACCTGCTGACCGTACCCAACGTGGTGCTGACCCCGCACATCGCCAGCGCCACCATGGGCACGCGCAGCGCCATGGCCGAGCTGGCGGCCGACAACCTGATCGACTTCCTGTCCGGCAAGGGCCCGCGCACGCCCGTGAACCAGCCCGAAGCGGCGGCCGCCGGCGCGCGCGCCAAGGCCTGAACACCGTGTTGTGACAATCGCGGGACGGCTGGCCGTGGCCGCTTCCCGCTGCATGGAGCGCAAGCAAAATCTTGACCCAGATATCCGGAGTGTGGTGGGCGGCCTGGGCCGTGCTGCTGTTGGGGCAGGCGGCCGTGATGTGGCTGCTGTGGAGGCGCTCGGCGCAGCGCGAGGACGGGGTGGCGCCCCAGCAGGTGCTGCAGGCGCTGCAGATGCTGGACGTGCGGCTGCAGCAGCTCGAGCGCGGTGCCCAGGCCACGCAGATGGCCGTGGCCAAGAGCGATGGCGGGCTGGACCGCGTCTCGCAGCAGCTGCAGGCCCATCTGGCCCAGGCCCAGCTCGATGCCCAGGCGGCGCGGCGCGAGCAGGGCGAGGCGCTGGCAGCCTTTCGCATGGAACTGGGCCGGCTCACCGTGCGGCTGGCCGCCGACAGCGCCCAGGCCCGCGAGGCCCAGGGCGAAAGCACGCAGCGCTTCAACGCCCATGTGCAGGAGCGCTTCGAGGCGCTGGCGCAGACCACGCGCAGCACGCTGGACTCCCTCAAGAACGACATCCAGCAGCAGCTGGGGGGGCTGGCGCAATCCAGCCAGGTCCATGCCGAGCAGCTGCGCGGCACGCTCAACGAGCGGCTGGCCACCATCCAGTCGGACAATGCGGCGCGCCTGGAAGAGATGCGGCGCACGGTGGACGAGAAGCTGCATGCCACGCTGGAGCAGCGCCTGGGCGAATCGTTCAAGCTGGTCAGCGACCGGCTGGAGCAGGTGCACAAGGGCCTGGGCGAGATGCAGACGCTGGCCGGCAGCGTGGGCGATCTCAAGCGCGTGATGACCAATGTGAAGACGCGCGGCACCTGGGGCGAACTGCAGCTGGGCGCCATCATCGAGAACGTGCTCACGCCCGAGCAGTACGCGCGCAACGTCAAGACCGTGCCCGGCAGCGACGACATGGTGGAGTTCGCCATCCGCCTGCCCGGACGCAGCGACGAGACGCCGGTCTGGCTGCCCATCGACGCCAAGTACCCGGTGGAGCAGTACCAGCGCCTGCTCGACGCCCAGGATGCGGCGGACAAGGCGGCCATTGTCTCGGCAGGCAATGCCTTCGAGGCATCGATCAAGTTCGAGGCGCGCAAGATCCACGGCAAGTACGTGAGCCCGCCGCACACCACGGACTTTGCCGTGCTCTACCTGCCCACCGAAGGCCTGTTTGCCGAGGTCATGCGCCGCCCCGGCCTGGTCGAGGCCGTGCAGAACGGCTGCCGCGTGATGGTCACCGGCCCCGCCAACCTGGCCGCCATGCTCAGCAGCCTGCAGATGGGCTTCAAGACGCTGGCCATCGAAAAGCGCTCGTCCGAGGTCTGGGCGGTGCTCGGCCAGGTCAAGACCGAGTTCGCCAAGTTCGGCGAAGTGGTGGATGCCACGCGCAAGTCCATAGACGCGGCGGCCAAGCGCTTCGAGCAGGTGGGCGTGCGCACGCGCGCCATCCAGCGCCAGCTGCGCGACGTGCAGGAGCTGCCCGCGCCGACCTCTAGTGCAGCGCGGCCCGGCCTGCCGGATGACAAGGACGCAGCGGCCGGAATGGAGCCGGGATCGGAGCAGGATTGAGATGAACCTGGCCCTGTTCAAGGTCATCATGGCGCAGGTCAGCGTGCATGCCACCATGGCCGGCATGCGGCTGGCAGCGCCCTTGCTGGCGCTGCAGCAGGGCTATAGCGCGGCGGCCGTGGGCATCTTGCTGGCGCTGTTCGCGCTGACCCAGGTGTTCCTGGCGCTGCCGGCCGGGCGCTTCGCGGACAAGCATGGTTTTCGAAAGCCGTTTTTCCTGTCCATGCTGGCGGCCAGCGGGGGCTGCGCGCTGGCGCTGGCATTGCCGCTGTATCCGGTGCTATGCCTTGCGGCGTTGTTGACGGGCGGAGCCAGCGGCGCCGTGGTGATTGCCGTGCAGCGCCATGCGGGCCGTGTCACCCACGATGCGGTGGCGCTCAAGAAGGTGTTCAGCTGGTTGGCCATAGGCCCGGCCATCTCCAACTTCATCGGGCCCTTCAGCACCGGGCTGCTGATCGATCACGCGAATTTTGGCGGCGAGGGCAGTACCATGGGCTACCGCGTCGCCTTCGGCCTGCTGGCCCTGGTGCCCGTGCTGGCCTGGAGCTGGGTGCGCCACACGCAGGAATTGCCGCCCGTGCGCGCGCCCATAGGCGGCCCCAGGCAGCATGCCTGGGACTTGCTGCGCGACCGCAATTTCCGCAACCTGCTGCTGGTCAACTGGCTGCAGTCCGCATGCTGGGACGTGCACACCTTCGTGCTGCCGCTGCTGGGCCATGAGAAGGGCCTGAGTGCCTCGGTCATCGGCACGCTGCTGGGCATTTTTGCCGTGGCGGCCGCCGCCATCCGCCTGGCCATGCCGCTGGTGGCCGAGCGCTTGCGCGAAGGCGCCGTGATCTCCGGTGCCATGGCCATCACCGCCTTCGTCTTTGCGCTGTACCCCTTCATGGACTCGGCGCTGACCATGGGCATGTGTTCAGTGATGCTGGGTTTTTCACTGGGATCTGTGCAGCCCATGGTCATGAGCATGCTGCACCAGATCACGCCCGAGCACCGCCATGGCGAGGCACTGGGCCTGCGGCTCATGGCCATCAATGCCTCCAGCGTGGCCATGCCCGTGCTGTTCGGCTCGGCGGGGGCATTGATCGGCGTGTCTGCGCTGTTCTGGGTGGTGGGCGCGGCCGTGGCCTCGGGCATCCGCACGGCCTGGTTCATGGGGCTGACGCCGCGCAAGCCGGAATGAAAAAAAGCGACCTGCGCCTTGGTGCGCAGATCGCCTTGCGATGCGGTGGCGGCCTGCCGGCCGCTGCGGCTTACCAGCCGCCAGCGTGGAACTGCTTGATCAGCGCCCAGGCTTCGACCGGATCATCGGTATAGCGGAACAGCTGCAGGTCCTTGGGCGAGATCGTGCCTTCCTCGATCATCAGGTCGATGTTGAGCAGGCGCTTCCAGAACTCGGTGCCAAAAAGGATCACGGGCACGGAATGCGTCTTGCCGGTCTGCATGAGGGTCAGCACCTCGAACAGCTCGTCCAGCGTGCCGAAGCCGCCGGGGAAGGCCACCAGGGCCTTGGCGCGCATCATGAAATGCATCTTGCGCAGGGCGAAGTAGTGGAACTTGAAGCTCAGGTCCGGCGAGATGAAGCGGTTGCCGTTTTGCTCGTGCGGCAGCTCGATGTTCAGGCCGATGCTGGGCGCGCCCACGTCATGGGCGCCTCGGTTGGCCGCCTCCATGATGCCGGGGCCGCCGCCGGTGCAGATGTAGAGGCGCTCCTCGGGCGGCTGGTTCAGGCTGTCGGCGGCCACGATGCGCGTGAAGGCGCGGGCCTGTTCATAGCGGTGCGCATTGCGCACGGCGCGCTCGGCCAAGGCAACGCGCTGGGGATCGCCGCTGGCCTGTGCGTCGGCCAATTGCTGCTCGGCCTGCTCCAGGTCCACGAAGCGGGCGCTGCCATAGACCACGACGGTGTGCTCGATGCCGCGCTCGATCTGGGCCAGGTCCGGCTTGAGCAGCTCCAGCTGCATGCGGATGCCGCGGGTTTCGCGGCGGAACATGAATTCCGGGTCCGCGAAGGCCAGGCGATTGGAGTTCTGCTGCAATGCCATGCCGTTGTGTGCCTGGTTGTGAAGGGCCGACCAGCCGTTGGCCAGATCGGTATCGGTCAGGGGGGAAGAGATTTGCATGAACCCTCGTACACAGGAAAAACCAGGGCGGCCACGCCTGTGGCCGTTCCATCAAATACGTTGCCAGCGCAGATGATGACTGCACTATACGCTCACAAACTCATAGCCGCGGGGCTCGCGCACCGGGTCCTTTGGCGCATTGACGCAGCCGTGGGCGAATTCGTATGCTGGACAGTTGGCAGTAGGGCTTTTGCCTGCCGCTGCCTGCCGCATCGGCGGGTATTTTCAGGCCCGATTGCGCTTCAGACGTCCGGGTGTTCGGCCGGCTCGTTGCGCACGACGCTGCTCAGCGGCGGCGGCACGTCCTGGCCCGCACGGCGTGCGCGGAACAGGGCTGCACGCATCAGGAAGATGGTCGTGATGGGAACGGTCACCGAGATGAACACCGCAATCAGCAGCGCATGCACGGCCAGGCTCTGTCCGCTGACGGAAAAGTAGATCCAGGTGGCATGCATGATCAGCCAGCAGCCCATGGTGGCGATGATGGAAGGCGCATGCACGCGCTCGAAATAGCTGTCCAGGCGCCACAGGCCCATGGAGCCCAGAAAGGCGATGATGGCGCCGCCCAGCGCCAGCACAGCCACCAGGATCTGGCACCACAGCGGCAGCGTGGTGGTTTCCGGCATCATTCAATCACCTCGCCGCGCAGCAGGAACTTGGCCATGGCCGTGGAGCCCACGCAGCCGAACAGCGCAACCAGCAGGGCGGCCTCGAAATAGCTGGTGCTGTCATAGATGATGCCCATCAGCAGCATGGCCAGCATGCCGTTGAGGTACATGCAGTCCAGCGCCAGCACGCGATCCTGGGCGTGCGGGCCCTTGAGCAGGCGCAGCACGGCGCAGCCCATGGCGGCGACCAGCAGGCCCAGCGCGAACATCAAAGTCCAGTGGAACCAGGGCATCATTCGAAAATCTCCATCAGGGGGCGCTCGTAGGAGCGCTTGACGTGCTGGACGATCTCTTCGGGGTCATCGACCTCCAGCACATGCAGCATGAGCTGGGAGCGGTCGCGCGAGATCTCGGCCCAGGCCGTGCCGGGCGTGATGCACACGATCATGGCGAGCACGGCCAGGCCGTTGGGGTCGCGCAGTTCCAGCGGGATGCGCACGAAGTTGGCCGGGTGCTTGCGCATGCCCGGAAACAGCATGAACCGCACGACGTTGAAGTTGGACACCGAGGTGTCCCAGACCACGCGCAGCCCCAGGCGCACGATGGTCAGCGGATGGCGCACGCGCACGGGCAAGGGGCGCAGGCCGCGCAGCAGCAGCGGCAGCAACAGGCCCAGCAAGGCGCCCAGCAGGATCTGGCCGCTGCTGAACGAGCGGTTGAGCAGCAGCCACAGCAGGAACAGCGCCACCGACAGCAGCGGCGCGGGCAGCAGGGTTTTCATCATCGGGAATCCTCCTTGCCGGCCGTTGGGCCTGCATCGCCTATGCCTGCGGGCATGGGGGCGCCGCTGGCCTGGGCAGCGGCGCGCGCGGCGCCTTCGGGGCCGGCTTCCAGCCGCGCCTTCTTTTCTGCCGGGCTCGGCTCCGGCTGCGTGCCCATGACGGAGCGCACATAGACATCGGGCGCCAGCAGCGCATCGGCCGCACGCTGCGTGTAGCCCATCAGCTGGCCACCCTGCACGGTGAGCGCCACGCAGCAGGCCAGCAGCACGGCGATGGGCAGGCCTTCGGCCACACGCAACGAGGGCGAGTTCTGCTCCTCGGTCGCCCAGAAATGGCGTATGCCGGCGCGCACCAGCGACAGCAGGGCGAGCAGTCCCGTGGCGATCATCAACGCCACCAGCACCCAGCCGGCCCAGCCGGCCTGGAAGCCGCTGGAGTTGCCCAGGCCCAGCGGGTTGAGCAGGGCAGACAGCATGGCGAACTTGCCCACAAAGCCCGAAAGCGGGGGCAGGCCGGTGACCACCAGGGTGGCCAGCATGAAGCTCAGGCCGATGAAGGCGGCCGCTGCGGGAATGGCGCGGCCGATCAGCACCTCTTCGGATTCGTCGAGGTTGAAGCCCTCCGTGGGCAGCAGTTCGGCGTTGAGGAAGGGAGCCTCGTCATCCTCATAGGGCTCGCCCGCATCGTCATCCACGCGCCAGCGGTCCACCACGTCGGCGATCAGAAACAGGGCGCTCACGGCCAGGGTGGAGCTGGGCAGGTAGTACAGCAGCCCGGCCGTCAAGGCATTCTGGCCAAAGCCCGTGGCGGCCAGCAAGGTGCCCGAAGAGAGAACGGCCGCAAAGCCTGCGATATGCGTCAGGCGCTGCGAGCCCAGCATGCCCAGGCCGCCGAAGGCCATGGTCAGCATGCCGCCGACGATCAGCCAGGTGCTGCCGAACAGGGCGGAGGCGCCGGCCTCGGAGCTGAACAGCAGCGTCCACAGCCGCAGCACCACGTAGACGCCCACCTTGGTCATGAGCGCGAACACGGCGCCCACGGGAGCGGTGGCTGCGCTGTAGGCCGGCACCAGCCAGAAGTTCAGCGGCCACATGGCTGCCTTGGTCAGGAAGGCAATGCCCAGGATGGCAGCGGCCGAATGCAGCAGCCCGCGGTCGTCGCTGCTGACCTGGGGGATGGCACGTGCCAGGTCGGCCATGTTCAGCGTGCCGGTCAGGCCGTAGAGCATGGACACGCCGATCAGGAACAGCGACGAGGCTGCAAGATTGATGGCGATGTAGTGCAGGCCCGCCTGGATGCGCGTCCGCCCGGAACCATGCAGGACCAGTCCATAGGAGGCCGCGAGCATGATCTCGAAGAACACGAACAGGTTGAACAGGTCCGCCGTGAGGAAGGCGCCGCTCAGGCCCATCAGCTGAAACTGGAACAGCGAGTGAAAGTGCATCCCCGCGCGGTGCCAGCGGGCGCTGGAGAAGACCAGCGAGGCCAGGGCCACCGTATAGGTCAGCACCAGCATCATGCCGGTCAGGCGGTCCAGTGCCAGCGAGATGCCGAAGGGCATGGGCCAGTTGCCCGGCATGTAGACGCCCAGGTTGACGGGCGCGCCGGCCTGGTCGGTCCACAGCATCAGCATCACGGCCACGCCCAGCCCCATCAGGGTGGATACCAGTCCAAGAGCGAATTTGAGGCGCTGGCGCTCTTCGCGCAGCAACAGCATCAGCGCTGCCGAAAGCATGGGCAGCACGATGGGCGCCAGCATCAGGTGCGGCATGAGACGGGCGGTCAGCTCGTTCATGGCATCTCCTGCTCGGTGCGGGAATGGGCTCCGTCCACATGGTCGGTGCCCGTGGTGCCGCGCGAGGCCAGCAGCACCACCAGGAACAGTGCCGTCATGGCAAAGCCGATCACGATGGCCGTGAGCACCAGCGCCTGCGGCATGGGGTCCGCATAGTGCGCAAGATCCTGCGGCACGCCGGCACGCAGCACGGGCTCCTTGTCGATGGCCAGGCCCTGGCGGCCCATGCTGAAGATGAACAGGTTGACTGCGTAAGACAGCAGGGCCAGGCCCATGATGACCTGGTAGGTGCGTGGGCGCAGCAGCAGCCACACGCCCGAGCCCGTCAGTACGCCGATGGCAATGGCAAGCACGACTTCCATCAGAAACCTCCTCGCGCAAGCGCTGCAGCGGTGGCCTGCTGCACGGCGGCTTCGGCCTCTTCGGCCTGTTGCTGCTGCTCCTCCAGCAGACGGGCGTGGTAGCGGTGGCTGCGCACCGATTGGTGGGCGATGGCCGTCAGAATGAGCATGGTCGCGCCGACCACCAGCGAGAACACACCGATGTCGAAGAACAGGGCGCTGGCGAGATGCACGTCGCCGACGACTGGCAGGGTCATATGGAAGGTGTGGCTGGTGAGAAAGGGATAGCCGGCCACGATGGAGCCCATGCCGGTACCCAGTGCGAACAGCAGGCCGACACCGATCCATCGGCGCGGGAAGATCGGCAGGTGGGCCTCGACCCACTGCGTGCCGGAGATGATGTACTGCATCAGCAAGGCGACCGAGAACACCAGGCCGGCCACGAAGCCGCCGCCGGGCTCGTTGTGGCCGCGCATGAAGATGTAGACGGAAACCAGGGCGGCAAACGGCAGCAGCAGCCGCACCAGCACGGCGGGCACCATCAGGTAGCCCACGGCCGTATCGCCTGCGTTGCGCGGATTGAACAGATCGGTCTGCAGGTCGCCAGGCATGTAGCGCTGCTGCTCGGGCAGGTCCAGCGTCTCGCGGGCCGGGCGAAAGCGCCTGAGCAGCGCATAGACGACCAGGGCCACGATGCCCAGCACCACGATCTCGCCGAAGGTGTCGAAGCCCCGGAAGTCCACCAGCATGACGTTGACCACATTGGTGCCGCCGCCATCGCTGAGCGCATGTTCCAGGAAGAAGGTGGAGGCCCCGTCATAGAAGGGGCGGCTCATCATGGCGAAGGCCAGCCAGGCCATGCCGCCACCTGCAACCAGCGACAGCAGCAGGTCACGCATGCGGCGCGAGCGGGCGCGCAGCTCGGCGGACAGCACGGGAATGTGCAGGCTTTTGTCGCGCTTGGGCATCCAGCGCAGGCCCAGCAGCATCAGCACCGTGGTGGCGACCTCGACGACCAGCTGCGTCAGCGCCAGGTCAGGCGCCGAGAACCACAGGAAGGTCAGGCAGGTGCACAGGCCGGCGCCGCCCAGCATGATCAGCGCCGTCAGCCGGTGGTACTTGGCCTTCCAGGCCGTACCCAGGGCGCAGAGAATGCCCACGGCCCACAGCATCACGAAGGCGGGCGACAGCGGCAGCATGCTCCGGTCGCCCAGCTTGATGCCTTGCAGCCACAGGGGCAGAACGCCAGCCAGCACGGCAGTGCAGACCAGCCACAGCATCTGCCACTGCAGGCGCATGGTGGACAGGCGCCGGCGCGACCAGCGGCCCAGCAGGGACAGGCGGGCCAGCAGGTTCTCGAAAACACGCTGGCCGCTGAGCGTCCCCACCAGCGGCGCGGTATCCATATGGCCGGCCTGGCGCTGCCAGCGCAGCAGCATGTACAGCAGGATGCCGCCAATCAACGCCACAAGGCTCATGATCAAGGGCATGTTCCAGCCGTGCCATATGGCCAGGCTGTACTCGGGCAGGTCGCCGCCGACCACGGGCGTGGCGGCCGCTGCGAGAAAGCTGCCCACCGCCCACGCCGGCAGCATGCCCACCACCAGGCAGGCCAGCACCAGCAGCTCGACGGGCACGCGCATCCAGTGCGGAGGCTCGTGCGGGTCATGCGGCAGGTCGGTGGCCTTGGGGCCGAAGAAGACGTCGATGGTGAAGCGCAGCGAATAGGCCACGCTGAACATGCCCGCCACCGTGGCGGCCACCGGCAAGGCCGTGCGCACCCAGGGAGCGGCATCCAGGTAGACGGTCTCGGCGAAGAACATTTCCTTGGACAGGAAGCCGTTGAGCAGCGGTACGCCCGCCATGGCCGCACTGGCCACGCAGGCCAGCGTGGCCGTGATGGGCATCATGTGCCGCAGGCCGGAGAGGCGGCGGATGTCGCGCGTGCCGCTTTCATGGTCGACGATGCCCGCGGCCATGAACAGCGAGGCCTTGAAGGTCGCGTGGTTCATGATGTGGAACACCGCAGCCACGGCGGCCAGCTTGCTGTTCAGGCCCAGCAGCAGCGTGATCAGGCCCAGGTGGGAAATCGTCGAATAGGCCAGCAATCCCTTGAGATCGTGCTGGAACATGGCCAGATAGCCGCCGATGAGCAGGGTTGCCGCGCCGGCTCCGCCCACCAGCCAGAACCAGGCATCGGTGTCACCCAGCACGGGCCACATGCGCGCCAGCAGGAACACGCCGGCCTTGACCATGGTGGCGGAGTGCAGATAGGCCGACACCGGCGTGGGCGCGGCCATGGCGTGCGGCAGCCAGAAGTGGAAGGGGAACTGCGCACTCTTGGTCAGCGCGCCCAGCAGGATCAGCACCAGGGCGACCAGGTACAGCTGGTGGTCACGCACCTGCTGGCCGGCGATGAGCACGTTGTCCAGGTCATAGCTGCCCACGATGTGGCCCAGCACCAGCATGCCGGCCAGCATGGCCAGGCCGCCTGTGCCCGTCACCGTCAGCGCCATGCGCGCGCCGCGGCGTGCATCCTTGCGATGGTGCCAGTATCCGATCAGAAGAAAGGAGAAGAGGCTGGTCAGCTCCCAGAAGAAGGCAATCTGGATGATGTTGCCCGACAGCACCACGCCCGCCATCGCGCCCATGAAGGCCAGAAAGAAAGAGAAAAAGCGCGGCACTGGATCGGCCGGCGACATGTAGTAGCGCGCATACAGCACGACCAGCGAGCCTATGCCCAGCACCAGCATGCAGAACATCCAGGCAAAGCCGTCCATGCGGATCACCAGGTTCAGTCCCAGTGCCGGCAGCCACTCGATCTCCTGGCGCAGCACTTCCCCATCGGCGATCTGTGGAAACAGCAATGCGGTCTGTATGGCACAGCCCAATGCGATCACGCCGGCCAGAGTCGACTCCGTATTGCGCGCATTGGCGGGCAGCATTGCGGCAATCAGGCTGCCGATGAAGGGTAGGAGTATGAGGGTGATCAGGGGCATGGGCGGTCCATTTTACGGGCAAGGTTTTTTGCTTCGCTATGAAAACCTGAGCATGTTTCAGGCTATGGCCGCGCATACCCCGAGGGTCGTACGCATGAAAAACCCGCCGAAGCGGGTTGGATAGAGACAGTTCGCGTCTTCAGGAGGCCGAGCCGGCCTTGGCTGGAATGGCCGGCTTTGCCGCCTGCTCCTTGGTCGGCTTGGCGCCCTGGGCCGCCGTGTCCTTGCCCCCCTTGGCCGCAGTGTCCTTGGCATCAGGCTTGGCGCTGTGGCCTTTGTAGCTGCTGCCGTTGACAGTCAGGCCTTCGCCCGAAAACTTGGTGGCGGTCGGTTCCGCCACACCCTTGACCCGTGCGATGAAGTCGGGCCAGTCCTTGAAGGGGGCTGATTTGCGTTCCTCGAGAATGCGTGCCGACATGGCCGGGCCTATGCCCTTGATGGATGTCAGTTCGGCTTCATTCGCCTTGTTGGCTTCCACAGCGGCCAAAGCCATCACGGACCACAGCAGCGCAATGAAGCCAGCCATCAATTTTCTGAACATACAAACCTCCTGATCCCTCAATGTTGAGGGCCGCAACATTGCGACCCAGAAGCATCTTATGCAGGCCTCTGGCGTGCCGCCAGGCAGTCGCGGGCTCCAGGAGGCCGGCGCAGGCTCGGCCGCACGCGCCCAAAGCCAATGGCCACGCGCCCTCCAGGGCGGTTTCTAGGAATACTCTGAAAATACACTGGCCATGCCGTGTTTGCCAATGGGGGTGACGCGGTGCCGGGGATAAGGCCGCCTTTCGCCACCCCGGCCCATCACAGCTCCTCGACGCGCCGGGCCGGGTAGCTGTCCCAGCTCTGGCAGCCGGGGCAGTGCCAGAAATGCTGGCGAGCCTCGAAGCCGCAGGCCGCGCAGCGATAGCGGGTCAGCGGTTTGGCGGCGTGGTCCAGCGCGCGTTGCACGGCTGGGTGGTATTGCTCCTCGGACAGTTTCTCGCCAGCCAGCCACTGCGCAGCAGCCACCAAGGAAGGTTCCCGGTCCAGATGCTGGACCAGGCGGGCGCGTCCCGGTGCCTTGGTTTCACCATCGGTGCTCTGTTCTTCAATTTGAGCGTCCAGCGCAACCAACGCCTGCAGCAGGTCCAGCGAAGGTGCCTGGGCGTATTGCTGGCCGAGCAGCTGGTGGACATGCTGGCGTTGGCCTGTGGCGGCGGCGATGTCCACCAGCAACTGGGCTGCCAGCGGCAGCGCGGCGGGGGACTGCTCGGCCAGGCTTTCCAGCGTTTGCAAGGCCTGGGCCGATTGCCCCATGCGATGCTGCAACTGGGCATGCTCCAGGCGCGGTCGCGCAGCCTGGGGTGCTGTGGTGATGGCTTGCTGCAGCCGCTGCAGCGCCTCGGCCTGCTGGCCCTGCGTGAGCAAGGACTGGGCGTCTTCGCACAGGTAGTGCGCCAGCCGGCCACTGAAGTCCCCCTGGTTGGCATCCTGCATGCGGCGAGCAATGGCGGCGGCCTGTGTCCAGTCGCGCGAGCGCTCGTAGATGGCCAGCAGGGCCAGGCGGGCCTCGGCCTCGAAGGCCGTGCCTTCCAGGCGGCGCAGCGCGTCCTCGGCGCGATCGAGCAGGCCTGCCTTCAGAAAGTCCTGGGCCAGCGCGTGCTGGGCGCGGTCGCGGTCCACGCGGCTGAGGTCGCCGCGCGACAGCAGGTGCTCATGCACGCGCACGGCGCGGTTGTATTCGCCGCGGCGGCGAAAGAGATTGCCCAGGGCGAAGTGCAACTCCGAGGTGTCGGGGTCGTTCTGCACGGCTTCGATGAAGGCGTCGATGGCCTTGTCCTGCTGCTCGTTGAGCAGGAAGTTCAATCCCTTGAAGTAGGCCTTGGGTGCCTGGCGGTTTTCGGCGCGGATCTGCCGCAGGTCCCAGCGCGAGGCCAGCCAGCCCAGCACGAAGGCCACGGGCAGGCCCAGCAGTATCCAGCTCAGATCAAATTCCATGCACGTCGCCCGGCAGGATGGGGGAGGGGGGCGCCTTGGGCGCCGTGGCTGGCGCCGCTCCTTCGGCTGCAGGCGCGGGGGCCTGGGTCGAGCGCGCGGCATTGCGGTGCTTGAGCCAGCGCGGCACCATGCCCAGCACGCCCACGATCAGGCCCAGTGCAAAGGCGGCCAGCACCACCAGTACCAGCGGCGCAGTCCAGGAGGTGCCGAAGAAGAAGTGCACCGTCGCGTCCTGCTGGTTGTTCAGTGCGAAGGCGAACAGCGTAAAAAAAATGGCCGCCTTGAGCAGCCACAGGAAGTACTTCATGTGTTCCCTTGTGTGACGGGAACGATTCTAGAGCCTGGCGGTGACGACGGCTGCAGTGCGCGCAGCCGGCAAGCCGGCTTTCAGGCGGCAGGGCCGGTGCCTGCGGAACTGGCGACAACCGTGTCGGGCGCCGCGCCGGGGCGCAGGTCCACGGCTTCGCGCAGGGCCTTGCC
Organism: Delftia sp. WSY_12; assembly: GCF_043104645.1. Classification (NCBI taxonomy): domain Bacteria; kingdom Pseudomonadati; phylum Pseudomonadota; class Betaproteobacteria; order Burkholderiales; family Comamonadaceae; genus Delftia; species Delftia sp. WSY_12. Next base: position 72,415 of record NZ_JBICKW010000030.1, read on the forward strand.
GGGCTTGAAGTGCGGCACGCGCTTGGACGGAATGTGGACGGCCTCGCCGCTGCGGGGATTGCGGCCCATGCGGGGCGGGCGGTGGTTGACCGAGAAACTTCCAAAGCCGCGGATTTCGATGCGATGGCCGCGCACCAGGGCATCGCTGACGGCGTCAAGAATCGTCTTGACGGCCTGCTCGGCGTCGCGCTGGCTCAGTTGGCCAAAGCGTGCTGCGAGTTCTTCGACGAGATCGGATCGGGTCATCAAGGATAGGAATCAGGGGTTGAAATGGCGACGGGCGCCCGGAGGCACCCGTCGCATCCGACCTTCAGCGGTCAGCAGACTGGCTGCTGATTACTTGTCGGAGTTGTCCAGCTTGGCGCGCAGCAGGGCGCCCAGGCTGGTCGTGCCGGCGTTTTCCTTGGCCGACTGGGCGGACAGGGAAGCCATGGCTTCTTGCTGGTCAACCTGGTCCTTGGCCTTGATCGACAGCTGGATGTTGCGGGTCTTGCGATCCACATTGACCACCACGGCGGTGATCTCGTCGCCTTCCTTCAGCACCGAGCGGGCATCTTCCACGCGGTCAACGGCGATTTCCGAAGCGCGCAGGTAGCCGACGATGTCTTCGCCCAGGTCGATTTCAGCACCGCGTGCGTCCACCGTCTTGACCTTGCCCGACACGATCTGGCCCTTGTCGTTCACGGTCACGAAGGTCGTGAAGGGATCGCTGTCCAGCTGCTTGATGCCCAGGGAGATGCGCTCGCGCTCGACGTCCACGGCCAGCACGATGGCTTCGACTTCCTGGCCCTTCTTGTAGTTGCGCACGGCAGCTTCGCCGGGCTCGTTCCAGGACAGGTCGGACAGGTGCACCAGGCCGTCGATGCCGGCAGCCAGGCCCACGAACACGCCGAAGTCGGTGATCGACTTGATCGGGCCCTTGACGCGGTCGCCGCGCTTGGTGTTCTGCGCGAACTCTTGCCAGGGGTTGGCCTTGCACTGCTTCATGCCCAGCGAGATGCGACGCTTGTCTTCGTCGATCTCCAGCACCATGACTTCGACTTCGTCACCCAGGGTCACGAGCTTGGTCGGAGCAATGTTCTTGTTGGTCCAGTCCATTTCGGAGACGTGCACCAGGCCTTCGATGCCGGGTTCCAGCTCGACGAACGCGCCGTAGTCGGCAATGTTCGTGACCTTGCCGAACAGGCGGGTGCTGGAGGGGTAGCGGCGCGAAACGCCCATCCACGGGTCGTCGCCCATTTGCTTCAGACCCAGCGAGACACGGTTCTTCTCGGTGTCGAACTTGAGGATCTTGGCCGTGATTTCCTGGCCAGCCTGCACGACTTCCGAAGGATGACGCACGCGGCGCCATGCCATGTCGGTGATGTGCAGCAGGCCGTCGATGCCGCCCAGGTCCACGAACGCACCGTATTCGGTGATGTTCTTGACCACGCCTTGAACGATGGCGCCTTCCTTCAGCGTCTCCATCAGCTTGGCGCGCTCTTCGCCCATCGAGGCTTCGACCACGGCGCGGCGGCTCAGCACCACGTTGTTGCGCTTGCGGTCCAGCTTGATGACCTTGAACTCCATCGTCTTGTTTTCGTACGGAGTCAGGTCCTTGATCGGACGGGTGTCGATCAGCGAACCGGGCAGGAAGGCGCGGATGCCGTTGACCAGCACCGTCAGGCCGCCCTTGACCTTGCCGGAGGTCGTGCCGGTCACGAATTCGCCCGATTCCAGGGCCTTTTCCAGAGCCAGCCACGAGGCCAGGCGCTTGGCGGTGTCGCGCGACAGGATGGTGTCGCCGTAGCCGTTTTCGATCGAGCCGATGGCGACCGACACAAAGTCGCCCACCTGGACTTCGATTTCTCCCTGGTCGTTCTTGAATTCGTCGATCGGCACATAGGCTTCCGACTTCAGGCCAGCGTTCACGACGACGAAGTTGTGCTCGACGCGCACGACTTCAGCGGTGATGACCTCGCCAGGACGCATTTCCGTGCGTTGCAGCGATTCTTCAAACAGGGAGGCAAAAGATTCAGACATGTATTTCCTTGCCCGCAAACAGGTTTCCGTTGGCACCATTGCCAAGCGTTTCTAGGACTGTTTGCGGAGGTGTTGTGGGTTCAACCACGGGGTTGGAGTCTATGAACCTCGGGCCGTACACGGGGCGGTGCCGCCATGTCTGGGCCCTGAGGGCGGGTTGCCGACCGTGCGGCGCAACTGGCAATCAGTCGCGGCCGAACGGCTGGCGTTCCTGCCACCATGAAAGCACCTGCTCTGCCACCTCTTCGATGGAAAGCTCGGAGCTGTCAAGCAGCATGGAATCCTGGGCGGGCTTGAGCGGTGCGACGCTGCGGTTCATGTCCCGCGCATCGCGTGCTTCAAGGTCTGCCCGAAGGGCGCTTATGTTAGCGGCAATTCCTTTGGAAATCAACTGCTTATGCCGGCGCTCGGCGCGACAGGCGGCGGAGGCCGACAAATAGACCTTGAGGGGAGCATGGGGAAAGATCACCGTGCCCATGTCGCGGCCGTCGGCGACCAGTCCCGGCAGCTGCTGGAAGGACAGCTGCAGGTCCACCAGTGCATCGCGCACGGCCGGCAGGGCCGAGACGCGCGAGGCGTTCATGCCCGACTCCTCGCTGCGCAGGATCAGGGTGACATCCTCGTCGCCCAGCCAGATGCGCTGCTCGGCATCAAAGCGCACGGGCAGCGCGCGCGCCAGCGCGGCAATCTGCGGGGCGTGGGATTCGTCCAGCACCATGCCGGCCCGCGACGCGGCCAGTCCTGTGAGGCGGTACAGCGCGCCCGAGTCCAGCAGGTGGTAGCCCAGGGCCTCGGCCACCTCGGCGGCGATGGTTCCTTTGCCGGAGGCGGTGGGGCCATCGATGCAGATCACGGGAATGCGCGCGCGGGCGGTCTCGCAGACCGAGAACAGGGCCTCGAAGTAGTCGGGGAAGGTCTTGGCGACGCACTTGGGGTCTTCGATGCGCACCGGCAGGGCGGCCGGGTTGAAGGCCGCCAGCGAGAAGCACATGGCCACGCGGTGATCGTCGTAGGTGTGGATGCTGGCCGCACGCCATGCGGCGGTGGATGCGGGCGGTGTGACGCGGATGAAGTCCGCGCCTTCCTCGACTTCGGCGCCCAGCTTGCGCAGCTCCTTGGTCATGGCCGCGATGCGGTCGGTCTCCTTGACGCGCCAGCTTGCGATGTTGCGCAGCGTGGTTGTGCCATCAGCATACAGGGCCATGACGGCCAGCGTCATGGCGGCATCGGGGATGTGGTTGCAGTCCAGGTCGATGGCCTTGAGCGGCCAGGCGCCACGGCGTATGCGCAGCCAGTTCGGGCCTCCCTCCACCTCGGCGCCCATTGCGCGCGCGGCTTCGACAAAGCGGATATCGCCCTGGATGGAGTCCAGTCCCACGCCGAGGATGCGGATGCCTTCGGCGCTGTCCGAGGCGATGGCGCCCAGTGCGATGAAATAGCTGGCCGACGAGGCGTCTGCCTCGACATGGATCTCGCCCGGCGAGCGGTAGCGACTGCCGGCCGGGATGGTGAAGCGCTGCCAGTTCTCGTTGTGCACGGCAATGCCGAAGCGGGCCAGCAATTCCAGCGTGATGTGGATGTAGGGCTTGGAGATCAGCTCGCCCACGACTTCGATGGTGATGTCGCGCGTGTTGGCCAGCAGCGGCAGCGCCATCAGCAGCGAGGTCAGGAACTGGCTGGAGACATCGCCACGCACCTGGATGGGGCTGTGCGGCAGCTGCGAGAAATCGGGCTGGCGGATGTGCAGCGGAGGAAAGCCCTCGTTGCCCAGGTAGTCGATGCGGCAGCCGAGCTGTCGCAGCGCATCGACCAGATCGCCGATGGGGCGCTCATGCATGCGCGGCACACCGCTGAGTTGGAAGTCGCCGCCCAGCACGGACAGGGCAGCCGTCAGCGGCCGCATGGCCGTGCCGGCGTTGCCCATGAACAGCTCGGCACTGGCGCCGGAGGGCAGGGCGCCGCCCAGGCCGGTGATGCGCACAGGCTGGCCGAGGGTGATGGCGGTGGGCTCCACCGTGCAGCCCAGTTGCTGCAGGGCCCGGAGCATGACGCGCGTGTCGTCCGAGTCAAGCAGGTCGTGGACCACGGTCGTGCCCTGGCTCAGCGCTGCCAGCAGCAGCACGCGGTTCGAGATGCTCTTGGAGCCTGGCAGGCTCACCGTGCCCTGAGCGCGGGAAAGAGGGGGGATATCGAGGAAGGCGGTACTGAACATGGCAATTCGGAGGCAAACAGGCTGTCGGAAGGCATTGCGGCCGCGCTGGCCGCAATCCACAGATGCGCTCGGGGGCGCTTGGAGCGCGGCCGGCGTTGCGCGTCAGCGGCGCGGTACGCCCATGCGCCAGTGGGCACGCGCCGCGCTGGCCAGGGTCAGGTGGTCTTCCAGGCCTTGGCCGTCGCCGGCCTGGATCAGGCATTCGAGTTGCTGCAGCGCCTGCTGGAACTGGCGCGACTGCGCCAGCACCTGTTCGCTGTTGGCCAGCAGCACATCGCGCCACATCTTGGGGTCGCCTGCTGCAATGCGCGTGAAGTCACGGAAGCCGGGGCCGGCCAGGGACAGCACCTCATCGGAATCGGGCTGGGTGATCACGCTTTGCATCATGGCGAAGGCCAGCAGATGCGGCAGGTGGCTGACCGTGGCAAAGGCGCTGTCGTGGGCTTCTGGCGACATGGCGCGCACGCGGCAGCCCAGCAGCTCCCACAGGGACTGGGCCTTTTGCAGGTGCTCGGTCAGTGTGCGTTCCGTGGGCGTCAGGATGACCTGTGCGCCCTTGTACAGCTGGGGGTCGGAATGCTCGACGCCCGAGACTTCCTTGCCCGCAATGGGGTGGGCCGGCACGAAGGAGCCGAGCTGGTCGCGCAATGCCGAGCGGGCGGCATGCACCACATCGACCTTGGTGGAGCCCACGTCCATGATCATCATCCCGGGCGTGACCAGGTGCTTGATGGACTTGAGCGTGGCCTCGGTGGCCGCCACGGGCACCGCCAGCAGCACCAGGTCTGCGCCGGCGGCGGCCAGCAGGGCCGAGGGTGCCTCCACATCGATGACGCCCATCTGGCGTGCGCGCTCGGTGGTGGACGGGGATTTGCTGTAGCCCACGACACGCTTGACCAGCCCGGCCTGCTTGAGCGCCAGCGCGAACGAGCCGCCCATGAGGCCGCAGCCGATCAACCCCAGTTGTTCGAACGGCTGCATCACTTGGAGACCGGATAGGTGCCCAGCACCTTGTAGAAGGCGCACAGCTCGCGCAGCTCCTGCAGCGCACTGGCCACGTTGGGCTGGGCCGGGTGACCTTCGAGGTCGATGTAGAAGTAGTACTCCCACTGGCCGGTGCGTGCGGGGCGCGATTCGAAGCGCGTCATGGAGACGCCGTGCCGCTTGAGCGGTACCAGCAGGTCATGCACGGCGCCGGGACGGTTGGGCACGGAGATGATGATGCTGGTGCAATCCTGCCCGCTGGGTGCGGGCGTCGCCAGCGTGTGCGGCAGGCAGATGACGGCGAAGCGCGTGCGGTTGTAGGCATCGTCCTGAATGGCATGCGCCACCACGTGCAGGCCGAATTGCTGGGCCGCGCGTTCGCTGGCCAGGCCGGCGATATCGGGGTGCAGCGCCGCCAGGCGGGCGCCTTCGGCGTTGCTGGACACCGGGCGGCGTTCGGCATGTGGCAGATGCTTGGACAGCCAGCCCTGACATTGGGCCAGGGCCTGGGGGTGAGCCGCAACCACCTTGATGCCTTCGGTCGTGTTGGTGCTGCGCAGCAGGTTGTGGCGCACCAGCAGGCTGACCTCTCCCACCACGTGGCAGGGCGTATGCAGGAACATGTCCAGCGAGCGCGTGACCACGCCTTCGTTGGAGTTCTCCACGCCCACCACTCCGTACTGCGCGCTGCCCGCAGCCGTGGCGTGGAACACCTCGTCGAAGCTGTTGCAGTACATCAGGTCGGCCGCGCCGCCGAAGTACTGGATGGCCGCTTCCTCGCAGAACGTGCCCGCCGGGCCCAGCACGGCCACGCGCTGGGGTGACTCCAGCGCCAGACAGGCCGACATGATCTCGCGCCAGATGGCCGAGACATGGGCGTTCTTGAGCGGGCCGGGGTTGGCGGACTCGATCTTCTGGATGACCTGGGCCACGCGGTCAGGGCGGAAGAAGGGCGTGCCTTCCCGCTTCTTGACCTCGCCGACCTGCTCGGCCACGCGGGCGCGTCGGTTCAGCAGATCCAGCAGTTGCTGGTCGATATCGTCGATCTGCACGCGCAGATGCGCCAGATCGGGAGAGGCTTGGGGTGGGGTGCTCATGGAAGGGGGTGTGGTCGGTCAGGCGTTGCGCTGTTCGAATTCGCGCATGTACTCCACCAGCGCCTGCACGCCAGCGATGGGCATGGCGTTGTAGATGCTGGCACGCATGCCGCCGACGGACTTGTGGCCCTTGAGCTGCAGCAGGCCGCGTTCCCGGGCTCCGGCCAGGAAGGCGTCATTGCGCGACTCGTCGCGCAGGAAGAAAGGGATGTTCATGCGCGAGCGGCAATTGGCAGCGACCTTGTTCACGTAGAACGAGGACTGGTCCACGTACTGGTAGAACAGGTCGGCCTTGGCGATATTGCGCGCCTGCAGGGCCGCCACGCCGGTCAGGCCGCCTTCGGTCTGGCGCTTGATCCACTGGAAGGTCAGGCCCGCGATGTAGATGCCCCAGGTGGGCGGCGTGTTGTACATCGACTGGTTGTCGGCCACGGTCTTGTAGTCGAAAGCCGAAGGGCAGGCGGGCAGGGCGTGGCCCAGCAGGTCCTCACGCACGATGACCAGGGTCAGGCCGGCCGGGCCCAGGTTCTTTTGCGCACCGCCGAACGCCAGGCCCACGCGGCTCCAATCGACGGGGCGCGAGGCCACGTGCGAGGAGAAATCCACCACCAGCGGAGCATCGCAGCCCAGCGCCTTCAGGTCGGGCAGTTCCTGGAACTCCACGCCATGGATGGTTTCGTTGCTGCAGATGTGCACGTAGCTGGCGCCACGGCTCAGTTGCCAGCTTTCAGGGGCGGGCAGGGTGGTGAATTGGCTGTCCTCGCCGCTGGCTGCGATGTGTGCATCGGCTACGTACTTGCGTGCTTCCTTGGCCGACTTCTGGCTCCAGCTGCCGCTGAGCACGAAGTCCACCGTGCCGGCGCGCGACAGGTTCAGCGGAACGATGGCGTTCTCGGCCAGGCCGCCGCCCTGCATGAACAGAATCTTGAATTCGGGCGGCACGGCCAGCAGCTCGCGCAGATCGGCCTCGGCCTGTTCGTAGATGGAGATGAACTCCTTGCCGCGGTGGCTCATCTCCATCACGCTCATGCCGGATCCGTGCCAGTCGAGCATTTCGGCGGCTGCCTGCTGCAGCACTTCGGCGGGAATGGCGGCAGGGCCGGCGGAGAAGTTGTAAGGGCGTTTCATGGAGTTCACTGTCAAGTCACGCGCAGGCGCCAGTTCGGGCGGGGCCTGCAACTGTCAAAAATCTGGGCCGCCGCTACGGCTGCGCTCCCGGTGTGGGAGGCAGCCCCAGCGGCGGCCGGGTCATCAGGCGGGCTCGCCCGTGCCTTCGGCAGCGGCTTCGTCGCCGCCCGGGGCTTCCTCGCCCGTGGCCTCGCCCTCGACTTCGTTGGCATCGTTTTCGACGATGCGCTGCAGGCCGCCCAGCTTGGCGCCTTCGTCCAGCGAGATCAGCGTCACGCCCTGGGTGGCTCGGCCCAGCTCGCGGATTTCCGACACCCGGGTGCGCACCAGCACGCCAGTGTCGGTGATCAGCATGATTTCGTCATCGGCGTGGACCAGGGTGGCGGCGACCACCTTGCCGTTGCGCTCGGACTGCTGGATGGCGATCATGCCCTTGGTGCCTCGGCCATGGCGCGTGTACTCGACGATGGAGGTGCGCTTGCCGTAGCCGTTTTCCGTGGCCGTGAGCACGCTTTGCGATTCGTCCTCGGCCACCAGCATCGCGATCACGCTCTGGCCCTCTTCCAGGGTCATGCCCTTGACGCCACGCGCATTGCGGCCCATGGGGCGCACGTCGTTTTCGTCGAATCGAACGGCCTTGCCGCCGTCGCTGAACAGCATCACGTCATGCTTGCCGTCGGTGAGGGCTGCGCCGATCAGGAAATCGCCCTCGTCCAGGCCCACGGCGATGATGCCGGCCTTGCGCGGGTTGGAGAACTCGTCCAGCGCCGTCTTCTTCACGGTGCCCATGCTGGTGGACATGAACACATAGTGGTCGGCCGGGAAGCTGCGGTACTCGCCCGTCAGCGGCAGCACCACGTTGATCTTCTCGCCATCCTGCAGAGGGAACATGTTGACGATGGGGCGGCCACGCGAACCGCGCGAGCCCGCCGGCACTTCCCAGACCTTGAGCCAGTACAGGCGGCCGCGGTTGGAAAAGCACAGCAGGTAGTCGTGCGTGTTGGCGATGAACAGCTGGTCGATCCAGTCGTCTTCCTTGGTGGCCGTGGCCTGCTTGCCGCGGCCGCCGCGCTTTTGCGAGCGGTACTCGGACAGCGGCTGGCTCTTGATGTAGCCCGTGTGGCTGAGCGTGACCACCATGTCGGTGGGCGTGATCAGGTCCTCGGTGGACAGGTCCTGCGCGCTGTACTCGACCGTGCTGCGGCGGGCGCCGACCTTGCTCTGGCCGAACTCGGCCTTGATCTGCTTGAGTTCGTCGCCAATGATGGCCGACACGCGCTCGGGCTTGGACAGGATGTCCAGCAGGTCCTCGATGACGGACATCACGTCCTTGTACTCGGCGACGATCTTGTCCTGCTCCAGGCCGGTCAGGCGCTGCAGGCGCATCTGCAGGATTTCCTGGGCCTGGGTCTCGGACAGGCGGTACAGGCCATCGGCCTGCATGCCGAATTCGCGTTCCAGGCCGTCGGGGCGGTAGTCGTCGGCATTGACCACGCCGCCATCGGTACGGGTGCGCGTCAGCATCTCGCGCACCAGCTTGCTGTCCCAGTTGCGCGTCATCAGCTCGGCCTTGGCCACAGGTGGCGTGGGCGCGTTGCGGATGATGGCGATGAAGTCGTCGATGTTGGCCAGCGCGACCGCCAGGCCCTCCAGCACATGGCCGCGCTCGCGCGCCTTGCGCAGTTCATAGACCGTGCGGCGCGTGACCACTTCGCGGCGGTGCTGCAGGAAGACCTCGACCAGATCCTTCAGATTGCACAGCTTGGGCTGGCCATCGACCAGCGCCACCATGTTCATGCCGAAGGTGTCTTGCAGCTGGGTCAGCTTGTACAGGTTGTTGAGCACGACCTCGGGCACTTCGCCGCGCTTGAGCTCGATCACCAGGCGCATGCCCGACTTGTCGGACTCGTCCTGGATGTGGCTGATGCCCTCGATCTTCTTTTCGTGCACCAGCTCGGCCATGCGCTCCTGCAGCGTCTTCTTGTTGACCTGGTAGGGCAGCTCATCGACGATGATGGCCTGGCGCTGGCCGCGGTCGATGTCCTCGAAGTGGCACTTGGCACGCATCACCACGCGTCCGCGACCCGTGCGATAGCCCTCCTTGACACCGTTGATGCCATAGATGATGCCGGCCGTCGGGAAGTCGGGCGCGGGGATGATCTCCATCAGCTCGTCGATGGTGGCCTGGGGCGTCTGCAGCAGGTGCAGGCAGGCGTCCACCACCTCGTTGAGGTTGTGCGGTGGAATATTGGTGGCCATGCCCACGGCAATGCCCGAGGAACCGTTGACCAGCAGATTGGGCAGCCGCGCAGGCAGCACCAGCGGCTCGCGCTCGCTGCCGTCGTAGTTCGGGCCGTAATCGACCGTTTCCTTGTCGATATCGCCCAGCATTTCATGGGCAATCTTGGACAGGCGGATTTCGGTGTAACGCATCGCCGCCGCGCTGTCCCCGTCCACCGAACCGAAGTTGCCCTGCCCGTCGACCAGCATGTGGCGCAGCGAGAAATCCTGTGCCATGCGCACGATGGTGTCGTACACCGCGCTGTCTCCGTGCGGGTGGTACTTGCCGATCACGTCGCCGACGATACGCGCCGACTTCTTGTACGGCCTGTTCCAGTCGTTGTTGAGCTCGTGCATGGCAAAAAGCACGCGCCGATGCACAGGCTTGAGACCATCTCGCGCATCGGGCAGCGCCCGGCCCACGATCACGCTCATTGCGTAATCGAGATAGCTGCGACGCATCTCCTCTTCGAGGCTGATGGGCAGGGTTTCTTTAGCAAACTGGGTCATGTGTGGCGATACTCTGACGGCGGGAAAAGGCCCATTTTAGGTCGAATGACGTGTAGCAGCCGAGCAACATAACCCTGGAATTCCGCCGCTGTCCTACTTGTTGGCCCCCGCTTGGCGGTCCGTCTGCATGTGACGTATGGCACAATCAATTCAACGTTTTTGGTGATGGTCACTGATGACGTCCACAGATTCGCAGCCCTGCTGCGGCTTTTTCCCCAAGAGGAGAACCATGAAGAAACTGAACAAAGTGGCGATGTTGTTTGCCTCTGCCGCCCTCGCAACGGCCGCTGGCGCACAAGTGAAGGCTGCTGACGGTGGCAAGACCATCGACAACTGGCAAAACGGCACCAGCGAACTGGTGTGGAAGAACGGCACGAACGAACTGTGCTGGCGCGATGCCAACTGGACGCCCGCCACTGCAGCTGCTGACTGCGACGGCGCTCTGAAGCCTGTGGCCGCCGCTGTGGCTCCCGCCGCAACGCCCGCTCCGGCAACTCCCGCACCCGCACCGGCACCCGCTCCGGCCGTGGCCTCCAAGGTGACCTTCTCTGCCGACGCTTTCTTCGACTTCGACAAGTCGGTTCTGAAGCCCGAAGGCAAGGCCAAGCTGGACGACCTGGCCTCCAAGGTCAAGGGCATCAACCTGGAAGTGGTCATCGCCGTGGGTCACACCGACTCCGTTGGCTCTGACGCCTACAACCAGAAGCTGTCGGTTCGCCGCGCTGAAGCTGTGAAGGCTTACCTGGTGTCCAAGGGCATCGAAAAGAACCGCGTCTACACCGAAGGCAAGGGCGAAAAGCAGCCTATCGCCGACAACAAGACCAAGGAAGGCCGCGCGAAGAACCGTCGCGTGGAAATCGAAGTGGTCGGCACCCGCGCCGCCCAGTAATCTTTCGATTGCTTCTCGCAAAAGCCCCGGCAACGGGGCTTTTTTTATGGCTGAACGGTCGCCGCAATCGCCGACAATCGACGCCATGAGCAACGCAATCAACCTCAACGCCGACCCGGCGGAGCTGGAGAAATTCTCCAGCCTGGCCCATCGCTGGTGGGACCCGGAAAGTGAGTTCAAACCCCTGCATCAGATCAATCCGCTGCGGCTGGACTGGATCGATGCGCAAGTTCCCTTGAAGGGGCGCAGAATTCTGGATGTCGGGTGTGGCGGCGGCATCCTTGCCGACTCCATGGCGCGCAAGGGTGCGCGCGAAGTGGTTGGCATCGATCTGGCCACCAAGGCATTGCGCGTGGCCCAGCTGCATGCACTGGAGACGGGTACGCCCAACATTCACTACCACGAAGTGAGTGTGGAGCGTCTGGCCCAGGAGCAGCCTGGTTCCTTTGATGTGGTGACCTGCATGGAGATGCTGGAGCATGTGCCCGATCCCGCCTCCGTGGTATCGGCCTGTGCTGAGCTGGTCAAGCCTGGCGGCTGGGTGTTCTTCTCCACGATCAACCGCAGTGCAAAGGCCTTCGGTCTGGCCATCGTCGCGGCAGAATACCTGCTCAAGATGATTCCCAAGGGAACGCATGAGTACGCGAAACTGATCCAGCCCAGCGAACTCGCCATGTTCGCCCGTCAGGCTGGCCTTGATCTGCAGGCTAGCAAGGGCCTGCAGCACAACCCCATCACCGGGCGCTACTGGCTCAGTGCAGACACATCTGTGAACTACATGCTGGCCACGCGCCGGGCCGAAGGGTAAGCCGCATGTGGAAAGAAGTCCGAGCCGTGTTGTTCGATCTGGACGGCACCTTGATCGACAGTGCACCAGACCTGGGTGCAGCCGCAGACAGGATGCGTACGGATCGGGGGATGCCTTCAATTCCCTATGAGCGATATCGACCCATGGCGGGCGCGGGGGCGCGGGGCATGCTGGGGGTGGGGTTCGGGCTCACGCCCGACTCGCCCGAGTTTGCGCAGATGCGCGAGGAATTCTTCCGCAACTACGAGCAATGCATGACAGAGCGCACCTATGCGTTCGAGGGTGTCGAGGAACTGATTGCACGACTCCAGGCTGTGTCCATGCCCTGGGGCGTGGTCACGAACAAGTCCATGCGTTTTACCGATCCGCTGACGCAACAGATGCCGCTGTTCGCAACTGCGTCAGCCGTCGTCAGCGGCGACACCACGCCCCATGCAAAGCCCCATCCTGCACCCTTGCTGGAGGCTGCCGCGCGTATCGGCCTTCCTCCCGAGAGTTTTGTCTATGTCGGTGACGACGAGCGCGACATCGTTGCAGGCAAGGCCGCAGGCATGAAGACCGTGGCGGCTTGCTACGGCTACCTTGGCGCAGCCGGCGATACGCTGCACTGGCAGGCGGATGCGCAAATCAATTCTCCGCTGGAGCTCTTGAAACTGCTGGAAAGAGGCTAAGATAGGAGCCTTGGGGCTGTCCTGGTTTCGACGTGGGTTCGGGACCGGTGTGGTGCATGTCGAGCTTGATTGACGCTCGTAAATCTCCATTCAAAAAACTAACTGCAAACGACGAACGTTTCGCACTCGCCGCTTAAATCCGGTGAGCCTTGCAACAGCACGCTGATGGGCTGGGCAAGGGGGTAGCAATACCTCCCGGCTGCAAGGGAATTCACATCAGCTGGCTGCGTGCTGGGCTTCTTAGTACGTGGCAAGATCCAAGGAAGCTGGCATCCCGGGTAGCGTGCGCCTGCGCGACTCGGGAGGCGAGACTCAAAACAGAACGCTAAACATGTAGATCTGCCCGGCGAAGGCTTGCGGACGCGGGTTCAATTCCCGCCAGCTCCACCATCCAAGACACCGCCACACACTGAAGACCTCAGCGTGTGGCGGTTTTTTCTTGCCTTGAAGTGTCCTGCGGTGTCGTCAGAATCGCACGGATTTCGCACGCGATTCGCACGGGCTACGACCCGCTGACGAGCCGCAGTTCCGCCCTGGGCTTCTGGTAGTCCTCGCCGATGAACTTGCCGTAGGTCCGGAAAACCATCTCCACATCCTCGTGCCCAAGCTGCTGGGCCACATACCAGGGGTTGGCGCCGGCGGTCAGCAGCGTGGACGCATAGGTGTGCCGGATCTGGTACGGGTTGCGGTACTCGATCCCGGCCCGTTCCATCACCGGCAGCCAGAGCGTCTTCCGGATTTGGGCGTCAGTGGTCCATGGCTTCAAGGTGCGCGGGTTCAGCCAGACCCTGGCGCCGCGGGCCTGGCTGACCGAGCGCTGTTGCTTCAGCGCCTCGACTGCCTCGGCGTTGAGTTCCACGTCCCGCTTGCCGGCCTCGGTCTTCGGTGCCTTGACGACGCCGGCCACCTGATTGAGCACGATGCGCGCGATCTTCTTGTCGAAGTCGATGTGTTCCCACTGCAGCGCCTGCAATTCGCCGGGACGCAATCCAGAGTTGAACCAGAACTGGAGCATTGGGCGCTCGTCCTCGCGGCACGCCACCAAAATGGCTTCACGCTCCGCGCGGGTGAATGGTTGGACTACATAGTCGCTGGCCCGGCTGGTCTGGCGGATCAGCTTCGTCAGTGCGATGCGCTCGAATGGGTCGAATTCGATTAACCCATCATTGAGCGCGTCTTCAAAGACTGATCGCAGGGGGATCAGCATATTTCGGATCGCCTTCGATGTGCAGTCCATTTCCGTGATCCATTCGCGCAGCATGCTGGGTGTCACGTCCGAGGCCTGTACCTCGTGCCAGTGCTTCATCCGCTCCCCGTTGATCACCTTCGCATACCCGTTGTATGTCGATGGCGAGAGTTGGCCGTTCTGTACCTGGCGCTCGTAGGTCTCCAGTTGCTTCTGGAGCAGGGCACGCATGAGGCCAGCCTTTTTCCGGCTCACCCCGGCCCGCGGGCTCTCGGGGAAGTGCTCGGCATAGTCGAAGTCTCCCGCCTTGATCTTGGCGCGGATGTCTTCGCGCAGGACCGCCGCGCGCTGGATACTGGACTTGTTCACAGGGCCGGCAGGGAGCATTTCGCGGCACTCCCGGCCCTCAAAAGTGAACGCGATCTGGATCCGGCTGCCGGTGGCAAATTCCCGGACAGTTACGCCAGGTGGTGTTTCGAGTTTTGGTCGCTTATCCATTTGTCAGCTGCTTTGATGTTTACGTAGAGGCGGCGGGAAACGACGGCGACCTGCTGGCCGATTTTCCAGGTGCCGTTTTTCTTGCGCTGCTTGACGGTTTCGCGGGTGACGCCTGTCATTTCCTCGTACTTGCTTGCCAATACCCACTCGGGGCCATTGGCGGCGGCATTTTCTTGGGCGGCCACCAAGGCCGCAGTGTTGGAAGCGCTTTTCATCTGTCGGGCCTTTCAAAAACAAAGGCCAGCGGGTGCTGGCCAAGTGATGGGTTCGTCGTCTCGGTGTGGCGCGCGCTTGTCGCGCCAGTGCTCGGGCTTCTTGCTGGGCATTCAGGCCTCCTTGGCCGGCGGCAGCGGCTTGCGCGCCTCCAGCTCTGAGTCCTGACGCTTGAGGATGCTGTTCTCGCTGGCCAGGTCCAGGGCCTGCATTTCGAGTTCGTGGATGCGGTCCAGCAGATGCAGGACAGCACCCGGGGACGCGGCCCGATGCCACGCCTCGTTCTCGCGCCATTTGTTGCTGTCGCGCGGGTGCGTGTAGATGTGCTCTCCATTGCCTTCTGCAGCCTCTGCCAGGACGCGCAGGGCGGGTGTTGGTGCTGTGGTCACGGGGTCTGTCCTTTCGTGCAGCCGTAGGCTGCAAGGGCCTTGCGCAGTTCTGGGTGGTCGCCGTGGTCGCGGATGTTCAGGCGGATGTCGCGGGGCGTCATCCACAGCCACTCGCCGTCCGGGTCCACCTCCACGCGTGCGGCCGGCGCATCACGCATCGCACGGCGTGGGTTGAATTCGATCAGGCGCCAGTGGCGGGGCTGAGCGGTGTTCGTGGTCATGCAGGTCCTTTCTGCTGCGCCTTGTCAAGATTGATGCGGCGCGCGTCCTGCA
Organism: Delftia sp. WSY_12; assembly: GCF_043104645.1. Lineage (NCBI taxonomy): Bacteria > Pseudomonadati > Pseudomonadota > Betaproteobacteria > Burkholderiales > Comamonadaceae > Delftia > Delftia sp. WSY_12. The sequence continues at coordinate 87,575 of NZ_JBICKW010000030.1, forward strand.
GGGCCTGCAGGCGCTCGATCCTCTCCTCGGCATCAGCGATCATCTGGTGGCCCGCCGCTACAGCATCAGCTACTGTTGCGTGTACGTCGATCCAAGAGAAATGCCGGTTGCCGATTTCGTAGACGCCCCATCCGCTGGAGTGCGTGAATTGCATCGCGCGCACGTTGCCTGTGCGCGTGACGATGTAGCCCGTGAACGGGAATTTGCGGCGGGGCTTCATTGCTGCGGTCCTTTCTGCTGCGCCTGGGCGCGCTCTGGGATGTCGAGTGCCGCGCGTTCTTCAGGCGTCGGCTGCCGCTCCTCTCCGCACTCCATGCAGCGCATGCGGCGGTACTGCGGCGGCCAGGTCTTTGTGGCCAGCCAGGTATGCGGTGCGCCATTGAGGCAGTCGGCCTTCTTGGCCTCGTAGCTCAGGCTGATGAAGGTCTCGAAGACGAAGTGCTTGTCGCAGGCTCGGCACCAGTGTTCGTGGAGCACGTCTTCTGCGTAGCCTGCGCCGTCATCGTGGTTGGCCTCCTGATCTGCGCCGCAGTAGGGGCAATTCATGTCTGCCATTCAGCTCTCCTTGCGCTCCTGGAAGCGCTTTACGTATGTCGCAAGCGCTGCACGACCAGCAGTACTCATTTCGAGGGCGGCTATCACCTCCTTGGGATTGAGTTCTGCGCGCTGAGTCAAGCGCCCGCCGCCGAGTGGCTTCACGCCACCACAACGGTGGTCGGATATGTAGTGGCCGGTTCCTCCGTCTCCGGAGATGGTTTCAAAAATCACTTTCGACATGTCAGCTCTCCTTGTGCCCAGTGGGGCGCGTATCGATGTTTGCGCGGCACCAGGGGCAGAAATGGAGCGGCGCCCACTCCTTCCCTTTCTTCAATGCCAGGCGCTCACGGCGTGCGCCGGTTTCCATGTTGCGCAGGCACTGCAGGTGGATCAGTCCGGCGCTGATGGCGTACTGCGCCGCCTCGCAGCGCTCCAGGGTCGCGCCCCTTCCTTTGCGGCATTTCTCAGTCATTGCCGTGCTCCCCCTTGGCTGCTGCCTGGGCTGCGATGGCCTGCTGAGCGCCGATGGCCGCATAGCCGGCATGCAACAGTCGGCGCTGCACCAGATCAGCCAGTCGCGCGTCGGTGTTGTTGACCAGGGCATCGTCAAGGCCTTCGATGTTGGCGGCATCGAAGCAGCCGATGACTTCGGCAATCGCGGCTGTGGCGGGCGCTGCATCTGCCAGCAGCGCGCGCAGGTCGCATGCATAGATCAGCACGCCCATTCGGTTGCCCATGGTTGCCAGCTGGTCTCGGCCATCGGCTTGCCAGCGCCACACGGTTCCGGCCTGCTGCTCATCCATCAGCGTGAGCTGTTGGCGCAATTCCTGGCACTCGGCCATCGCGTTTTTCAGGTCTTGCAGGTGGATCGTCTCGGCATCCACTGCAGGCGCAGCAGGTGCAGCAGGTGCTGCCCCGATGGCAGCCAGCAGGCCCTGGCGGCATGCCTCGCGCACGGCGTTGGTGGGCGTGATGCCCATGGGAAGGCGGTCAGCCTGTTCGACCGAGCGCCGCTGCGTGGTCAGGTATGCATCGACCATCGCGTCGGTGATCGCGGCCACGGGCGCAGCAGGTGCTGCCAGCTTGGCGCGCGAACTCCATCCGGTCCAAGCGTTGTTCACGGCGCTGTTGTTGTAGTGGCGGTTCTGGCCACTGCCAAACGTACTCAGATCGCCGCCATCCTTCTTGATCCAAGCCTCGAAAGCCTCGCGCTCATCAGCCGAGGGCGCAGCAGGTGCCTGGGGCGCTGCTGCCGTGATGCCGTGTGCGCGCGCGAAGGTTTCGAGAAGGTTGAGAAGCTCGTATGCACACGGCGCGGTTTTGCAGAGCACCGGGTAATCGACTTCCTCCAGCGTTTCAGCCGCCCACGCTGCAATTTCGTCACGCGTCAGAGGCTGGCGCACAGGGGCTGCAGGCGCTTCCAGGGCGGGCGCTGCCTGGGCCTGCTCAAGTTCGCAGGTCACGACATCAATCAGTTCCTGGCCCGTCACGAGCATGGCCTCGGGCCAGTCCTCGGGGCTGTTGCGGTCGGGCAGCTCAGCCACGCGCTGGCACACTGCCGCCGCGATGGCGCGCACGTCCAGGACCGGCCCTGCAACAGCGGCAGGAGCTGCCCCGGCGAGGCCCTGCAGCATGCTGATGTCGCGAAAGAAGATGTTGCCGTCGCTGTGCACGATTCCGCCTGCGGCGCGGATGGCTTCAAGGGTGATCGTCATGGGTTGCTCCTGTCGATTTGCCAGTTGCTGGCAGTGGTGTTGATGACGTGGCCTGCGCGCTGCAGCAGCGGGCAGTGCGGTGGTGGGGTCGGGGTCATGCGAAAACAGTGCGGCCCGCGCGTGGCGGGCCGGGTTGGAGGGATCAGGCGGCCCGGCGTAGCTGCCAGGCCGTGGACTCGGGCGAGTTGAGCGAGACGATCTGCTGCATGGGCACGGGGCTCACGGAGTTGCCCACCATCCGCACCTGGGCGGTTTTCGTCAGGGGCTTGCCGGCGGCAGTTCGGTCGATGACGTAGCCAGGGGGGAAGTCCTGGGCGTTGTAGAGCTCGCGCGGCACCAGCATTCGCAGCGTGATGTCCACGATCACCCAGGGCTCGCCCTTGAGCCACACGGTCACGAGCGCCAGGCGGTCGCGCGTGGTAATTGTGGTCATCGGGTCGCGCAGGTCCGTCCACTGGCCACCGCTGGCGTGGTAGCGCATGAGGAAGGCGGCGCAGCGCAGGGCGCCCGCCTCCTGCTCAGGCGACAGGTGGTACTGGACCAGGCCAAAGCGTGTTGCTCCGGCGAGGACTGTTTGTGCAGGGTCTCGCAGATCGCTGCCGATCGCGTTCTGGCCGAGCGCCGTGAGGTGGGCTGCGATCAGCTGCTGCTGGCTGCCGCTGGTGGTCACGGTCGATACGAGGTCGCGCAGGTCGCGGGCCGGCGTGCTGTTGAACCCGCCGTTGGCCTGAACCATGAACGCGGATGCCAGGCTCTGCCCACCACCGCTAGCCGTCACCGTGCCCAGAGGTCCCCGGATGTCGTTGGCCCCGTGGCTCCAGCGCTTGCCGCCGTCCTTGCCCTCGCCGTGCCCGGCCTGCACCAGGTATGCCGAGCTGATGGCGTGCTTGATGCCGCCGGCCACGGCCGTGCCCAGCGGCTGGGACAGGTCGAGCACGCGCGGGGCCTGACCCTTGGCCTCGCCGTAGCCCATCTGGATCAGGGTAGGGGACACCAGTGCGCGGCAGCCGCCTTTCTCCGTGGCGATGGTGCTCATGGGCCGGTCGAGCATTTCGATCTTCCCGCCGTGGGCCATGTTGACGATGAACGGCTGGGGGCTGTTCAGCACGAACTTGTCCAGGCCATGTGCGATTCGCCGCATGGTGGCCGGCGCCAGTTCCTTCTTGCGCCCGAAGATGCTTTGCCCGGGGATGCTCCAGTCGATGCACTCTGCTGCCTGGCGGAATGGCTTCTGGCCCGCCTTCGGGTTCTTCCAGTGCGTCTGCGCTGGCCACACGATGGGCAGGCCGTCACAGCGGGCGATCAGGTACAGCCGTGTGCGGGTGCTGCGGGAGCCCAGGGTGGCGTTGCAGATCACCCGCCATTCCACCTTGTAGCCCAGGTCGCGCAGCGCCTGGATGAAGTGGCGCCAGTTGCGGCCCTTGTGCTTGGGGTCCGGCACTAGGTACTGATTGCCGCGCGGCACCACTTCGCCGGGGTCGGCTACGCGGAAGGTGGCTTTGCCCGTGGCGGGGTCCGTGATGCGGTCCAGCGTGATGACGCGGCCGGTGGCGGGATCGCGCTTCGCGATCAGCGGGGACCACTGCATCATCTGCTCGACGTTCTCCAGCGTGATGACGTCGGGCTGGGTCTTGCCGGCCCAGCGGATGACGATCCACGCGAGCGATCGGATTTCCCCGTTGCGCGGCTGGCCGCCCAGAGCCTGGCTGTGGTGCGTGCAGTCCGGCGAGGCGTGCAGCAGGCCCACCAGCTCGCCCTTGGTCACGGCGAGCGGATCCACTTCGCGGATGTCGGAACGGTAGTGCCTGGTCTGCGGGTGGTTGACCTCGTGCATGCCGATGGCGTCGGCATCATGGTTGATGGCGACATCGACGGGACGGCCGATGGCCTGTTCAATGCCGGTCGAAGCGCCGCCGCCGCCGGCAAACAGGTCGATCACCAGCTTGGCCGCGAGGGGCAGGAGAAATTGAGGGGTAAGCATGCGGCTCCTCAGAATGAGAAAAGCCCGCGTTGTGCGGGCTCTGGTTCGGGTGGTCGTGTGGCGCGGCGCCTGGGCCTGGCCGTGGGCGGCGCGGCCGATGCCTCGATGCGCTCGCGCTGCAGGGGCTCGTAGTCGGGGTTCAGCTCGCAGCCCAGGTACTGGCGGCCGAGTTGGAGCGCGACGGCGGCCGTTGTGCCCGAGCCCATGAACGGGTCCAGCACGATGTCACCTGCTCGAGATCCGGCGCGAATACAGGGCTCGATGAGTGCGGGCGGGAACGTGGCGAAGTGGGCGCCCTTGTAGGGCCGGGTGGCCACCGTCCAGACGCTGCGCCGGTTGCGCGTCTCGCCCCCGTACTCCACGGCCTCGCGGCCTGGCCGGAACTGCGGCTTCTGTCCGTGTTGGCCGGCGCTGTCCTTCGTCGTTCGCGCGAAACTGTTCCTGCGGCTGCCACCCACGGCCTTCATCGGGCCGTTGGCTTTGCCCGGCACTCGGGAGCTGCCAGCCTGTTGCTCGAGATCCTGTGACCACCTGGCCAGCGACGAGGCTGCAGCCGGCTCCTTGATCGCTTCGTGATCGAAGAAGTAGCGCGGCCCCTTGGACAGCAGGAACAAGTACTCATGGGCCTTCGTGCAGCGGTCCGTCACGCTCTCCGGCATCGGGTTGGGCTTGTGCCAGATGATGTCCTGGCGCAGATACCAGCCGTCCGCGCGTAGTGCGAAAGCAAGCATCCAGGGGATGCCGACGAGGTCCTTGGGCTTGAGGCCGGACGGCACGCGCTTCTCGCCTCGGTGGCGCGCGGCTTCGGCCTTGTGGCCGCCACCTGCGTAGTCCTGCGCGCGGTCTGCCCACCCTTCGTTTAGCCCGCTGCATCCATTGGCCGCGTAGCTGTCCCCAATGTTGAGCCACAGAGTGCCATCGTCCGCGAGCACGTCGCGCACGCAGCGAAACACCTCGACCATGGCCGCGATGTATTCATCGGGCGTCTGCTCCAGACCCAGTTGACCGGAATGCCCGTAGTCGCGCAGTCCGAAGTACGGCGGCGACGTGACGCACATCTGGGCGCGGATGCCCTGGGCCGCCCAGGCGCGCATGGTGTCTCGGCAGTCGCCGAATTCGATGGTGTTCATGGGGCTCCAGAAACGAAAAAAGCCTGGCGGCGTAACCCGGTCAGGCTTTGGAAGGGGGAGGGGAGGTATCAGGACAGCGCCCATGCGCTGTGCTCATGCCTCTGTCAGGCGGGTGTGATCTGGAAGGGAGTGCGGTCCTTGCCCACGATCCAGTTCGGGGGCTTGCCGCGCCCCGTCCAGGTGGCGCCGGTGCCGGGGTCGCGGTACTTCGGCACGCCCACGCTGCCCTTGGCCTTCTTGCCCTGGGGTGGGAACACATCGGCAGCGGTCAGGCCGTGCTCCTGGATCAGCGCGCGGGCTTCGGTTACAGCCTTTGCCTTGGCCTCTGCCTGAGCAGCTGCGATCTGGGCGTCAATCTCGGCCTTGCGTGCCAGCAGGTTCTGGTATTCGGACATCGGGTTTCCTTTCTTGGATGGGTGATCAGTGGCCGCAGGGCAGGGCATCGCCGCGGTGATGGTCTTCGGGCAGCTCCGCGCTGCAGCTGAAGCAGTGCTTGGGCTGCTGCTCGTCCCACCACAATGCGCGGGCACGTTCGGCGGCGCGGCGCGCGGCCGGCAGATCGCGCTCGGCGCGGGTGGGCTGGTGTTCGGTGTCTTGGTTCATGCTGTTGAGGCCGTGGCCACCGGGTGCTGCATCCAGATGCTGGCGAGCGTGTCGGTGATACGCGGGCGGGAGTGATTGCGCTTGCGATAGCGGCGGTACTTGTCACAAACGCAGGCGTTGCACTGGTCGGCCAGCCCGTCGGGACTTTTGACCAGGGCGCGGAAGAAGCCCTCGTCGGCGGGCCAGGGCTCGCCGCAGGTAGTGCAGACCTTTTCGGAGGCGGTGGCCATGTCAGAACGGCACATCGCCTGGCTTCAGATCCGGCGGCGCACCGGCCGGGCCTGTCGTGGTCAGGGAGGCCGGCAGGGCATGCCCCAGGCCAGTGCGACCCTCGCCGCCCAGGGCTTCAAGTAGGTCGGGGATGAGCTTCGACAGCTCGCCCGTCGTGATTGCCACATCGGCATCGAAACCGCCATCGCCATCCTTGGACTCGGTCACGACATCGAGCATTGCCACCTTGCGCAGCTGCAGACCTTCGGTCAGCACGAAGCTGACCCGGCCATCCCAGGTCATGGCAACGCGGGTCGGCAGCTTCCCGTGCTCGATGTGCTGCTGGACTTCGGCGATATCCAGCGGGTGGCGGCCGTAGCGCACCACGGCCTTGGATTCGTCCGCTGCCTTGAGCTCGCATTCACGGTCAATCGAGAAGCCGGCCGGGCTTTCCTGCGTGGTCAGCCAGTGCGCCATAGCGGCCTGGGCGCTGGTCTGCGTATCGACCAGGGCCAGCGCAAAGCCTGTGAGTCCCTCCACCAGCGAGCTGACCACCTCGTCGGCGCGCGCCTGGCTGCCCGTGTCCAGCACCAGGGTGCGGGCCTGCGGGTCCAGCCAGACCCACATGGCGCCCTGCTTGGTGAAGGCCATGGGCAGCAGGTCCAGCTTGGCCTCGTCCTTGAGTTCCTTCTTTTCCTTCTTGCCGGGCTTGCGGCCTTCGGTGGCCTCGATGTGGGCGGCCTTCTCGTTGACGCGGCGGTTGAGCACGCTGGCCGGCAGCATCTTGGCCTCGGTCATGAAACGCATCACCCATTGGTTGGCCACCGACTCGGCCAGCGGACCGTGGGGCTCGCCGCGCGGCGGCACCCAGCCCGCACTGCGCTCCTGCGTGGGGCCGCATTCGGCAAACGGGCTCTTGGCCAGCGCGGCCTCGACAGCCTGCAGGTCAGGAGACCAGGAGTCGGAGATTCGGTAAATGATCAGGTTCTTGAGCATGGTGCTTCAGGCCAGGGATTTGGGGTTCTTGGGCAGGCAGCCCAGGCGGTTGGCTTCTGCGTCGGTCCAGGATGCATGGCCCACCAGCAGGGTGTGGGCCTGGGTGGCCAGGGCCAGGTTGGGCTGCACGCGCCGGGCCTGGGAGACCAGCAGGTCCAGCAGCTTGGTATAGGCGCGGGTCTTGAGAATCCCCCAGCCACCGAACTCGGGCGGCATGCGCTTTACCATCTGCTCGGCCTGGGTCTCGATGCCCTTCACGGCCTGCTTGTGGACAGCCTTGGCATCGATGCGCAGTTGGGCCGCTTCGCCCGAAAGCGATTTCGCCCGCTGTCGCAGGTTGTAGGCTTCGACGGCGCGTTTCTCGCCCTTTGCTTCAAGGCGCAGCGCGGCGGCCTCGGTGGCCTTGGCCTTGGCCTTGGCCTTGGCACGCATGATCAATTCTTGTGTGTAGAGATCTGCCGGTGTTTGCGACATGGGGTTCTCCAAACGGTGGGTTACAGGGCGCCGCCCTCGGTGTCATCCGCCGGCAGGTGCTGGATGGTGGGAGCGGGGATCGCTGGCGCGCGCGGCGCGGGCCCGGCCAGGAACTCGTCGCGCTTCACATAGAGGAAGTCGATCAGGGCGTCGGTCAGAGTGACCAACTGAGCCTTCCGCAGCAGTACAGCGCGACGGTCGGTTTCATGGGGCACTCGGAGGAAAGCCAGCCCTTCCGCGCTGAGCTTGAACACGGGTGCGAACTCCTCGCAGATCTGCGTGAGGTTGAGCTTCTCGGGATTCGGCATGGCGATCAGTTGGCCTGTGCCTTGACCTGGGACTCGCGCATTGCCTGGTAGCCGGCGAGCATGGGTTCGAGCTGCTGACGCAGATCCACGCCGGGCTCCAGGTTCGCGCCGACGCTGGCCAGCGCGCAACCCATGGCGTACAGGCCGCCGTACAGGGCAAACGTGTTGCCGTTGCGCTGGCCGTAGGCGCTCAGGATTTCGATGATCGGCTCAGCCACATGCGTCATGGCATGGGCGTGGTGGTTGGACGTGATCTCGTGGGTGACGCGCACGCCTTCGATGGGGTCTGTGAATTGGCTCATGAGCTGGTGCTCCAGGTTCAGAAAAGGGGTGCTCCGGAGATGGCGACCGCAGCAGCAATACAGAAGGCCGAGTAGGCCGACCAGAGGAAAAAGCCGAGGAGTTTGGTCATGGCAGCTCGCGGAGGCATTCCATGGATTGCGGGCCGTTCCAGACCACGGCATGACCGGGTGGGCAGGCCTGGGCAGCGCTGTGCGCGCGCTGCACGTCCGCTGCGCTGGCCACGGGCTCCTGGGCCGCACCGGCATCGGCGCAGGCGCTGAGCGCCAGGGCCACGACCACGGCCAAGCACAGCAGAAGCCAGCCGCCGGGCGTGGGCGCCGGGCCCCGCTCGACCACAGGGCCAGGGCGGGACGCCTGGCGCATAAAGCGCGCATCCGGGTCAGGGTTGTAGGGCTCGGTGGGGATCACTCGTTGCATTTGGGCTCTCCTGAAACGACAAATCCGCCAGGAGGCGGATTCGGGTTGGTTGCGGCTCGTTGCAGTTGGCGCTGGGCCTCCTGCTCGGCAATGAGGCGCTCTTCTTCGCGCCAGTCGGCATAGGTCTGAGGCTCATACGCGACGCGGCCGCGTTCGCCTCGCAGGCGGTTGAATCTGAATCTCACGATGAATTCCCAAAAAATGGCCCGCCTTGCATTGCTGCAAGGCGGGCCAATGCCGCACTAGGCGGACCCCACAAAACCACAAACCGTCAGTGTTGCTGAGAGCTTGCCAATGCCCACACGGTGCAGGCGCGAGGAAGAAAAAGTCCGGTGCCCTTTCAGGGCGTGCCTATGAATTCCAGGAGAACCATGAGTCAGCCATAGGCCCGGTAGTCAACCGAGGTTCAACTTGTGACCGGGAACATTGGTCCGGCCAACACAGCGACGTATAGAGAGATGAGGGTCACCACCGACCAGAAAAATGTTAGGAAAATATGCCGCATCACAATCCTCCTCAAGTCATTGAAAAAGCGTGCGAATCGCCCGGGAGAAAGCCTTCGAAAAACGTCGGAAGGGACTGCGAGATCTCCTGCTTCGCAGCTGTATGAGCTGGTAGCTGCCCCTTACCGGAAAAGCCTCCAATAGGCTCCTGTGATAGCGAGCATCCGGGTCTGGATTGAAAGACTCACTGGGCACAACTTGACTCACGCTTACCTCCATCAGCAGGGTTTTGCAGGGCTTGGGACAGACGCTATTTCAGCTTCTTGTGAGGCCTCTGCTTGCGAGCAAAGACAGGTTGGTCATGTAGGTCCAACAAGCCCTGCCTGTATGAATTTCTTGGACAAGGTGTCCGCGCGGGACGCGGGAGGAAGGTGGGAGCGGCGCTGCCTTGTGCCTGTGGCGGCCCCGTAAGGGGCCACATGCATGCGTGATGCAAGCGCTTCCAGGCCAGAGTCGCCAACAATGGTTTACATGCGCCAAGAAGCGGCGCTCTTAGACTGTTGCCCGCAACTCTATGAAAGGCTCCCACATGAAAATCGCTTTCGCCATGGCCGTTGCGGTCTTTGTTCTCGGCGGCTGTGCTGTGTATGACGATGGCTACCGTGGCGGGTACAAGAGCCATCCTCACGGTTGCCCGCCTGGCCAAGCCAAGAAGGGCAACTGCTGAACTCCAGAACCCGCCTCGGCGGGTTTTGTTTTTCGGGGTCCGTGCGAGCGGCCCGGTCCCCAGACGAAAAGGCCCGCGAGCGGTGAAGCTGCGGGCCTTGGAAGAAAAATGCCGATGCCGTGTTGGCGTGCCCGGGGAAGGGATTTGAGAGGGAGGGAGGAGAAGTCTCCCGGGCTCGGCGGAATCTGGTGGAAGGCAGTATGAGGGCTGATTCTTAAGAAATGCTTTAAGGCTTGTAAAGAAAGTGCAGGGCTTCCACCTGCTGCGGCTTGCGACGCCTCTGCGACCCCGTGGCCAGGGTGTGGGTTGATGGTCCCCGCTGCTTTCCCGGGGTGGTCAGATAGATCCCAGTGCACGCCGACTACGTACCTCCCGTGCACCAGGCACGGCCACGACGCTACCCGTGGTCATCTCTCGTCACCATCATGGAAACGGATTCAGCCTGCGGGCGCGCTCTACTGCCCACTGAATCCATTCGGAGCGCTTCCATGATGGCCCCGGCGCTGTGCCGGGACATGTTCAATCGGCTGCCGCCGCAGCGGACAGCCGTGATTGCTCAGCCTGCGCCCGTGCCATGTCGCGCAGCTCCCGCAGGTAGCCGGCCATCTCGGCCAGCACCGGCTGCGCCTCGGGCTGCTCTGCCGCGAAGTCCTCACCCAGGGTCTGGGCCAGGCGGTGGACTATTTCGGCGTTGAGGCTGCGGCCGGCGGCCTTGGCCTGCGCCTTCAGATCGAGGTGCATAGGCGTTGGCAGCCGGGCGATGAACTTGGTGTTGTCTTCGTCCCGCATCCCCATCACAGCGCTAGGCGCCGCTCCATGTCCTGCAGGGCCGCGCAGTCCTTGCGCAACTCGGTGGCCAGGTCATTGAGTCGGCGAACCAGAGGCGTGGGGGATACAGGTTCGGCTTCGTGCGCACTGCCCTCGGCAGAGACACTGGCCGCCGACAGCACAGGCTCCAACCGGCCGAATATGCGCCTGATGGTGTTCTGCAAGTCCTCCATGCCTGCATCGATGTTGCTGAGCGCGGCTTCGACTTGGCTCTGCGGGGCCGGGGCGATCTGGATGCCCTCACGGAGGGCTCCCAGGCCTGCAGTAGCGAGGGCGGATTGGGCGGCCTGTGCTTGGCGCAGGCCTGTGGGTGCTGAAACGATCACGGTGATCTCCTGTGGTGGTGGCGGAAACAGAAAAGGCCTCCCGAATCGAGAAGCCTCTTTTGTTTCGCCCCGATGCGCTCGGGGAGGGCGTGCTGCATCTGGTAGCAGCTGCGCGGCATCAATATGCCGCACCGTTTATTTGCTCCGTGGTGCCATCTCACTGCGTTCATCACCGGAATGCCAGGGCGGTGTTCCATCGTCGGCTCCAGATGCGCTGGCGCGCACCCTTCACAGCCTCCCGCCTACTCTCTACAGGGCATGCCGCCCGCAGTTCCTTCCCTATGCCGTGAACCGTGCTTTGACGGACTGGCAACCGCGCGGAGACGCGGCGCGCTGATCTGGCCCATGCCCAGGAGCGCCATTGCGCCGGACGAATGCCCCTCGGGTGGGGCAAGCAACATCGGCGTGCAACTTGTGAAAGACCGGGGCTTGCCCGGTCGATGCCGTGGTGCCCAACTCCCCGGCCGGTCCGCGATGTGCTGGAGGCGAGGTGTTGGGAGAATTCTATAACCCAGGTTATCAAGGCGTCAATAACCCCGGTTATTCATTGGCGCAAAAAAAGACCCGCAGTGTGCGGGTCCCGACATGCTGAGGGGTTATTGCTCAGCAACCCACTTCCCTATGACTACGCCACAAATGGTGGCCTCCCCATTGATCTCGATGATCTTTGGGCGCCAGTCGGGGTTGAGCGCGCGAAGGTACTTGCGACCATCTTCTTCTAAGTACTGTTTGAAGGTTGCCTGCTGCTGGGCCTCAAGGCGAACAACCACGCGATCACCAGGCTGCGCAGCCCTGCCAGGGTCGACAAAGATCACGTCCCCGGGCTCATAGGACGGTCTCCCCCCAGGATTGCTCATGCTCTCGCCTTCGACATGCAGGCAGAACGTATTGGGCCCGTGTCGCACCGGACATGGGAGCCAGTCTTCCGCGTCTTCTGGGCGGAAGTTCCCCACGATGTCGGACCAGTTGCCGGCCTGAACAGAGGAGATCAATGGCACCAAGCGTGGCACCGGGAGCTCGACCAAATATTGAGCGGCGGGCTCGGCTACATGGCTTGTCGTTACAGGCCTGATCCCTGAAAGCTCCTCGGCGGTTGTTCCTAAGGCCGCTGCGATCTTGGCGCCGTGCTTCGTGTCGCCGCCTTTCTCGATCTTAGCGATTGATACCTGAGATATGCCTACAGCCTCAGCAAGTTGAGCCTGGCTCCATCCTCGCTGCTCTCTAAGCGCCTTCATGCGCTCGCCAAAAGTACTCACTGACATTCGTTGATCCTATAACCACGGTTGTAGGCGGTCAAAAAACTGTGGTTATTGACATCGATAACCTGGGTTATAAAATGAGGTATGAACGAAAAAAACCCCTCCGCTCCGGCACTCCGGGAGGCCATCTCCAAGGCAGGCTCCCAGTCGGCACTTGGCCGGCTTATGGGGCACCCGCAGGCGCTGGTCCATAAGTGGTTAAACAGTTCGCGGCCTCTGGGTGAAAAGCACTGCGTGAAGCTGGAGAGGTTGCTCGGCATCCCTCGGTCCCGACTTCGCCCCACCGATTGGCGCGAGATCTGGCCCGAACTGGGGCAGACCGAAGCGCCCGCTCCCCAGCCCCGGGAGGCAGGTCATGCCTAAGCGGCCTTCGCGCTCATCTACCAGCCTTCAGCTGAGCCACGAAGGGGCGCAGACGTTCGTACCTCTCTGCGTATCCGCCCAGGTCATCGGGGTAGAGCCTCACCCAAGCATTGCCGGTCCAGCGGACCGCGAAGTTTGCGGGCTTCTCAGGCTTGCAGACCACCTCTGCATCACCCATCGCATTCCCCTCCGCATAGACGTTGCACACCACGCAGCTCCAGTGCTCAACAACGATCCGGTCGCCGGGCTTGATTTCAGGACGTACTGACATGAATGACCTCTCTCCAAAAGAACGTGTTTTTCAGATGCTCGCCTCGGTGGCGGGCATTGTCGGTGAAGCCGCTGATCTGAACTCAGAGCGCCATCACCTGGCAACCCTGGTTGAGCACTGCCGCTCCTGGGAATCCCAGGTTGCTGATCTGCCGGCTGCCTGCCAGGAGCAAGGCCATGCATGAACGGCCCCGACTCCGCGTGATGTTGTGCTCTCGGGGCACTGTCATCAACGTCACACGCGTGGACAGCGTTGGCCGCATCAGGGCAGTGGTTTGGCAAAGGCCATCGAGCCTCAAGGATGCCCCGTTCTCCTTTGTTTACGAAGAGGACGAGGGCCGCTTGCTTCTCCACTCCATGGAATGCGCCGAGACGCCATGTACCTGCGGCGCCAACGCCATGGCCGATCGCAGGTATCTGCGCGGTCTGGTCCAGGCCATGTTGATGGCGGCTCGCCGGTTCTACCGCGAAGTCATCGCGCCTCAGCGCTGACCCCCAAACACCCCACCCCTCATTGTTCCCAAGGAGTAGTCCCGCATGCGTGACACCCACGAAAAGCTGAGCCGGGCTGAAGCGGCTGCATTCAGGGCGATCCAGGTGATCCTGGCTGACCTCGACGCCGAGCAGGCCGAGCGCGTCCTGGCCCGTGTCCAGGACCAACTGGACGAAGACGCTGGCGCGCCGATGTTCGCGCGCGGCATTGCCGGGCCCTTGGGCAAGCTGGACATCCAGCTCAAGACCAAGGTGGACGAGTCCACTGCCGAGCAGTTCCGCCGCAACTGCGTGCTGAAGGGAACGGACACCTCCACGGTGCTGCGCGATGCCATCTATGTGATGACCTGGGAGCGCAGCTATCGGCAGATGGTGGCTGAGAAGTTGATGCATGAGGAGCAGTCTGCCAGCCGGCTGCAATCGCTCATAGGACCCTTTGGGGCCCCCGAATTCGGAGGGCCTGCCCGATGAACGCGATCACTGCAATTTCCGCCGCCGTGCTGATGATGAGCAGTCGTCAGATCGCTGAAGAGACAGGGAAAGAGCATTTCCACGTCATGCGAGACCTGCGGGCCCTGAAGGATCAACTGGGCCCCATGTTCAAGGGGTCTATCCAGAACTGGATACACCCCCAAAACGGGCAGAGCTACGAGGAGTTCTTGATCGACAAGGACACCTGCCTGACCCTGCTGCTGGGCTACGACGCCGTGGCACGCATGAAGGTGGTGAAGCGCTGGCAGGAGCTGGAGGCCCAGGCCGCCCCGGCGCTGCCGGACTTCTCCAACCCGGTGGCCGCCGCGCGCGCCTGGGCTGATGCCAAGGAATCGGAGCTGCGCACGGCCGAGGCGCTGGCCCTGGCTGCGCCCAAGGCGGAATTCGTGGATCGCTTCGTGGCTGCCGAGACTGGTGCCATGGGTTTTCGCCAGGTCTGCAAGCTACTGCGCGCGAACGAGGAGCGCTTCCGTGCCTTCCTACTGGACAACAAGGTGATGTACCACCTGGGCGGCCGGCTGACGCCGCTGGCCCAGCATTTGGACGCAGGCCGATTTGTGGTGAAGGCTGGCCATGCCCAGCACAGCGACCACGCTTTCACCCAGGCCAAGTTCACCAGCAAGGGCGTGACGTGGATTGCCGGCCTGTGGGGCCAGCACCAGGCCCGCCTGGCGCAGGAGGGTGCGCAGCAATGAGCACGATGATCATGGCGGCCTGCTGGCCGCTGGCAATGTCCCCCGCGCAGAAGGCTGTGCTGATTTCCCTGGCCGACCAAGCCAATGATGACGGCGTGTGCTGGCCCGGCGTTGCGACGATTGCGAAGCGCACCTGCCTGTCCGAGCGCGCGGTGCAGGATGCCATCGCCTGGCTGCAGACTGTTGGCGTGGTGTTCCGTGAGTACCGCATCAACTCGAGCACCAGCTACACCATCACTCCGGCCAACTTCAACCCAGCTGCAGCGCCCGCGAAGCGCAAGCGTGGCACGGGTGCAGATGCCGCACCGGGTGCAAATGGCGCACCCCCCGCAAATGGCGCACCGGGTGCAGACGGCGCACCACCCCCCGCAGATGGCGCACCAGGGGGTGCAAATGGCGCACCTCAACCCCCGCAGATGGCGCACCCCAGGGGTGCAGATGGCGCACCCAAATCATCAATGAACCGTAAAGGGAACCGTAAAGGAACCCCCACTGAACCATTCCCGCCGGCTGCGCCGCCGGCTCGCAAGGCTGGTGGCGGCTCCACGGATGCCGATGACACGGCCTTGCAGGAGGCGTGCAGGGCGACCTGGGCGAGCTACTGCCAAGCCTACGTGCAACGCTACAACGTGAAGCCGGTCCGCAATGCGAAGGTCAACGACAACGTGAAGGCGTTGGTCAAGCGCTTGGGCTACGTGGAAGCGCCGCTGGTGGCGGCTTGGTACGTCGAGCGTGTCGGCGAGGCCTATGTGCTGAAGGACTCGCACGGCGTTGGCGCGCTGCTGGCAAAGGCCGAGAGCTACCGCACCCAGTGGGCACGCGGCCAGGCCATGACAGGCACGGCAGCACAGGCTGCAGACAAGACGAGCGCGAACGCCGACGCCATCGAGGAAGCCAAGCGGATGCTGCGCGAGCGTGCTGGCAAGGGCCAGGGCGCTGGCCAGGCTGACGAGGGGATCATCGATGTCTGACCACCTCGACACCGACTGGCTGCTGGAGGAGCTGGGCGCCACGATGGAGCTGAGCGGCCAGCAGGTCCGCCCCGCTGCGCTTCTGCTGCTGGCGGAGGATCTGGCGCACATCGAAAAACCTGTGCTGCGTCTGGCCCTGGCCCGCATCCGCGCTGAGCATCGCGGCCCGATCCTGACCGGCACCGTGCTGCAGTACGTGGACCACGCCATGGGCCGCATGCTGCCCGCCGAAGCCTATGGCCTGGCGCTGACCAGTGCTGACCAGCAGGCCACCGTGGTGTGGACCGACGAGATTGCCGAGGCCTGGGCCGTGGCCGCGCCGCTGCTGAATGCTGGCGACAAGTTCGGCGCGCGGCAGGCCTTCATCGAGGCCTACGGCCGGATCACGGGCGAGGCTCGGGCGCTGCGCCGCCGCCCTGTAGTGCAGGTCAGCCTGGGCCACGACCCCGAAGCCCGCACGCGCGCCGTGCAGGAAGCCATCACGACGGGCCGGCTGCCGGGCGGGCTGGAGGGGCTCACCGACGACCTGCGCGAGCAGCTGCAGTTGCCGGCCCCGCGCGCCGCCCTGGCGTTGCCAGCTCCGGACTCGGTGCCCACCGGTCCGAAGCGTGAGGTGCTGTCCAAGCTGGCCACCCTGCGCGAAGCCTTTGCGCTCAAGGCCTCGCGCTTCACGCCCGTGCAGGTCCAGGCCCGCGCAGACCGGATGCGCGTGGGGCAGGCCAAGCGCCGCACAGCCGCCGCCGTGGCGCAGCACCAGCAGGGGAGCCAGCCATGAGCGCTATACACGCCTCAGTCGCCCGCGATTACCTGACGCTGCCCTACACCTACACGCTGGCACAGGAGCTGTCGGCCAGTGAGCGGCAGCCGCTGCACCAGCGCAAGCGCGAGCCCCTGGCTGCTGCAGTCCTGGCCGCCGTGCATGCCGTGGGCTACGCATCCCCGACCGTGCAGCACTGGCGCGACCTGGCCGACGCCGCGAACCTGTCCGAAACGCTACTCGGCATGGGCGTCTTCACAGAGCCTGAGGCCCAGAGCCTGTTTGCTGATGCCGTGGCGGCCGTCGTGGACCTGGGCCGCAAGCACGGTCACGGCCAGGAGATGCGCCTGAACGCCGTGCAGCTGGGCCACCTGGTCGAGTTCGGCGAGGCCTACGGCCAGGTGCTGGAGGTAATCCCGGCCCGCACCTTCATCCGTGCGCACCGCGCCACCGAACGCCGTCTGCGCGAGCTGCTGGTCAACAGCCACGGCAGCGACACCCATGAATTCATCGTCGTCTGAACACCAATGGCAGCAACTCCAAATCAATCTCAGCGAGGAAGCCGTGGCGCACCTCGTCAAGCTGGCCCAGCAACCCGGGTGGTGGGAGTACGTCAAGGCCAGGGCCAGGGAGCTGGACAGGGACGAGTCCCGACTGTTCGTGGACATCGAGCAGCAGGTGGTGCAGCAGCTGCAGGCGCTCGCGTGGCGCCCGCCGCCCCGCGCGTGACGGTGCCTGCTGGCCACCAGGGCCCGATCACGGTGCTGGGCATGGACCCGGGCAAGCACACGGGGCTGGCCTGGATCGTGGACGGCCAGTTGCAGGCGCTGGAGGAGATTGCGCCAGCGCAGATCCTGCAGACGCTGCAGGGCAGGGCGCCCACGCTGGTGATCTTCGAGGACAGCCGCAAGGCCCGCAGGACCTGGACCGGCCAGGGGAGCGCCGCGGCGCGGGCCAAGATGGCGCGCAACGTGGGCGAGATCGATGCATGGTGCGTGCTGATCGAGACCCTGTGCGCCAGCCTCGGTATTGCCTGCTTCGGCCTGGCCCCCAGCGCCAAGGCCGGCAGTGCCCACGGCGCCAAGATCGATGCCGCCACGTTCAGCCGCCTGACCGGCTGGGCCGGCCGCAGCAATCAACACCAGCGTGACGCCGCAATGATCGCCTGGTCCTTCCGGAGGGCTCGGCCATGAAGCGCATCTACATCGCCGGCCCGATGACAGGCCTGCCCGAGTTCAACTACCCGGCCTTCAACCGCGCGGCCGCTGTGCTGCGTGCCCAGGGCCACCACGTCGAGAACCCGGCCGAGAACCCCGCGCCAGCGTGCGGGAGCTGGGCCGGCTACATGCGTCTGGCGCTGCCTCAGCTGTGCACCTGCGATGCCGTGCACCGGCTACCGGGCTGGAAGCAGTCGCGCGGCGCCCGGTTGGAGAGCTTTGTGGCGCGCGTGCTGGGTCTGGAGGTGCAGGACTTCGATGCCAGCGCAGGGGAGGGCGGCGCACATGCTTGATTTCCGCCCCGACCTTCCGCGCCGTGGCCAGCGCGGCCCCGTGCGCGCCGCGCCCCTGCACCCGCCCCTGTGGCGTGGCGCCGCAATGCGCGAGCGCATCGAAGGCCCTGATGCCCTGGGGCGCTACCGCTTCTCCGTCTGGTCGGAAAACCGCTGCTGCCGCCTGGAGCAGTACGGCCCCACCCGTGTGTGCGTGATGGGCGACCACGGCTTCCTGGTGCAGGTTGATGTTGAAGGGGATGTCCGATGAGGGTAATGCTCGTCTCCGAAATGGCCCGTGAACTGATCGACCGCCCGACCAGCAGGCCTTGTTTCATCCTTCCGCCTTCGTGGAAGCCTTTGGTGGATGCGCTTATGGCTGACCGCCATCCCGAGGGAGAAGCTTTTCTGACGCGGGCGGCGCTGAACGGAGCAAACATCCTGTACCAGGCATGTCCTGTTCGTCCGCCGTTGCCACTCGGCGGCCTGTTCGAAATCTTTCCGTGGGAGGTAATGGATCGGCTGGATTCCTGGCGGGAGGTGCATCCATGGCGCTGACACGCAGGCCGTTCAAGTCCAAGAGTTCATGGCCTGTGGCAGGCACGACCGATCTGGACCGCGAAGAGCGCCTGGCGCAGCGTGCGGCCCGCGCCATGGACCGTGCCCGCGCCACGGCCGGCATGGCGTGCACCAGCATCGTTGTGATGGGCGGGGCCAGCACGGGCTTGGTCGTGCCCAAGGCCGAGATCCTCGAATGCGAAGCCTACCGCCGCGCCGTCGCCGCGCTGCCCTGCATCTGGTGCGGCATCTGCGATTTCTCCCAGCATGCGCACCTCAACCTCGGCAAGGGCTTCGCGCTCAAGACGGACGACCGCACTGGCTTCCCCCTGTGCTGCACGCGCCCCGACATCGAAGGATGCCATGTCGCATACGACCAATACCGCCTTGTTGACGGCGGCCGCGAAGCTCACCGCGACTACGGCCTCGAGTGGGGCCGCATCACCCGCCACACGATTCTTGCATCCGGCCAATGGCCACAACGTCTGCCCCTCTGGAGTGAAACCGCATGAACCAAGCCACCACCAGCACAATCCACAAGACAGCCGGCGGCAATCCGGACACGGGCGCGGTCGAGGCCGTGCCCACGCTGACGCAGGTCTATGAGGCGATCCGCCAGCTGCACGAGGCCGGCGAAGAGCCCACGCGCGACCGCATCCACAAGATGACAGGCCTGAACCTCACCACCGTGGACGACCGCATCAAGGTGCTGCGCGGCGAGGGAATGATTGCGGCGGTGAAGCAGTGTTACCGCCCGGTGCACCAGCATGGGCCAGCGCGGGATGTCGTCATCGTGCACCTCAACGACGGCCGAACCATGGTGGAGATTGGGGAGCATGTACTGCACCTTGTCCGCCCTGAAGCAGCACGGCTCGGTCAAGGTTTGGCAGGTGTTGCACTCGAGCACACAGCGCTGACGCGTGTCACGGAATTGCAGGATCAGTTGCTGGAAGAAGTGGCAAAGCGTCGAGCCCTTGAGCGCGAGGTGAAGGCGTACAAAAGCTTGCGCAAGGTGGACCCCCGCCAAGTAGATTTGCTTGCCGGGGTAGGCGAGACCTCTCTTTAGGCCAAACAGGACGCGATGCTGCTGGCAGGAAGGGAGTGCAGTGCCATATGATATGAGTTCAGTGCATTAATTTTAAAATTGCTATAGGCCAACGTATGTCACTTCTTCGCCAAATACAAGATGCAGCTATAGACTCTTCTATTGATTTGCCTACTTTGCTTCGAAAGTGCAAAGTCCTTGCTAATCGTCTGGGAAGTGATGACTTCAAGTTGTGGGTGGAAAGAGAGCTTTCTGGGTATGATGATAAAGATAGTATTCCAGAATATAGGGTTTTCTCAGTAAACTCGAAAGGTCATTTTAGCGGCCCTTTCGGTTCTGGATTGCGGAATGCCGACATCCCTCTTCGATGCCTCCCTGAAGATTTTCGGGATTTCATGGGTAAAGCTTATATGGGTGCGCCAATTGCTACCATCGAATCATTGGTAAGAAATAATGATTCAGGAAGTGTGCAAGAGCCCTGGAGCCCCGATTTGGTTGCCCACTTCGGGAGGAGGATATATGAAAATATGGCCTGCATGCAGGCTTGGAAAGTGATACCTGTAGGTGCTCTCGTTGCGACACTGGATTCTGTGCGTACGAAAGTTCTTAATTTCGTTTTGGAAATAGAAAACCATAATCCTGCCGCAGGAGAAGCTATGGCAAATGAGAAACCCGTGCCACAAGAGACCGTTCAACAAATATTCCACACATACATAACTGGAGATGTTCAGAATTTTTCTTCAGGTAGTACAAATGTGAGTCAAAATGCGACCCTGTCAAAAGGACTTGATGATAGGATTTTTGAAAAGCTCGCTCAGGCTATTGCTGAAGCAAATATTCCGAAAGGAATTGAATCCGATTTCAGGGACGTAGTCGCGCAACTTCATTCAAGTAATGGTAAAGCTGATTTCAAAGAGAAATATCAGAAATTTATGAGCATGCTTTCTGACCATATGCAAGTTCTCGGCCCAGTGGTTGCTCCATTTCTCCCATCGCTCGCGGCAATGCTAAATTGATCCTATCAATCCAAAGGATGCCTTCCACAGGCGTCAGAAATATCCCCAATGCTCAGTCGCGTTAGCGTTGGCGCATTTGGTCGTTCCGGCGAGCAACGCATCCTCCCGGCTCTGTCTAGGGTTGGGTGTCAGTTGGGGAGTTCGCAACACTCTCGGCCATGGCACAAAGTCCTGCCCGCAAGTCCGAGCCTCCAAACAAACCCGTCCCCAAGAAGCCTGCTGCCGCCAAGAAGGCCGCAGGCTCTGCTGCTCCTGCGAAGCGCCTAGCGGTCAAGAAGCCTCCGCGCGCCGCCGCGAAACCGGTATCGAAGAAGGCTCCGGCAAAAAAGGCCACCCGCACCAAGAGCGCCGCCGCCCAGGCGCTGACCGCGAGGGAGGCGAAATTCATCGATGAATTCCTGGTGGACCTGAATGGAACCCAAGCGGCGATCCGGGCCGGCTACAGCGTCAAGACAGCTCGGCAGATCGCCTCTGAGAACCTGTCAAAACCTCACATCCAAGCCGCGATAGCGGAAGCTCGAAAGCAGCAGCAGGAGCGCACGCAGATCACTGCCGATGCCATGCTGCAGCAGGCCTGGCTGATCGCAACAGCCGATGCGCGTGAGCTGATCGAGACCAAGGTCGCATGCTGCCGCCATTGCTGGGGCGAGAACTTCCGCTACCAGCGCACCGTCAGCGAGATGAACCATGCACGCGAATCATGGCGCGCAGAAGGTAAGGCGCCCGAAGATTTCGATGAGGAGGGCGGCATCGGGTTCAACCCCCACCGGCCGCCGCACCCAGAGTGCACTGCATGCGTTGGCGATGGATATGCGCGCGAGGTCATCAAGGACACCCGCTACCTGAGCCCAGCCGCAGTCCAGCTCTATGCCGGCGTGAAGCGCACGAAGGAAGGGCTGCAGGTCCTGATGCACAGCAAGGAGGCCTTTGCCGAGAAGCTGTGGAAGTACCTGGGCCTGTACGAGAAGGACAACCAGCAGAAGTCGGACCCTCTGGCCGCGCTGCTGCATCGCATCTCCAAGGAGAACGGCAACGGCTTCGCGCCCATTGCAGATGACCCGGAGCGCACAGGCCCGCGCGCGGGATCCACGCTGCAGGTGAAGCAAGACCCGACGGACGAGGAGGGCTGAGGCTGTGGCCGCGCGCGTCCACAGTGCTCCCCTGAACCGGCTCCCCGACACGCCCGAGGAGCTGGAGCGGTGCTTGCGTGATCCCGAATGGCGCCTGTTCTCCGGCTGCCTGTACAAGATCATGGTCAAGGGCGATTCCAAGGATGGGGAAGAGGCTGACACCTTCACCATGCCCTTCCGGCCCAATCGCGCGCAGAAGCGTTTCATCAGCCGGCTCTGGCACCGCAACATCATTCTGAAGGCGCGGCAGCTGGGTTTCACCACACTGATCGCCATCCTGTGGCTGGACCATGCGCTGTTCAATGCGGACCAGCGCTGCGGCATCATCGCGCACGACCGCGAGGCAGCCGAGGCCATCTTCCGGGACAAAGTGAAGTACGCCTACGAGAACCTGCCCGAGGAGATTCGAGACCGCTTCCCCCTGGCGCGCGACAGTGCCGTGGAGCTGCTGTTCGCCCACAACAACAGCAGCGTGCGCGTGGCTACGTCCATGCGCTCGGGCACCATCCACCGGCTACACGTTTCTGAGCTGGGCAAGATCTCGGCACGCTTCCCGCACAAGGCCAAGGAGGTGATGACCGGCTCCATACCGGCCGTGCCGACCACGGGCATCCTGGTGATCGAAAGCACGGCTGAAGGCGCTAACGGCGAGTTCTACCACCTGTCACAGCGGGCCGAGGCGCTGCACTACACGCACAAGAAGCTGAGCCCGCGCGACTACCGCTTCCACTTCTACGCCTGGTGGCAGGAGCCCAACTACCGCATGGACGCGGGCCTGGTCCATGTCGCGCGCGAGCAGCACGACTATTTCGACCAGATCGAGGTCGAGATGCAGTGCACCATCGATCTGGAGCAGCGGGCCTGGTATGTGGCCACCCAGGAAGCGGACTTCCCCGGCGCGCCCGAGCGCATGTGGCAGGAGTACCCGTCCACGCCGGCCGAGGCATTCCAGCAGTCCAGCGCGGGCCGGTACTACGCCAAGGCCATGGTTGCGCTCACGAAGCGCGGTGGCATCACCTCGGTGCCCGAGCTGGATCTGCCGGTCTACACGTTCTGGGATATCGGGCGCGCGGACGGGACGGCCATCTGGTTCATGCAGTCCCTGCGCGGCGAGGACCGCTTCATCAACTACTACGAAGAGCACGAGGAAGACCTGCGGCACTATGTGCGCCACCTGCAGGGCCTCGGTTACGTGTTCGGCGCGCACTTCCTGCCACACGACGCGAATCACAAGCGCCTGGGCGACACCAACCGATCCACCAAACAGCAGCTGCAGGCCCTGATGCCTGGCCAGAAATTCACGGTGGTGCCTCGCATCACCGAGCTGCAGACGGGCGTCAACCTGGTGCGCAAGCACCTGCGCGGCGCTTGGTTCGACAAGGACTCCTGCGCCTTCGGCTTGGAGCGCCTGCGCGGCTACAGCAAGAAATTCAGCCGGGCGCTGAACAAATTCATCGATGAGCCCGACAAGTCCAACGGCTGCACGGAAGGCGCGGACGCGCTGCGGCAGTGGGCGCAGGCGAAGGAAAGCGGGCTCTTCAACCCCAATGACGATGGGTACGGCGCGCGCGCTGAGCCCGAAGAGGAAGAGGATGCGCCGGACTGGCGCGCGTGAGGCACTGCCATGAACTATGCAACTCCCCCAAGCACTGCAGACCTGGGCGCGGCGCTGACGCCGCAGGAATATGCCCGCATCATCGATGACATCCTGGAGCAGCCGCCGTGGCGCCGCCAGGCCGACATGGAAGCCGACTATGCCGACGGCAACCAGCTGGGCAGCGAACTGCTCGCGCGCATGAAGCGCTTCGGCATCCCGCCGGCCAAGGAGAACATCATCGGCCCAGCGATTGCGGCCGTGTGCGGCTACGAGGCCAAGACGCGGACGGACTGGCGCGTGACACCCGACGGCGACCCGGGCGGCCAGGACGTGGCCGATGCGCTCAACTTCCGCTTGAACCAGGCAGAGCGCCACAGCCGGGCAGATCGCGCGATCAGCGATGCGTTTAAGCCGCAGGTGAGCGTGGGTCTGGGCTGGGTGGAGGTCGCGCGGGCCAGCGACCCCTTTGCCTACCCCTACCGCTGCCGGTATGTGCACCGCAATGAAATCTGGTGGGACATCCGGGCGCAGGAGGCTGACCTGTCCGACGCTCACTGGCTGCTCCGGGAGCGGTTCATCCGCAAAGACCGGGTCGCGGCGGCATTCCCCAAGCATCGGGACCTGATCATGCGTGCGGACTCCGCATCCGGCCCAGGCGGATATGGCGGCTATCTGGGCGAGGGCGGATACTCCACGGGCCTGGTGCCGGGCCTGGACGTGTCCCGAGCCTGGACGCCGCGCGAGCACGCCTGGTACCGCTCCGAGACCGACGAGCTCAGCCTGTGCGAACTCTGGTATCGGCGCTGGGTCTCAGCGCTGGTGCTGCGCCTGCGCGGCGGCCGCGTGGTCGAGTTCGATGAATCCAACCAGCAGCACCGCCTGGCCGTCGCCTCGGGCGCGGGCACGCTTTCGCGCGAAACGGTCGCGCGGCTGCGGCGCTCCTACTGGATCGGGCCTATCTGCCTGCATGACGGCCCCACGCCATACCCGCACCAGCATTTCCCGTATGTGCCGTTCTGGGGCTACCGCGAAGACCAGACCGGCATGCCCTTCGGCTTGGTGCGCGACATGCTGTTCCCGCAGGACAACCTGAACAGCACCATGGCAAAGCTGCGCTGGGGCATGGCCTCGACGCGGGTTCGGCGCACCAAGGGCGCAACGGAGATGACCAGCGCCCAGATCCGCCAGCAGTTGGCGCGCCCGGACGCCGACATCGTGCTGGACGCCGAGCACATGAAGGACGGAGGCATATTCGATGTGGAGCGCGACTTCCAGCTCAACGCCCAGCACCTGCAGCTGATGGAAGACAGCCGGCGTGCGCTGGGGCGCGTCAGCCCAGTGACGCCCGCCATGCAGGGACAAGCCGGCACCGCGCGCAGCGGCCTGCAGGAAACCACCCAGGTGGAGCAGTCACAGATCGGCATGGCCGACTTGATGGACAACACCAAGGACGGGCGCACGATGGTCGGCGAGCTGCTGATGTCGCTGATCATCGAGGACATGGGCGACGAGGAGCAGACCATCGTGATCGAAGGCGACGTGCTCAACCCACCGCGCACCGTGGTGCTGAACAAGGCCGAAGAGGACCCCGACACAGGCTTGGCCTATCGGTCCAATGACGTTCTGCGCACGCGCATGAAGGTCGCCCTGGAGGATGTGCCGAGCACCAGCAGTTTCCGAGGCCAGCAACTCAGCTCGCTGTCCGAGGCGGTGAAGTCCCTGCCGGAGCATATCCAGGTGGTCGCGCTGCCATTCCTGATCGACCTGATGGATCTGCCCCGCAAGAAGCAGGTGGTGGAGGCCATCCGCGCGGCGACGGGCCAGCAGACGCCGGAGCAGATCGAGCAGCGTGTGCAGCAGGAGGTGCAGGCTGCGCTGCTCAAGGCCGGCCACGAGCTGAAGGCGCGCGAGCTGGAGATGAAGGAGCGCCTGACGGATGCCCAGATCAAGAAGGTGATGGCCGATGCCGTGCAGGTGGGCGTGCAGGCCGCCTTCTCGGCGATGCAGGGCGGCGCCCAGGTCGCCACAAACCCGGCTATCGCGCCCATTGCCGACGCCATCATGCAGGGCGCGGGCTACCAGAAGCCCAATCCAGGTGGCGACGATCCAGACTTCCCGGTGCCTGGCGTGGCGGCCGGCGGACCCGCTCCGCAGTCGGGTGGCCCTGGCGCAGCCGGCGACATCGCTCAGGTGCGCGAGAACACCAGCCCTGCATACCCGCCCATTCCGCAGGAGCCGGCGCGCGGCATGCAAGGGATCGAGACCGCCACCCCTGCCGATAACCTGTAGCTCACTCCGTCCAGAGTTGGCTGCGGCGCGCGCGGCGGCCGACACTGTGTTCCACGTTGAAGGCGAAAGCCAGAGACGAGAAGCCTGCCCGTGATGGGTCGGCACTTCCCGCAGCTGGAGAGCGTGATGGTCGGGGCTTCGGCCCCGGCCTGATCCTCGAATCTGCGTGCCCCTTCAAACAGGCCCGGCCGGATAGCCGGGGATGTGGAGCACCTACATGCCGATGTCACCTGAGCAACTGCTCGAATCCGCCTTTGCAGGGCAACTGGATCTGGACGCGGACGCGGCCCAGACCACTGAAGCCAGCAACGCCACGAGCACTGCTACTCCCGCAACCGCCACCTCTGGCGCTGAGCAAACTGCTGCAGCGCCTTCTCCCGCTCCTGCCGTTGCACCCGCTGTTGCAGCAACCCCGGCTCCTGCACCTGCTGCAGGCGCGGCGCCCGCTCAGGATGACGAGCCGGCCGGCGCGCCCATTGCCAGCAAGTCGGGCAGCTACACGATCCCCTTTGAAAAGCTGGCCCAGGCCCGTACCGAGCGTGACCAGTTCAAGGCGCGCGGCGATTCGCTGGAGAGCGAGAACGCCACCTTGAAGGCTCAGATCGACCAGTTGACCCGCAGTCAGCAAAGCAACCTCGCTCAGGCCCAGGCGGATGCCGCGGCCCGCGAGCAAGCTGGCGCGGCGCCAACCTCGGCCGACAAGAACCTGGCCATTGCCCAGGCAGCTGCCACCCAAGGCGTGGACATGGCCCTGTTCGGCGACTTCTCGGAGGAGGGGATCGCCAAGGGCGTGGCTGCGCTGGTGGACCAGCGTGCTGCAGCACTGGTGGACGCGCGCCTGGCCCAGGCGATGCAGCCGCTGCAGCAGCGTGAACAGGTCAGCGCCCAGCAGGCGCACGACAACGCAATCTACGCGGCGCACGACGACGCGGACGAAATTGCCGACTCTGCCGAGTTCAAGCAGTGGGTGGATGCCCAGCCTGCTTTCGCGCGCGCGGCCGTGGCCAATGTCCTGCAGAACGGTTCCGCTGCCGAGATCGTGGAGGTCTTCAGCACATTCAAGGGTGCCCGGTCCGCAACTGCTCCCGCTGCCAGCCCTGCCGCTCCTGCCAATGCCGTGGACGCGGCCGTGGCAAAGGCGAAAGCTGACGCAGAGCAGGCAGTGCCGGTGAGCCTGTCTGAACTGACGGGCGCGGCTGCTGGTGCCAGCGAAGCGGAGCGCGCGCAGGCACTGGCCAACAACCCCGCGGCGCTGCTCAACGTGATGAGCGGTATGTCACCGGCAAAGATAGATGCCTTGATGAACAGCTTGGCGTGAACCGCTGAAAATTTTTTGAAACCCGGGCCACCTCGTGATGAGGCAGCCCTCTCCCCAAGACGGAGGACATATGTCCGGAAAAACCAATGTGGCAACCGGTTCGCCGAATGCCCAATTCGTCCAGGCTGCCGGGCTGTTCGCCCAGTCCATGCAGCGCAATTCGACGCTGAACCGTATGGTGGGCACCGTCCCCCAGGGCGAGGCTCACGTCAGCGCCGTGCTGAGCAAGCAGACCTCCACCGACATGCCCATCGTGCGAACGGTGGACCTGACGCGTGGCAAGGGCTCCGAGGTGGAGTTCCACTTCGTGCAGCCCACCAATGCCTATCCCATCATGGGCAGCCGCATGGCCGAAGGCAAGGGCACGGGCATCGAGCTGGACAACGGCCGCGTGCGCGTGAACCAGGTCCGCTTCCCTGTGGACATCGGCGACACGATGACCGATATGAATTCCCCCGTGGAATTCCGTCGCATCGGCCGACCCATTGCGCTGTCGCTGATGAACGGTTACCAGGACCAGCTGATGCTGACCCACCTGGCCGGAGCGCGCGGCTTCCACGACAACATCGAATGGCGTCTGCCTACCGAGGCACATCCGCAGTTCGCGGAATTCGCCATCAATGAAGTGAAGGCGCCCACACGCAATCGCCACTTCGTCGCGGACGGCGATGCCATCAAGACCGTGGCCGCTAACGCGGGTGAGCTGGACATTGCATCCACTGACGTGCTCGGCATGGATGTGGTGGACAGCATTCGCACGACGATGGAATCGATCCCTCTGCCGCCGCCCGCCATCAAGATCCCCGAGGACAAGGTGGCCGAGGATTCGCCTCTGCGTGTTCTGCTGGTCTCCCCCGCGCAATACCACGCATTCGCCCAGGACCCCGGCTTCCGCCAGTTCCAGGCGAACGCCCTGGCGCGCGCATCCAAGGCCAACAACCACCCCCTGTTCCTGGGTGAAGTGGGCCTGTGGAACGGCATCTTGATCTGCAAGATGCCCAAGCCCATCCGCTTCTATGCTGGCGACACTGTTCGCTACTGCGCCTCCTACGAGACCGAGACGGAAAGCACCTGCGTCGTGCCGGCCTCGTTCGGCACCACTCATGCGGTGGACCGCGCGATCCTGCTGGGCGGCCAGTCGCTGGCCCAGGCCTTCGGCAAGTCCAAGCACGGTGGCATGCCGTTCTTCTGGTCTGAGAAGGACTTCGACCATGGCGACAAGCTGGAGCTGCTGATCGGCGCCATCATGGGCGTTTTCAAGATCCGCTGGCTGGTGTCGCAGGGCAACGGCAAGAAGCACTTCACCGACCACGGCGCGACGGCAATCGACACGGCTGTGCGCATCATCGGCGAGCGCAACTGACGCGCCCCAGGGCGGGCGGTCAGCTGATCGCCTGTCCTCCGCTGAGTTCTTCACCATTTCATCGGAGGCCAACATGGCAACCATCACCAAAGTGCAGTCCGCCAGCAATCGCCTGGGCGCGACGCCGTGGGGCAACCTGAGCGCCCTGCATTACACCCTGGCCACCAACGCGGCTGGTGCGGCCCTCGGCGGCGACATCCTGACGCCCGCCATTCAGGGCACAAAGATCCGCCTGGGCCTGCTGCCCGCTGGCTTCAAGCTGATCGACAGCCTGGTTGTCGTTGCCGTCGGCATGACGGCATCCGTCACCGCCAAGGTCGGCTTCGAGTATGCCGACGGCGTGGATGTGGCGGCCGTGCCCCAGGACGACGACTACTTCGGCGCAGCTGTGAACCTGGCCGCCACGGCGCGCCTGCGCAACGCCACCGCCAATCCCGTCATCACGCTGCCCAAGGACGCCTACCTGATTCTGACCGTGGGCGGCGCGGACAACGCCAAGGCCAGCGCGCTGGACGTGGTGGTGCTGGGCGTCCCCGAAGGCGTGGCCTGATCGAAGCCGCGCTCGCGGCGATGAACCATGCAGCAAGCCGGCCTGTCCGGCTTGTTTCACATGAACGGAGCGAATCATGAAATTCGACAAGCTGGAATACACGGGCAAGAAGCCCTATCACGACCGTCTGGCGGCCACCCATTGGCAGCCCGGCGACACCAAGCTGGTGCCCGAGGCAGTCGCGCGCAAGCTGCTGCGCTTCGTGGAATTCAGCCGCGCGCCGGCAACCCAGCAGCAGACCGAGCAGCTGCAGCCTGCCGACCTGCAGGACCAGCAACCGCAACAGCCTGACACCACGCAGACGCAGGACGATGCTGCGCTCCAGCAGGCACAGGTGGCCCAGCAGCAGGCCGAGCAGCTGCAGCAGCAAGAGCGCGCGGCCACAGAGTCCATGCTGCTGACCATCGAGGGCATGGACAAGGGCGCCCTGGTCGAATACGCGGCGAAGTACGAGGTCAAGCTCAACGCGCGCAAGGGTGAGGCCAAGATGCGCGCCGAGGTGGCCAACCTGATCGAGCAGTTCGGAGCACGCTGATATGACGCTCCAGGAGCTGATCGAGCGCTTCCGCGACGATGCCAAGGACACCCAGACGCCACACCTGTGGCGCGATGAGTTGGTGACTGCCTGGCTGAACGAGGCCGTGGCTGAGGCGGCAGTGCGCGGCCGTCTGCTGCTGGAAGTAGATCGACCCCAGGTCTGCCAGGTGCAGGTCAAAGAAGGGCAGGCGACCTATCCCCTGCATCCCGCGCTGTACGAGATCACCTATATCGCCTACGAGGTCGATGGAGCGAGGGAGCCTCATGCGCTGACCCTTGTTTCCACTGAATGGCTGGACCGGCATCAGCCAGGGTGGCGCCACAAGCGACTGGACCGCATGTGCTGGGCAGTGCAGGGCGAACGATCCATTCGTCTTGTGCCAGCACCGCCCCGCGACGGCCGTCTACTGCTGGAAGGCTATCGCCTTCCGTTGCGGCCGATGTGCGGCTCGGGGGAGTCCCCTGAGATCCACGCTTTCAGCCACGACAAGCTCGTCCTGTGGGCGCTGTATCGCGCGTTCTCTCAATCCGATGCGGATGGCTTCGACCCGTCGCGCGCGGCATTGGCTGAGGCGGAGTTCACGCGGTTCTTCGGCCGGCGGCCCGATTCCGATATGCGCCGGCAAACCCGTGAGGACCAGCCTCACGTCACCGAATCCATCATTCTTTGAGGAGAGCCATCATGTTCGGCTTTCAACCAGGTCGGCGAGAAGCCCAGGCGGCAGAGCAGCCGCGGCTGGGTTTTCGCCCGCGCAGCAAGGCCGAGGCTGTTGCCCAGGCCCAGAACCAGGCACCCGACTCCATCCCTGCCATGGTGAAGCCTGGCGAGTTTGTCCTGCCACCCGACACCGTGCACGCCATGGGCGGCGCGGGCGCGCTGCAGGCCGCCGTCGATGCCACCCACACACCAGCGCCCGAGCAGGCATTCGTGCCGCGCGGCTTCAAGCCCAAGGTGTTCTTCGCCAATGGTGGTGCGCCAGAGGACCAGATCCCTCTGGGCGGCTACCCCAAGGCGCCGACACCAGATGGCTCGCAGTCCAATCCTATGAACACCGAGCTGGGCCGCAATGTGTCGAACCTGGGCAATGCCGTGCCTGGTGCGCTCGGTGGTAGCGCCCGTGCCATCGCGCGAACTGGCGGAGCCATCAGCGGCGCGCTCAACTCTGGCCTCAATGCCCCGCGCGCGCTGGCCGGTGGTGCTGGGATCGCTGGTGGTGGTGCCGCGGCTTCGACGCCTGCAGCTGCCTCTACAGGGGTCAATCCCACGCCATCCACAGCTCCAGCAGCCACGGGCACCTCGCCGCAGGCCACGCCATCCGCCGGCAGCACCATGGGCCCGCCCAGCTCCGCCGCGCCGCAGGAAATCCAGCCCGGGATCTTCCGCCAGGGCAACAGCTTCTCCGACAGCTCACAGGGCGCGGCGCTGGGCAACGAGCCACGGGGCTTGCCATCGCGGCGCAACGACGCGGCCGGAGAGAACCTGGCCAGCCAGTACACGGCACGCGGCTTCACGCCCGGCCAGCGCACCGAAGTCGAGCAGCCGCGCCTGGGCTTTCCGGGCTTTCGCACGCCCACCATCGCCCACTCGGGCAACGACTGGCAATCCCGCAACGACCTGCGCAATGCCGAGGTGTCGGCCAACTCCATCACCAACACGCGGCGCTTCGGCGGCCGTGGGGCTGAGAATAGCCCGGATATGCAGCGGTACCGCGCCATGCTGGGCACCGACGCGGTTCTGCGCCAGGCCCAGCCAGGTCTGGAAGCCGAGACCATGCGCCAGAACGCAGGCCTCATGCGCGAAGACATGCAGCAAGCCGGTGGCCTGCAGCGCGAGGCCATGCAGCAGGCCGGAGAAACCGGGCGCACGGGCATGCGCGTGGGCATCGAGCAGCAGCGCCTGCAGGGCGAGGCAGAAGCGCGCGGCTTCAAGACCCGGGCCCAACGTCAGGAAGAGCAACTGCGCAATACGCTCCTCGATCCCAATGCCACTCCCCAGCAGAAGCAGCAGGCTCAGCAGGCCATGCGCGCGATTCGGGGTGATGCCGATCCGTCGCCGTGGAAGGTCACGGTCACGCCTGCGGTCAAGAACGCCGATGGTTCCACAAGCCAGGGCAGCATCATCCGGCACAACGCGGTCACGGGCGAGGTGCAGCAGGTGGAAGGTGGAGGGCAGCGTGCACAGC
Source organism: Delftia sp. WSY_12 (assembly GCF_043104645.1). Taxonomy (NCBI): domain Bacteria; kingdom Pseudomonadati; phylum Pseudomonadota; class Betaproteobacteria; order Burkholderiales; family Comamonadaceae; genus Delftia; species Delftia sp. WSY_12. The sequence continues at coordinate 118,947 of NZ_JBICKW010000030.1, forward strand.
CTCCGGCTAAGGAAAGCTTGGTAGTCGGGCAGGTTTACACAACGCCATCGGGGCAGCTCCGATGGAATGGAAAAGCCTTCGAGAGGATAGGCTAGCCTCTACTTGTCAGGGGCTGCCGGAGGGAGGCCGTAGGCCTCCTCGTAGGTCATCGTTCTGGGGGATGGGCGGCTCTTGAAGTCGCTCATCGTGCGGATCACCGTGTCGGTCGATCCCTTGATGATCGCGTTCTCCCGGCCCTTGTCCTGCGTCACCCAGGCCCAGAAGTCCTTGCGCGCGAACAGCGCATCGGCATCTGGGTGAGCGGCGTAGATCTTCCTGTAGTGCGTCTCCAGCTTCAGCAGTTCGGCATCCGTCTTCACCAGCGGGTGCTGCGCGCGGATCTCAGCTGACAGCGGATACCGCTCGCACATGTCCGTCGGGCCGGCGCTCGGCGTGTACAGGCACCCGCACGCGCGCATGATCATCCCCGCCGCCGGCTGCCAGGACGTGTCGCGGGCCTTGTCCAGGGTGCATTGCTCTGGAGACTTCGGCCCCAGCAGCCCACGGCCCGAGCCGCGGCGAACCTCGAAGAACTTGTCGGGGTGCTGCTGCGCGCAAAGGTTCAGTGCGGCCGCATGGGCCGGCGCGTTCTTCACCCCAGGGAGCTTGTCCAGCAGGCAAGTGGCGTAGTCGGCGGCAAAGCAAGCCGTCGTGGGGCCAATGGCAAGTGCGAACACGGCGGACCATCGCTGAAATGCGTTCACGGAAGATCTCCAAGCAGGATGCAAAAGGCCCGCACGCGGCGGGCCTTTCGTTGAGTCAAAGGGATCAGCCTTCGACCTTTTCCTCGGTCACGGCGGCGGCCAGATTGCTGGCCCCGAAGGCCTCGGTTGCCTCATCGAAAGCACGAGCCAGGCAGCGCATCTCTTCCGAATGTTGCTGCATCTGCGCGATGAAGGCGGTGGAAGTGGGTTGTTGCGTGCTCATAGGCATTCCTCGGTGGTGGTTGCGGACTTCAGAACCAACCAGCGTCCCTGCTGGCTGGCGATGATTGGTCTATGTTGCGGATCTCGTTGGATGGATTGCATCAACAAGGTCTGAAATTCTTGTAGGCGAGCGTTGCGACCAAACAGTTTGAGCGTATCGGCAGCATGTTCGAGGCGCGAATTGTATGCACCTAGCGTGGCAGCGCGGTAAGCGTTTACGGTGACCTCAATCGCAGCTTGGTCTTCTTCTTCAGTCAAAACCTCGATTTCGGGTGACATGGTCACCTTCAGGAGCTTGAGCCACTTGCCCGTCAGCGAGCCACGATGCGACAGCACAAGTTCACATGTTGCCGCAGCAATCGACTCGCCCGGCGCAAAGACGCCATAGGGGATGACAGCTTGCTGTGCTGTGTGAGGAGAAGCGCCGGACAGCGCCTCCTCGATCCACTGAAGCTTGCGGTCCACTTCGTCAGGGAAGCAGTCGTACTCTTCGGCCTCGCTACGCCACTTCGCCCGCGTCGCTTCGAAAGTGTTTCGGTCAAACTGTCTGAATTCCATGCGGCAATAGATCTTTTGAAATTTGTGAGAGTGTAGTTACATTCTTTCATGCAAAGAAGTGATATTGCATACAGTGGTCAACTTTTGATTGGAGTGCAATCAATTGCATTCGTTTCGATCTTGGGTATGAATCGAAATTCCTGTTTCATATCATGATCTTGCGCTCGTTTTTTCAGAAGCGGTTGAGCACGTAGCGCTAACCTCCACATACGCATCGCCGTCAGCTGCGCAATTGGCCCCCTGCGTAGGGTTAGGTGTTCTTGCGAATCAATAGAACACTGCGCTATGGCTCATCACACCCCCAACATCCTCTATGGTGCGCTGGTCCTGGCGCTGGTCTTGGTCTGCGTAGCCGTGCACGCGGCGCATCGTGCGAGGGCTGCGGCGCGGCGAGCTGAAGCGGGCGCGCGGCCTGCTGACGCTGACTTAGCCTATGTGCGCGACGTGCTGCTGCTCGCGTCCCGCGAGCTCGACTTCCACGGCGGCTGCGTGGCCACGGACCGGCCAGACTTGCCCCTATCGGCAGACACTAGCTGGACCGTCGATTTCTCCAAAGCGCGCGCAGCTATTGACATCGCCATGGACCTGCTGGAGCGCGCGGCACCACCATCGGGGCCAGGAGATGTGGAAGGCGGCACCACCGGCTTGCAGCGCGGGCCGCTGTCGGAGCGGTCCAAATACAACCCGGCGCACACAGCCTGATCTGCTCCCGCCCCCAGGCTACGGAAGAGTGGGGATCGAGATATCAGGCGGATCGAGGCGGAGGGCGCGTGCCCAAGAGGCGGCCGGCTTAGTCGGCGGCAATATTTAGTTCAAACATGTAACATCCCCGCGCTACACATGGGAGGACTGGATGTCAGATGAGGAGATTAAGGCTCGGGCCGAAGCCTGGGCTCGGACCAACAAAAAAGCGTTCGCCAAGGCCTTGACTGACATACAGAGGTACCCTGGCGAAAAGTGCCCGGTATCTGTGTTCATGGCCGGCTCTCCAGGTGCGGGCAAGACTGAAAGTTCAAAGGCGTTTTCCGAGGAACTTGGCGACGGCTTCGTCAGAATCGATCCAGATGATTTTCGGGAAAAGCTTCCGGGCTACACGGGGGCGAATTCTTGGCTGTTCCAGGGCGCCGTGAGCATTTTGCTAAGTCGAGTCCTCGACACGGTGTTCGACCAGAGACAGAGCTTCTTGCTCGACGGGACGCTGTCGAACTTAGCTCAGGCTACCGCCAACGTTGAGCGGGCCTTGAAGAAGGGGCGCACAGTCCTCATCATGTATGTCTACCAAGAGCCAGCGCAAGCTTGGGCGTTCGTCAAGGCGCGAGAGGCGATCGAGGGCAGGAAAATTCCACCCGACAGATTTGTCGAGCAATTTTTTGGAGCGCACAACGTGGTCAACGAACTTAAGGTAAAGTTCGCAGCCCAAATCCAGATTGATGTTATCGTCAAAGACATCGATGGTAAGAACCGGCGATACATGGCGAACGTGTCCGACCTGAAGGTCGCGGTGCCCATCCCATACTCATATGAACAGATCATGAAGGTTGTCAGTTCTTAGTGAGGCCCAACATGCTTAGATCACTTTCATCCCTACTTGCCAAACCAGCCCTTGTAGGCGAGACCTCCCTTTCTCGCTTCGTGCATCATGCATCTTCTGAGGAGAAGAAGCGCGTCTACAACCGTGTCATCCGTCAAGCCGCCGAGGAGCAGCGAGCGATGTTGACCTCGCACCAAGAGCGCCGCGCTGGCAGCAAAGCCACAGCGTGATCACCCGTGTTATGAAGTAAAAGGCCCGCAGAAGCGGGCTTTTTTGCGTCCCCGGCTAGGGTTCGACCGCCACCGCACCTCTCCTTGAGAGTGGGGGGATGGCAAACGACACCATCTCCTATGAAGACGCGTTCAAGGGACCGGCGCCCCAGTCGCCCAAGGGCGCGGCAGCGGCGCCGATAAGTTACGAGGATGCCTTCGGTCTTAAGCCTTCCGAGCCAGCCGGCCGCAGCGCCACCGACTACGTCCGGGACGCGGCGGCCTGGGCAGCCAAGGGCGCCGTGGCCGTGCCAGAAGTTGTTGTTGGCCTGGCTGACATCGCCACAGGTGGGCGCGCGGGCAAGCTTCTGGAAAATGAGGGAGGTGCCGTCGGCTTCCGGCCGAAGCAGGCGCGGGAGGCCATCAACGAATGGCACTCTGACGCCACCAAGGAAGCCCAGCGCAAGTTTCAGGAGGCCGAGGGTCTGGGCGGCAAGTTCAAGGCCGCCGTTGAAAACCCGTCCAACATCGTCGGCGCGGTCGTTGAATCGCTCCCGGCCATGGGCGCGGGCGGCGTGGCGGCGCGTGCACTTGGTGCGGCCACGCGGCTGGGCCAGGCTGGCGCGAAGGGCGCTGCAGCTGCTGGCGCGCTGGGTGAGGGCGTCGTGGGCGCCGGCTCTGCTGCTGAGCAGATCCGCCAGGAGACAGATGATGGTCTGTTGACGCCTGGCCAGGTTGCGGCGGCGGCTGCCACGGGCGCGGCCACGGCGGGCTTCGGGTATGCCGGCGGGCGCGTGGCGCAGCGCCTGGGCATCGGTGATGCCGAGACCATGCTGGCCCAGGGCAACAAGGGCATTGCCAAGCAATTCGCCGACGATGCGGCCACAGCTGCGTCGAATTCACTGCTGCAGCAGCGCGCGGTCAAGAGCATTCCGCGTCAGGTGATCGAAGGCGCCATCTCTGAAGGCTTCCTCGAGGAGCTGCCGCAGTCGGTGGCCGAGCAGATCTTCCAGAACTTGGCGTTGGGCAAGGACTGGTCCCAGGATGTGGATACGGCGGTGGTGCTGGGCACGCTGTCGGGCACGGCCATGGGCGGCGGCGCGGCGGGGTATCGGGCGATGCGAGAGCCACGGGTGCCTGCTGGTCAGCCGGGCGATGCTGCCGCCCAGCCCCCGGATGCCGGCGCAGAGCCCGTGGGCCTGCCCGATGTTGCAACCTACGGGCCGGCCATCGACCAGATGGTGCGGCCGGAAAACCAGCAGCAGTACCGAGATGCACTGGCACGCGCTCAGGATGAATCCCTGTCCCCAGAAGAGCGAAAAGCCGCAGCGGATTCGCTGCACCAGGCGTTCAGCCCGGATCTGTTCCAGCAGGACAGCGAGAACCAGGCCGATGGCGAAGTGCCCGCCGGCTTGGCCAAGGTCCGCGACGAATTCATGCGTCAGTTGAGCGCCCAGCAAGAGCCCGTGATCGATGAAGCACGGCTGCGCGAGCAGGGCATCACGCCTGCGCCGCAACTCGATGCCGCGCGCATAGACGCTGCCGTCGGTGAACTGCGCCCGTCCGAGGCCATGGGCCTGGACCCTGCTGCCGGCTCCCTGTCTGCAGCAGCTGCCATTGCGGTGGACTCCGGCGCGGCGGCGCAGGTCCAGCAGGGCAATGCCATGGCCCATGCCGCTGAGGAAGCTGCACGCGCGCCAGCAAACAAGAAGGCTTCCGAGCGCCGGGTAACTGCAGATCCTGCCACCGGCGAGATCGAGGGCGGGGCCATGGCCACCTGGACAGATGAAGACCTGTCCAACGCATTCCGCTCTGCCCAGGCCAAGAACGTGCGCCTGCAGCTGGCGCGCGAGCTGTCGCGCCGCCGCGCCGAGCGTGACCAGCAGGCACCGGCCGCTGTGCCGGCCGCATCCGCAAATCCATCCACCCAGCAAGGAAGCATCGATGGCACACAAGCCGATCAAGCCCAGCCGCCGCGCGCGGAATCTTCGCCGACAGCAGGAGCGCAGAGAGCGCCGGTTGCAGGTCCTGCAGCTGCGCAGGGGCTGACCAATGGCTCCACCTCGTCTCAGCACGATGGCGCGCAAGCAGGTGCGGCGCCAGGCCCGCAGGCTCAAGCGCCAGTCCAAACTCCTGCCCAGCGCATCGACGCCGGCCGCGCGGCCTGGGCCAGCATGCCCACCGCAGAGCGCAAGGCCCTGGCCAAGCGTGTGGGCGGTGTAAACGCTGCCCTCAAAGGCAGTCTCCACGGCGCGCGCTGGGAGAACCTGAATGCGGAGCTGCAGCTCCGTCTTGCTGACGCCATGCAACCGCAAGGAGCAACCAATGATTCAACCGCACCTGCAGTACGGGTGGCAGATGAACGCCCAGCAGGCCCTGCGGCTGCTCCGGAGGCTGGGGGCAGTCAGCCGGCAGGACGCGCGCCAGATGCGCAGCCTGCTGGGCCGCGAGGTGGAAGTGCCGGACAGCCTGCTGCCGGCGTGCAACCTGCTCTACCTGGCCGAAGTGGCGCCAGCGAACAGACTGCCGCTGTAGCGCCTGCTGCTGCGCCAGCGCCCACGGCGGGCGAGCAGCAGGCCGTGGCCATCGCCAAGGAAGGGAACGACGCGCGGCGCGCCCAGCTGCTGGCCGCCAGCGAACGCTGGACCAGCATGCCGGCGGCCGAGCGCCAGGCGGTGGCCAAGGCCGCGAAGGGGTTGAACGCCCCGGCCCGCGCCGGGGCCCACACGCGGGCATGGGCTGACCTGGCGCCCAAGGTACGCGAGAAGCTGGCCGCCGCCATGCCCGATGCTGCTGCAGCACCTGCAGCACCTGCAGCACCTGCAGTCGTGGAAGCAGCTGCGCGGGAGGCGGCCACCAGCCAAGCCAACGACCTGCCCGAGCCCACCGATGCCCAGAAGGAGGCGGGCAACTACAAGAAGGGTCACGTCCGCCTGAACGGCCTGGACATCAGCATCGAGAACCCGGCCGGCAGCCGCCGCCGGCCCGAATGGCCTCCGCTGCTGAACCACTACGGCTACTTCAAGGGTTCCGTGGGCGCGGACAAGGACCATGTGGACGTGTTCATGACCGACCGTGCGAGCGATCCGGACCTGCCGGTGTTCGTCGTGGACCAGGTGAACCGAGATGGCTCGTTCGATGAGCACAAGGTGGTGCTGGGCGTGGCCGACGAGGCCGACGCGCGGGCAGCCTACCTGGGCAACTATGAGAAGGGGTGGACTGGCCTCGGCGCGATCACGCAGATGACGCAGGACGAATTCAAGACCTGGCTGCGTGATCCGGCGAAGACGAAGAAGCCGGCCGGCACGCTGCCCGGCGCAGCGCCTGCAACAACGAAGAAGCCGCGCGGCGTCCTGGCCAAGAAGGCAGCCGCTGAGGAGGCCGCCCGCGCCGACTACTTCACCCCGGGCAACATCGTGAAAGGCTACGGGGATAGCCATGTCCGCGTGGTCTCGTACACGCCCGCCAATGCCGATGGCGTCTGGAGCGTGACGGTGCGCCAGGTGGAGAAGCAGGGCTCTGGCTGGGAGGATGTGCTGGGCGTGCGCGAGCGCACCCATGCCACGCCACCCAGCGCCCGCGAATTGAAGGCCGGGCCGGTGGAGCGCACCGAGGAACTGCCGTTCCGCCGTGGCGAAGCCGATGGCCAGGGCCTGACCGACGACCAGATGGCCAACCTGCTGCGCATCATGCGGCCCGAGCCGGCGGCGTTTTCCGCCGCGGCGCGGGCCCAGGCCGTGGGTCAGGTGCGCCAGACGGTGGACGCCATCCGCAAGGGTTGGAGCAACGGGCCAGAAGTCGTCGTGGCCTTCGACATGAACGATCCGGCCGTGCCCGAGGCGGCGCGGCGCGCGGATTTGCGCCAGCGCAGCGGCGGCGCCAGTGGCGCGCCCGAGGGCTTCTACTGGCGCGGCAAGGCCTACCTGCTGGCCAGCAAGCTGAACACGCCCGCCGACGCAGCCCGTGTGCTGCACCACGAGGTGCTGGGCCACCACGGCCTGCGCGGCATGTTTGGCCCGGAGCTGAACAAGATCCTCAACCAGGTTGCCACCATGCGCCAAGCGGAGGTGGCGGCCAAGATCAAGGAATACGGGCTGCGCGGCGTCACGGACCTGAGCCGGCGCCATGCGGCCGAGGAAGTGCTGGCCGAGATGGCCGAGAAGACGCCGCAACTGCATTTCGTGCGCCGCGCCGTGGCAGCGATCCGGAACTGGCTGCGGGCCAACGTGCCCGGGTTCGGGCGCCTGAAGCTGTCGGACGCCGACATCATCCAGGGCTACATCCTCCCAGCACGCGAGTTTGTGGAGCGCGGGCAGCGCGCCGCGACCGACCGCATCGAGCCTGTGTTCAGCCGGTCGGACTCGCCGGCCATCACTCCGGACGCCATCATCGGCAGCACGCTGGGCAGCGCATCGAAGCATCCCGACTACGCTGCTGCCAAGGCGGGAGACGTTGAGGCCGCCACGCGGCTGGCCGTGGACCTCGTGACGCCTGAGATGGTGGCTAAGGTGGCAGATGCGCTGGGTGGTGCGCGGCCGCGTGTGCTGCCAGTGGCCGCCGAGGAATCCTCGGGTCGAAACAAGATCCCACGTGCCGTGGCCGAAGTCTTGGCTGCACGCCTGGGCCTCGAAACTGCGACGGGCATCGTGCAGGCGAATCGCGCGCGGCGCACCGGCCTGGATGGACTGGATCGCATCTTTGCACCTGTCGATTTCGCGGGCGCCGTAGAGCCGGGCGACTACCTCCTGGTGGATGACACCCTCACGCAGGGCGGCACGTTCGCGGCCCTGGCCAGCCACATTCGTGAAGGTGGAGGCAATGTGGTGGGCGTGGTTGCGTTGACCGGCAAGCAGTACAGTGCAAAAATCCAGCCCTCTCCCGAAACTCTGACCTCTCTCCGGCAAAAACATGGTGACCTCGAAGATCAATTCCGTGCAGCCACAGGCTACGGCTTCGACGCGCTCACCGAGTCGGAAGCCCGATACCTCGCGCGATTCGAGCCGGCTGAGCGACTCCGAGATCGAATCGCTGAAGAAGGACGACGCGCAGGCGAGCGCGCAGATCAAGGCAATCCTCGCCAAGGCGATGCAGGCGACGAACTGAGCTTCAGCCGCTCGCGGCTTTCGGAGCTCAAGGACAGCGCTCTGGACCAGCTCCAGAAGACGATGTCCCACCCGGGCAAGGTCTCTGTCTGGGACAAGACCATCGGCACCATGCGGCACCTCGCCGAGCGTGCGCCAGCCTTCAAGCCGGTCTACGAGACCGCCCAGCGCAACATCGACGACGTGTCCATGCTGGCCAACGATGCGGCCGACCGGGCGCCGCGCCTGCTGCCGCGTGTGGACACCATCGGCGATCTGGTGGGCAAGAATCGCAAGACGCCTGTTTCCGCCGCCGACAACAAGGCCGTGGCCAAGCCTCTTTTCGAGGGCACGCTGCTGTGGGGCCGGGACGTGGACGGCAAGGCCGTGCTGGTGGACGAGCTGACCAAGAAGTACGGCAACCTGCCCGCCGATGACAAGGCTCAACTGCTGCTGCGCGCCGGCCGCCTGGACGACCGGATGCTGCGCGCCTGGCGCGGGCTGCCGCTGGCCCAGTACGAAGCGCTGGTGAATTCTCGCTTCGAGAGCAAGATGCTCAAGGCAGGCGCGGTCTGGACGGATGCCGAGCTGCAGACGATGTTCGGCGCCACGCCCAACCAGATTGCCCTGTACCGCGAAGCGCGCGCGGCCATCGACCGATCCATCGACATGACGGCCCGCGCGGACATGATGCGCGCGCTGGGCGACGAGTACGCCGGCCTGCGCGACATGGTGCTGGACGCGCCCAAGCTGTCCGATGCTCTGGAGCTGCTGACTACCACGCTGCAGGAGGATGCCAAGGCCAAGCCGGACCTGGCCGACCGGCTGCTGCAGCTGAACAACATGGTGGTGGACCGGGCGGCCACAGCCAAGGACCTGCAGGACGGCGGGTATGCGCCGCTGTCGCGCTTCGGCCGGTACACGCTGGACGTGGTCGACCATCAGGGCAACCGCCAGTACTTCGGCATGTACGAGACCATGAAGGACGCCAACCTGGCCAAAATCCAGATGGCCCAGGCCTTCCCTGGCGCAGTGATCACGCAGGGCACCATGAGCCAGCAGTCCTTCAAGCTGTTCGCGGGCATTACCCCCGAGACACTGGAGATCTTCAAGGACATGGTCGTGGGCAAGGAGGCTGACGCCGCCACGCGCAAGGTGTTCGATGAATACCTGAAGCTGACCAAGAACAACCACAGCGCGCTCAAGCGCCTGATCCAGCGCAAGGGCATCGAGGGCTACAGCCAGGACGTGGGCCGCGTGGTGGCCAACTTCGTCTACAGCAATGCGCGCCAGGGCGCGGCGGGCCTGAACGCAGGCACCATGGACCGCGCGGTCAACGATATCCCGAAGGAACAGGGCGAGCTGAAGGACCTGGCCATGGGCCTGCGCAGCTACATCCGCGATCCTCAGGAAGAGGGCCAGGCCGTGCGCGGCATGCTGTTTGCGCAGTACCTGGGCGGCTCGCTTGCCTCGGCTGCCGTGAACATGACCCAGCCCTTTGCGGTGACGCTGCCCTGGCTCAGCCAGTTCGGCGGCATCCGTGCGGCCAGCGGCCAGATGGCGCGGGCACTGAAGGACATGGGCACGCGCGGCATGAAGTACGAGACCGATCTCGCTCACGCGCTGAAGTCTGCCGAGGACGACGGCGTGGTCTCGCCTCAGGAAGTGCACCAGCTCATGGCCCAGGCGCGCGGAGCGGGCGGCCTGCGCTCGGGCGACGGCACCAAGTCCGGCGATGCGCGCGCTGCGGCGGGCAATGCCTGGGAGCGCGCAAAGGTGGCATGGGGTCAGCCCTTCGCCCTGGCCGAGCAGTTCAACCGGCGCTCCACTTTCATCGCAGCCTTCCGCATCGCCAAGGCCCAGGGCATGGATGACCCGGGCGCCTTCGCGCGCAAGGCCGTGCTTGAGACGCAGTTCGTCTATTCCAAGGCCAACAAGCCCCAGTGGGCACGCGGCGCCGTGGGCGGCACGCTGTTCACCTTCAAGACCTATTCCGTCAGCTACCTGGAACTGATGCAGCGCATGTGGAAGCAGGGCGGCCCGGAAGGCAAGCGGGCTGTGGGCTGGGCCCTGGCCATGCTGCTGCTGATGGGCGGCGCCGGCGGTGTGCCCTTCATGGAAGACGCCGAGGACCTGATCGACGGCGTGGGCCAGATGATGGGCTACAACCTCAGTGCCAAGCAGTGGCGCAAGGAGGCGCTGGCCGGCATCGTGGGCAAGGAGCTGGCTGAGTTCCTGGAGCAGGGCGTTTCTGGCCTGCCAGGTGCTCCCATCGATGTGTCCGGCCGCCTGGGCATGGGCAACCTGCTGCCCGGCACGGGCCTGCTGCTGACCAAACAAAGCCGCGAGCGGGATCTGCTGGAGGTGGTGGGGCCGGCGGGCGATCTGGTGATGCGTGGCTTCAAGGCCGGCGGCAAGGCGCTCACGGGCGATTTTGGCGGCGCCGCGCTGGAGGTGTCGCCCACGGCCGTGCGCAATGCGTTCAAGGGGGCGGACATGGCCGCCAGCGGAATGTACAAGGACACCAAGGGCTACAAGGTGATCGACACCACGCTGGCCGAGGCTGTGGCCAAGGCTGTCGGCTTTCAGCCCAAGAGCGTGGCTGAGATCCAGGAGGCCAACAGCTTCATGCAGCGGTCCAAGAGCTTCTACAGCCTGACCAGCAGCGAGATCAAGGCGCAGTGGGCGGATGCGCTGTTCCGCAAGGACGAGGGCGCACTGGCGCGTGTGCGCGAGCGGTTGGCGGCCTGGAATCAGAACAATCCGGAGCAGCCCATCGTCGTCAAGATGCCCGACGTGTTGAAGAAGGTGCGCGAGATGGGCAAAGATCGCATTGACCGTATCGCGGACAACTCGCCGAAGGCGCTGCGTCAGCAAATGCGGGAGATGGCTGCGGACGCACGGTAGGCGCGCCCCCGCTAGGGTTCGACCAATAGCCGCATGCCCGGGAGACTCCTGGGCATGCCATCCACCCCCAAGCCCATCGGCCCGTTCCCCCTCGGAATGGACAACCGCGCGCCAGATTTCAAGCTCGGGCTGCCCGAGGGCGCCGGCCACCTGCTGCGTGATGCGCTCAACATCGATGTGACGGCCCAGGGCTCGCTCAAGACGCGAGGCGGTTATGCGTTGGCGGAGCAGGGCCTGGACTGTCATTCGGGCTGGTCGCCGCTCGATGGCTCGTATGGCCTGTACTGCGACTGCGGCGACATCTTCCGGATCGATGTGGATGCTGCTGGCGCCACTGCGCGCACCCAGGTCGCCGCGGGATACGGCCGGGTCACGCCAGTCGTGTACTGCGAGGTCAACGAGGCCGTGTACTTCACCGACGGCATCCGCGTCGGGTCCTATCACCCCGTGCCCGGCCCGACGCCGCGCTGGCTCGATGCCCAGCCGCAGGTCGTGGGCGATGTGCAGTTCTCCCTGATGCCGGCGGGCAGCAGCATTGCCTACCAGGGCGGCCGGCTGCTGGTGGCCGTGGGCTCGGCGCTGATCTACAGCGAGCCGTTCACCCCGGGCCTGCGCGACGAGTCGCGGGGCTTCGAGATTTTCCCGGCGCCCATCACCTGCATCGCGGCCGTGGAGGCTGGCGTGTTTGTGATGGCGGACAAGACCTATTTCCTGGCCGGTGGCCTGCCAGCGCAGTCCATGCGCGCGGTGTTGCCCTACGGCGCACTGCAGCAGCAAGCCGGGTATCGGCTCGCGGCCACGGGCGGCACGGACGGCGCGCACTGGATGAGCACGCGCGGCATCGTCTCGGCGCGGCCGGACGGGTCGCTGGTCAACCTGCAGGCCGAGCACATCGCCATGGAGGCCTCGGGCGCGGGCGCAACGCTGTACCGCGAGGCCGACGGCATGCGCGCCATCGTGGCCACCCTCTCTCAATCCCCCAGCACTTCGGCCGGCGTGGGCTCCTATGCCCAGGCCCGGCTTGTACGAAAGGCCCAGCCATGAACACCAACCACGCCATCCCCTGCGGCTTTGTTTACGACCTGGCGCTGCGCCGCCGCGCCGACGACGCGCTGGTGCACCGCGAGCGCCTGCACAACCGCGTGCCCAGCGAAGGCCTGGACCTGATCGCCAATGCCTGCTTCAAGGGCGCGGCCATGCCGGCCAACCTGTTCATCGGGCTCTGGTCCGGCTCCTATGTACCCAACGGCACCGAGACGGCCGCCACGCTGCCCACGCTGGTGACCGAGGTCACGCAGTACGACGGGGCTACGCGCAAGGCCTGGGTGCCGGGCAACGTTTCGGCCGGCGGCGTGAGCAACGAGCTGAGCCTGGCGCGGTTCAGCTTCACCGGCATGCAGACCGTCAACGGCGTGTTCGTGAGCAGCAGTTCGGGCAAGGGCTCGGACACCGGCGCGCTGCTGTCCATCGTGCGCCTGCCCGTGGCGCGCGCCGTCGATCCCGCCTTCTATCTGGAGATCCTGGCGGGCTTCCAGTTCATTTCCGTTTCCTGAACCAGCTTTCTGAGGACCACCACCATGACGACCAAAGCCTCTACCGGCCTTCGCAATCACATGCTCGCCACGGGCTCGCTCAAGGCGGCCCTGGATGGCGGCTTCCTGGAGCTGTACGGCTGTCCGGAGGTCTCGATTCCGGCCACGGCCGACGCCGCGCTCGACCCTGCCGTGCACAAGCTGCTGGCCCGGATCTACAGCGACGGCACCTCGGCGGGCCTGACGCTCAGCACCACGGCGGCCGATGGCTTCATCGAGAAGCTGTCCACCCAGACCTGGACCGGCACGGTGATCGAGTCCGGTACGGTGCGGTTTTTCCGGTTCGTGGGCGCCAGTGATGCGGGAGGCCTGTCCATCACGCTGCCGCGCCTGCAGGGGACTGTGGCGCGCGCGGGCGCCGACCTGAACATCACCAGCGTGGATCTGCCGGTGGGCGCGCCCCAGGCCGTCAACTTCTTCTCCATCGCGCTGCCGGCGTTCTGATCGGGGCGCAGGCATGGCTGCTGGAACGCTCGTCTACGAGGCCGGGGCCCTGGTTCCCCAGGCCGACGTGCTCGTGGCCGTGGTGGCTGCCGATGATCCATACCTGGGCCTGGACTTCCAGGACCTGATCGATGCGGCGCACTGGGCGTTCGGCTGGAACGGGGATGCGATCAACCCGTCGCGCGGCTTCCTGGACCTGGGCCTACCGCCGGCGCCGGACTTCGAGGTCCGCGCTCCGGCCCAGCTGGTGCGCACGATCAACGTGGGCCTGTACCAAGTCACAGTGGCCGGTGAGCCCGTCAGTGTCACGGCGGACGTCACTCTGCTGTACAAGGACACGAACGAGGGCGTGCATGAGTTCGACCTGGACGCGGCCGGTGCTGTGGTCAAGCCGGTCAACGTGCCTTCAACGGTGCAGGAGCTGCGCCTGGTGAGCCTGGGCGGTGGCTTCCAGGTAATCGACGGCGAGGTGTTGCTGGGCGAGATCACGGCAGCCGAACTGGCGGGCACGGAATTCGAGTGGCAAGAGATGCGGCCCTATGCGCTATCAGCGACGAACCGTGTGCAGGCCGATGGCGCCTTCAACGGCATTGATCGCCTTGCTGCCTTCTGGTGGAACGGCACCAGCGGAGGCGGCCCCTCCGAGTTCTGGACCGACTTCCTGCTGGCGCGCGAGGAGGTGTGATGCTGATCCACAAGGACCTCAAGGGCGATGCCGGCGGGCCAGAGCACCAGGCGCTCAAGGGCATGCTGGATGTGGGCAACACCTTCATGACCGACCGGCGCGACGGCAGTGAGGTGCAGCGCTCGGGCGAGTTCATCACCATGCGGCGCACGGGTGGCGAGGTCGTGCAACTGGTGTCGCTGTGGGAGCCGCCGGACGCGCGCCGCCTGACGGATGGCTATGCACAGGCCGTGCCCGACGATGTGGCGCCGCCTGCCCCGGGCGCGCCCGACGCAGTGCCCCGGGTGCAGCTCATGGCGTCTGCGCTCGACGAGCAGCAGGGGCCGCTGTCCTTCAGCAGCCTGGCCGCTTCCAAGCTGCAGACCCGCGTGCCGCGCTTCACTCGTGTCGAGACTCGCGTGGAGACGGCCGACCATGCTACAAAGAACGGCAAGCGGCGGCTGTTCTCCCTGGGCGACGGCACCGTGCTGCTGGTGCGCGAGGTCTCGGCGGCCGGCGACACGCGGTATTTCGCGGGGATGAATGGCTTCGCGCAGCCCGTGCGCCGCGTCGGCCGCTGCACGGGTGTCGAGCTGGTGCGCATGGACCCGGACCGGCCGGCCGGCGGCAAGGTGCTGCTCTCGTTCGGCGTGCACAGCGGCCTGGGCTTTGATCCGGGGTCGCGCTCCATCGACTTCCTGGCGGACAACGATCTGCTGTACGACGCGAACAAGGTCTACGCGCCCAATGCGGGGCTGCTGTTCGGCCGGGTGCTGCTGAGCATGCGTGCCGATCCCAGCAGCACCTATGCCGTGGCCGAGCCGGCCATGGCCAAGCAGGATGGAAAGAGCTATTTGAGCCTGGTCGCCGTGCATGGCCTGGCCGAGGACTGCTACCACCCCGATTCCTCGGGCCTGTACCGCCTGACCTGCACACGCACCACGGCCGATGGCGTGCAGACCTCCAAGATCACCATGCCGGCGGCCCTGACCGCTGGGCAATACATGGCGCCCGTGGAGATGGACCTGGTGCGCCTGTCGCCCCAGACCCTGGTGCTGTCCCTGCGCATGACCACGCTGCGCCTGCCGGGCGCCGGCAGCGTGTCCGCGGCCAGCGCGGGCTGGGCCTATCTCTGGAGCGATGACAACGGCGCCACCTGGGTCCATGTGCCGCATACCGGGATCACCGATGGCAACGCCGCGCCCGTGATCGCCGCCATGGTGCCGCGCGACAAGGACACGCTGCTGCTGGTCTCCGCGCTGCAGCTGGACAGTCTGGTGCCCGCGCCCGATGCGGCCAGCGTGCAGGTCTATGCGTTCACCCGCACCGGCGCCACGCGCATCAGCACCATCCCGGGCAGCCGGTTCAGCGCAGGGCTGCATGCTGGCGATGTGATCGGCGGCCTGCGGCACTACCCGCCTTACTGGGCCGTGGGCTACGGCGGCGGCGTGCGCGTGGACAGGAAGCCGCTGCTGTGGGTCCAGTTCGATCCCCAGTACATCCACGCCGAGGGCTCGCCGGGCGTGATCGACTATCCCGGCAGCCGGGCCCAGCTCATGGTCTCCGATGACGGCGGCGCCACCTGGGAGCGGCGGATGCTGCCCCAGCCCTGGCCCCAGCGCGTGGGCTTTGTCGTGGCGCTGGACCAGCGCACGCTGGCCATCCCCGTCTACGGCCCGCGCCAGACCGACGAGAACGGCGCCATCCTGCCGCTGGCCGTGAAGCTGCACACCAGCCGCGACGGGGGCCAGCGCTGGCGCGCCACGGCGCTCAGCATGCGCTTGCCGTACTGGGCCTGGGTGGACGGCCAGCTGCTGCCCGGCTCCAGCGGCTACGACATCGACGACTCGCGCTTCGACTTCAACCGCGGCGAGCTGTTCCCCCTGCTGAGCCTGCGCGACGACAACGGCGAGCTGCTGCCCATGAACCCCGGCCGGCCCTGGATGGCCGACCACCGCGCCAAGGAGCCCGCCAATGGGTAACGCGCTGATCAAGAACAAGAAGCTGGTCGAGTTCGTGCCGGCCACGCCTGCGGACCCGGGGTTTCCGGGGCAGCCGGCCATCCCCGAGCGCATCACGTACGAATGGCGAGATGTGCGTGTCGAGGCCGGGCCGCATGAGATGCAGCGGCTGGAGCAGGCATTGCCCGGTGGCGAACGCCTGGTGACCTGGCGCACGCCGCTGGATGTGCTGCGCGAGCGCGTGGGCAACCCATCGTTGAGCGCAGCGACAGCCCACTACAGCGATGTCTGGGCCTACGTTCAGACATCCGACTATGCCGACGCCCAGCGCGTGCCCCTGACCTGGACCAGCGCCTGGATCATGCGCCGCGAGAACGTGCGCATCGTGATCCCCGCCCAGCCCGCTATTCCCGCGCGGCCGCCGAAGGTCGCCACCCCGGAGCGCCGCACCTACGACTGGCACTTCGGTTGGAACGGTGGAGCGCACAGCCTGCGCGAGCTGCCGGCCAACTGGATCGGCACGGCCGCCTTCGTGATCGGAAAGCCTGTGGGCGCCGTGGTGGGCTTCACCCTGGCCAGCCAAGTGCCGCGCACACGCCGGTCCTCCTTTGTGAATGTGGAGTACGGCCTGCTCTTTGGGGATGGCCAGGTCAACGTTCGCCATGCTGGCGTCACGCTGCAGCGCGTGGGCTCGATGACGGGCAATGACACGGTGCGCGCCCAGGTCGGAGGCGGGCGCATCGAGTGGTTCCTGAACGATGTCAGCGTCCACAAGGGGCGCTTTGCGATGACCGGACCCTATGTGCTCGATGCTGTGCTGTATGCCGGTGATGACGTCGTGGACGCGCCCCGGCTGCAGGACGGTGTGGTCGAGCAGGACGGCACGGCCGTGCTGAACCTGGCGCCGCTGCAGGTGGAGGGCCAGGCGCTGGAGCCTTTGGAGATCCGCATGGGGCTGCAGCCGCTGGACCTCTTCGCCGCTGACCGGCCGCTGGCCCAGGTCAAGGCGCGGCTGCAGCCCCTGCGCGTGGCCGGCGACCCCATCCCGCGTGGCGCGCTGCGGCTGGCCGGCGCCCAGGTCCGGGCATCGGACGCCCGCAATGACGCCGTGGCGCGGCCCACGCTGGCGCGCCTGCAGACCACGGCCGAGGTCGAGGTGGGCGAGGGCGCCTGGATCCCGCAGTACTCCATCGGCACGGTCTTCGTGCCGCCGCCCGTGGTCAACGGCTCCATCATCAGCGGACAGGGCCACGACTACCAGATGCGCCTGGGCCCGGCCTTCACCGTGGCCTCCCAGGACCGGCATGCCGAGGGCCGGTTGGCCCTGGGGCCCGTGCAACTGCTGTCCGATGTGGAGGCGCTGACCCACCTGGTGCGGGCGCAGGACCTGCTGGGCGCCGAGGCGGCGCTGACGGCCAGCGGCTATGTGATCGTGGTCATTGCCGAGCGCGTCGGAGCCTCGGGCGCGCTGACGCTGGGCGCGGCCGGTCTGGTGCTGGACGTGCACGAGCAGATCGGCAGCGCGGCCGAGACGGAGATCTCCGGGGCTATCGTGGCCAGCGTGCTCGAGCACCTGGGCGCCGTGGAGCGCTATCGGGCGCTGGTGTTCCGGGTCGTGGACGGCCAGCCTGTGCTGGTCGATCCCGGGCATGCCTGGGTGGTCAATACCGAATCCAGCGCCTCCACCCGCTACGAGGGCTACGCCTTCGAAAGCTTCATGACCGTGGGCGGCCGGCAGTTCGGCTTGCGTGCCGATGGCGTCTACAGCCTGGGCGGCACCACCGATGCCGGCCTGCCCATCGAATGGGGTGCGTGCCTGGGCAAGCACGACTTCGGCAGCCAGGCCCTCAAGCGGCTGGAGTCGGTCCATGCCGGCGTCTCGGCCACGGGCCAGCTGTATGTGCGCATCGGCGACGGCCAGCAGACCTACACCTACCGCGCGCGGCGCGTGGATGCGGCGCAGCGTGTGCAGCGCTTCGATCCGGGTCGGGGCCTGGCTGCCAACTACTTCACCTTCGACTTGTTGGGCGAGGGCGCCGCCGAACTGGACAACATTGTTTTCGGCGTGGTCGCGGGCCAGCGCCGGATCGGGAGGGGCTGACCATGGCCAATGGACGTGCGCTGCCATCAGCGATTTTGTTTGACGAGCTGCTGGGCCGTGCCTGGGGCATTGCGCTGCAGAAGTACGGCGAGGCCCAGGCCATCGAGTCGCCCGTGGCATCCTTCACGCCGGCCCGTACCGATGGCGCCTACCGGCTGCCGCAGTACAGCAGCGGATTCGATCCGGCGGATGCAGGCTCCTGGGTGGCCCAGCACGACCAGGCCCTGGCCAGGCAACTGGGTCAGGTGGCCGACGAATGGGCCGTGGAGTTTCAGGGTGTGATGGACCTCGTGGCGCCCGTGGGCCCGGGCTGGCGCAATGCCGTGGACTGGCTGCGCGCCACTATGCATGGCCAGGACGGCCTGGGCTATGTCGGCCAGGACCACCGGATGGCCCAGTCCCGGCAGCAGGGCGTGCAGGTGCTGGGCGGACTCAACCAGCGCGGGCTGCCCGTCCCGCCCGGCGCGGCCCAAGCGCTGCAGGCCGTGGCCGGCGGCGTGGTGGACCTGTACCAGGGCCGACTGGCCGCCCAGATGACAGCCGACCGCGAAGCCGAGCGCCGCCGCCTGCTGGTGGACGCCATCACCGAGCTGGCGCGCCTGCGCAATGCCGCGCTGGACACAGCCATGGACTTCGTCTTCGGGCGCATGAACATCATGTACGACGTGTTCGGCCGCAACAACGAGTACCTGACGCGCGTGCGCCGCGACGACCAGGCCCTCGCTGCCCAGATGCAGGTGGCCAGCGCCGAGCTGCAGCGCTGGGACGCCCAGGTCCTGGCCAACCAGGACGGCAGCGCGGCCTCGCAGCGCACCGTCAAGGCCATGAACGACCGCGCGCTGGAAGTCATCGGCCTGAACGTAGAGCAGCAGGTCAAGCGCCTGCGCCGCCTGTCCACCGGCTCCGCAGCGGCGCTCAACAGTGCCGGCGTGTCGGTGAACTCGCAGGCCACCGAATCCAACACCGTGAACGCCGAGGAGTAAGCATGGCAACCACCGGCATCGCAATGCAGGGCCTGTCGGCCGCCATCGTCTACACCGCCATCGACAAGATCGGCAAGATGATCACGGACGCCGAAGGCCGGATGCAGTCCAAGATCGGCCCGGCCATTACCCAGATCATCGATGGCATCCCGGGCGAACCCGAGGTGGCCAAGGCTAAGCACAGCAACAGCCTATCGGCCGTGCTGACGGCCCTGGGCCCGGCCTCGGGCGAGGCTTCGGCCCCGGTCGTGGGCCAACTGCCCCAGGTCATCGAGCAGGCCGTGGGTACGTTCTTCACCGGCTACAGCAGCGTGGTCAACGACCTGTTCCCGGGTCTGCTGGACGCTGGCGCCGATGCGGATGCCTGGATCCAGTCGGCTCTCGCCTCGGCCGTTGGCACGACCTACATCGAGAGCGTGGACCGCGTGGCCGGCGACACCGCTTTCGCGCTGGCGCGCAAGGACGCCTGGACTGGAGAGCGGGATCTGCTGGATGCCGCCGCCGCCAGCGGACACCGCTTCGCCCCGGGCGCCACGCACAACGCCATCGCGCGGCTGCACGCTGAAAGCACCCGGGCAGCAGCCGATGCCATCGCCGCAGTGCACGCCGCACGCCTGCGCGAAGAGCGCGAGACCAAGATGCGCCTGGTGCGTGCAGAGCTGGACCAGCGCATGGACCGCATCAAGCAGCTGCACCAGCAGACCGCCCAGGCCTTCCGCGACAAGCTGCGCGCCCGGGGCCTGTGGATCAGCGATCAGGACGCCGTGATCGACAGCTACAACCGCAGCTACGCGCTGCCCGCCCAGTTCAACGCCCGCCTGGCGCAATTGGCCCAGGAAGCAGCCCAGCGGCATTACAAGAGCACGGCCGACGCCCTGCAGATCAGCGATGTGGCCGTGGACGTGGCCAAGCTCAAGATGGTCAACGGCCAGGAAATCGTGGACTTCCTGGGCAACATGATTACCACGCTGAACAACCAGGTGCGCGCCAGCGGCAGCTACAGCGGCAGCGAGCGGGATGTGACGGACTGGGATTCGATCCTGAACCCTTGAACCTTGCCCCCGGCTAGGGTTCGCCTCCAGCGGCCCTGCCGGGAACACTGCGGGGCATGACCAAGCCGGCCACTCTCAAACTGCAGATCTACCAGGGCGCGACGTTTCGTAAGCGCCTGCGCTGGCTCAATCCTGACAGAACGCCCATCGACATCACAGGCTGCACGGCCCGCATGCAGGTGCGTGAGGAGGTCGAATCCACAGCCGCGCTGCTGGAGCTGACCACCGAGAACGGGCGCATTGCCCTGGGCGGCACGGCCGGCACGGTGGACCTGCTGGTCGATGCAGACACGACCGCCGCCATCACCTGGAGCGGCGGGGTGTTCGATCTGGAAATCATGCACCCCGGCGGCGAGGTGAAGCGCTTGGCCCAAGGCTCGCTCTGCGTGAGTCCGGAGGTCACCCGTGACTGATTTGCTGATCGTCCAAGAGACCGAGATTCTGGCCGAGGAAGCCCAGGATTCGGTGCTGGTCGAGCAGGTCGAGGAAATCGAGATCCTGGCGGTGGCTGAGCAGGGGCCGCCTGGCCGCCAAGGTCAGCCAGGGCCGCCCGGCGGCGCCATCACCGTCAAGGTCGGCCCGCTGCCCATCAGCGGCCACAGCGCGGTGGCTTGCAACGCCCTGGGCGAGCTGATCGCCGCCGACGCGACCAATCCCGCGCACCGTGGCGCCGTCCTCGGCGTGGTGGCCGACGCCTACAGCCCCGGCGACGACGCTGTAGTGCAGACCGGCTTTGTGCTGGAGCACAGCGGCTGGACCTGGGCGCCCGGCCCGGTGCTGGTCGGGCTGGGCGGCCAACTGGCCCAGGCCCCGCCTGCTGGCGCGCTCTTCTCCCAGGTCATCGGCCAGGCGCTGTCTTCCACCCGCGTCCTCATCGACATCAACCCACCAATCACCCTTGCATAGGAGGCCGCCATGGCTGCCAAGAAATTTCTCCGCCTCGTCAACAACTTGGTCACCGAGGTGCTGGGCATCCAGACCTCGGCCGGCGCGGCCAATGCGGGCGACATCGTGGCCCTGGACGATTCGGGCCGCATCGACAACAGCATGATGCCCGTGGGAATTGGCGCCGACACCGCCGTCATCGCAGC
The DNA here is from genome assembly GCF_043104645.1 of Delftia sp. WSY_12. Lineage (NCBI taxonomy): Bacteria > Pseudomonadati > Pseudomonadota > Betaproteobacteria > Burkholderiales > Comamonadaceae > Delftia > Delftia sp. WSY_12. Next base: position 140,086 of record NZ_JBICKW010000030.1, read on the forward strand.
CAGCGAGGCGCTCGCGGCCGGCGACTGGGTCAACGTGTGGAACAGCACGGGCGCCAAGGTCCGCAAGGCCGACGCCACAACGTCCGGCAAGGAGGCCCACGGCTTCGTGCTGGCCGCCGTCACCAGCGGCGCCAACGCTACGGTGTACTTCGAGGGCACGAACACCCAGGTCACCGCCCAGACCCCTGGGCCTGTATTCCTGCAGACCACTGCGGGCACGGGCGGCGCCACGGCACCCAGCGCATCGGGCAACGTGGTGCAGCGCCTGGGCGTGGCCGTGAGCACCACCGCCGTGAACTTCGAGGGCGGCGTGCCCGTAGTGCTGGCCTGATCCGCCATGGCTTCTCGGCGTCCCCTGGTCAACGTCAGCGGCAGCATCCGCGAGCTGCCCACGGGCGACACGCTGCCCGGCGTGCGCGAGCTGCTCACCGCCGCGCGCACATACTACGTGCGCACAGATGGCAGCGACAGCAACACCGGCCTGAGCAATACAGCGGGCGGGGCATTCCGAACAATACAGAAGGCGGTTGATGTTGCTGCAGCCATCGACAACGGCAATTTCGACATCACGATCAGCGTGCAGGCGGGCACATGGACGGCCGGGGCAGAGCTGAAGGAGACCGTCGGTGGCGGCTATATCGTCATTGACGGAGGATCCGCCGCAGCCTGCACTGTTTCAACAAATGGCGCCAGCTGCTTTGCCGCTCCTCGATCAACGCGCAACAGCAAATACCGTCTGCAGAATATGCGGTTGCAGACAGCAACGTCTGGGTATGCAATTGCCGCGTTTGGCGGCCCTTCCAACATTGAGTTCCAAGGCATCGACTTCGGCCCTACACCCGGGGCGCAGATATTCGTCTCTCGAAACAGCAACGTGACGGCAATTGGCGCATATACGATTTCCGGAAGCGCGCTTGCGCATGTGATCGCGTCAGAATACGGAGCATTTACTGCTGACTCTGTCACAGTAACATTGACTGGCACGCCAGCATTCGGTACAGCATACGCTGCAGCAGTTCGCATCGGCTTCGCCTCATTCAACACGACAACCTTTGTCGGGACTGGCACAGGGCCGCGCTATCTCACAAACAATGGGGGCGGTGTATTCGTCGCTGGCGCCGGGGCGTCTGTATTGCCAGGGAATTCTGCCGGAACCGCAACGACCCCAGGGTGGTACGCATGACAACATACCAGCTCACAGGAGAGGGGTTCGTTTACCGCTGGCGCGACGGCGTGCGTGCGACGATATCACTGGCAAACGATATATCGGTGCAACCTAATCCCGATGCCGTCGAGTACCGCGCCTGGCTCGCAGCCGGCGGCGTGCCCCTGCCTGCCGAACTGCCGCCTGCTTCAGAGATCGCGGCGCGCCTGCGTGTGACCCTGGCTGCAGAGTACCGCAGGCGCATGCAAGTCATCGCGGCCGGCTACCCGCTGAGCGAGCGCGAATCCTGGCCTGTGCAGACCCAAGAAGCGAGGGCGCTGGAGGCTGATCCCGCAGCCGCAACGCCCTGGATCGATGCCGCCGCGTTGGCGCGTGGTCTCGACCGCCTGGTTCTGGCCGAGCGCATCCGCGAGAAGGACGACAAGTACCGGCAGGTGCATGGGCTGCTGACGGGCACGCGCCAGCGCATCGAGGACCAGATCGACGCGGCGGCCGACGACGCCCTGGCGCTGTCGCAGATTGATGTCGCTGCCGGCTGGCCTGCGGCCCCCGTGTAGGGTTCGCCAGCGCGGGCCGGCCCCGGAATCATCGGGGCCATGAAGAAATACCTCGTATCCCTGCTCGCGCTGATGGGCATCCACCAGCACCTGAGCGCAGAGCAGCGGCAGGACATTGCCGGCGCCATCATGCAGGCCACGCCGGGCGCAGCCGCGACCGGGGTGTTCAAGGTCTGGGGCCTACCGTTGAGTGACTGGCTCGTCGTCGCTTCCCTCGCCTTCATTGCGCTGCAGGCCGGATATCTGGTCTGGAAGTGGCGCCAGGACTATCAGCGTGCCCAGCAGCGGCAGCGCCTCGCGCGCTTAGCTGGGCTGAAGCCGGAGCCCGAAACCGACTGGGGCGCGCCATGAGCACGGCCCGCATGCCAGCGGCAGGCCTGGGCATTGGCGCGGCCATTCTCGCGGCCTGGATTGCCGCAGAAGGCTTCAGCGCAGATCCGATCATCCCGGTTCGCGGCGATGTGCCCACCATCGGCCATGGCGCCACGCGCTACGAGGACGGCACACGCGTGACCCTGGCCGACCCACCCATCACACGCGAACGGGCGCGCGAACTGGCCATCAACCTGCTGGAGCGGCAGTACGGCGCCTGCGTGCGTAATTCGCTGGGCGACACGCTGGTGCACCAAGTCGAGTTTGCCCAGGCCGTGGACTTCGCGGGCCAGTACGGCTGCGGGGCCTGGCGCGGCTCCTCGATGCTGGCCAGAATGCGGGCCGGCGAATATGCCGGCGCCTGCCAGGCCTACCTGTCCTGGCGATTCATGACCAGCAGCCAGCCTTTGCAGGGCTTCAGCGCCTATCGATGGGATGGCGCAGGCCGGCCCACGCGCTGGCGCTTCGACTGCTCGGCACCCGGCAACAAGGTATGCCGCGGCGTGTGGACACGCCAGCAGGCGCGCCACGCGGCGTGCATGGAGGCCCAGCCTTGATGGCCCGCCTGCAAACCCATGCCTGGCAGCTGCTGGCCCTGCTGCTGGCGGCACTGCTGGTCTGGCAGTCGCTGGCGCGGCTGGGTGCCGAGCGCGATGCGGCGCAGGCACGCACGGATCTGGCGACAGACCGCCAGACCGCTGCCACCGCCGCGCTGCACGCATCCGAACGCTATCGACAACGGGAAGGAGCCTACCGTGAACGCCTCGACTTTCTTGCACGCGACACGGACCTGGCCCTGGCGCGCGCTGCGGCGGATGCCGATGCTGCCCGCGCTGCTGCTGGCCGGCTGCGCGGCGACCTCGCCAACTATCTCACCGCTCACCGTGCCGCCGCCCAGGCTCGCGCCGCTGCCGGACAGTGCGCGCCAGACACCGCAGCCCTCGATCTGCTCGCCGAGCTGCAGCGCCGCGCTGACGAGCGAGCGGGAGAGCTGGCGCGCATTGCTGACGACGCCCGAGGCCGGGGCAGTGCCTGCGAGCGGGCCTATGACACCGGCCGCGCGATGATAGAGGTTGTGCAGTAGCTGTCACTCAAGCTCGTGCTCTCTCCGGAGATGTTCCGAGAGGAAGGCTGTTTGCCGCTGTGCAGGTGTGAGGTGGCGCTCTTTAATGCCCACTTCATCTGGCATGGTTGCAGCCTGAATCTCTGCGCCTTCGGCCACGGCCATGGCGAAAAACGAATATGCGCTGACCTCGATTTTGTGCCCACCGGGGTAGACAACCTCAAGGATGCCACTGTCATCATCTGCGTCCGTCAGATCGCCGGAAGGCAGAACGCGAACGCCTGTCATGACGTGAGTCAACGGACCGGCATGGTCGAGGTTGCAGTAATACTGGGGGAGTTTGCGCAGGGCATTGATGTAGCGCGAGCTGAGGTTGACGGCTTTGCTCATGTCGAAGGAGTCCAGGTGGGTTGCGAAATCGATCTGCTCGCGCACCCAGGCTGCATTGCCCAGACTCGCCAGCTTGGCGCGTTGCTCGTCTGTGAGCAGCAGCTTGTATGCTTTTGCGCCTTCGTCCGAGAGGGGTTTGCGCCCCTGGCCACGGCCGGCGCCACCGCGTGATGTTGTGGTGTCGTTCATGAAAGGATTATTTGATTTCATGGTCCATAAATCAACCATTCGATGCGCTCGGGTATGGACTTGTGGTTTTGATTTGATGGCCCATAATTCAACTCATGGCAGCACATCGCAGCCACCGGCGCCTCCCGGGATGAGGGCAGCGAGACCACCGTGCAAACCATCTCCAGCCAGCACTACATTGACGACGACATCGTTGCTGAAAAGCTGGCTGCGCGCGATTTCGAGGTGCAGGTTTCCCCGGTCTTTGAAGCTGGCGGCGTTTCTGTCCGCGTGGTGCTGGATGGCCACCACAGCCTAGCTGCAGCGCGCCAAGCTGGCGAGGAGCCGGAATTCGTGACTGCCGATGCGACCACCAACGACAAAGTGGCCCTGCTGGAGCGTGGCGAGATCGAGGATTTCCTGGAGCTCGCCTGGATCGATGGAGACTGGTACGACATCGACACAAAGCAGTGCGTGTGGTGAACCGAAATGCGCAAGCTTGCTGACTGGGCAGCGCTGGACTGGAGAAAGCCCAACGCTCAGCTTGCTGCAGAGACCGGAGCGACTCTCCTGACAGTGATCAAGCGTCGCACCGAGTTTGGGCATCCGGCTGACCACATCGGCTGGAAGCGTCCGGATACCGCCGAAAACAATAGGCGCCCTGAGCGGCGAGCCCAGGCCGCCAGGAGCCAGCCGGTGGCTACGGCGGCGGCGAAGATCAGCCCAGTTGCTGGCCGTGGTGAGGCCAATGTGCATGCAGTGGAGTGGCGCCTTCAGGGCCCGGACGGCACGGCATATGTGGTCCGCAACCTCTACGAATTCGTGCGCGCGAACGCCCACCTTTTTGCCCCGTCTGATGTGGAGTGGAAGCGGACGGGCGGCAAGCGTGGCACAGGGGGCGAATGGTGCAACGCCACAGCCGGCATCCTCAACATCAAGGGTGGCCGCGCGAAGTCCTGGAAGGGCTGGCGGCTCATCACTCCGTAGGTGGCTCCGGCGGCGCTATCGAGACCACCGTTCCGTCAATCGCGACCATTTCGCCCTTGGTGCTGGGGTCTGCGTCGAGCGGCACGCCCCACATGATTCCCGGGTGCTCTCCCTTGTGCATGACGTGGTCGAGATGGTAGAGCTCCTCGGGCGGCAGGCGGAAGCGCTGGGGATACTTGTCGCTGCCGTGGGCCTTCCAATGTCCCATGAAGCCGGCGACGACGCGCTGGTGGACAGTGTGTTTCGGATTTGTGGGGTCGATCATGGCCGGCATTGTGCCGTGCTCAATCCTCCGGGCATCGCTCCATCGCCCAGTCCAGTGCCGCCTCGGCCGATTCGTGCGGCCCGTCGAACGCACGGATGCCGCGCTCATCGTCCCAGAGCTCCCCGCTCCAGCGCCTGGCTGCAGGGAAGGGCAGGTGGCCGTAGTCCACGACCACGGCATACCAGCCAGGCTCAGTGGGCTGACCGGTCCAGATCATGGCCCGTGACCTGGTGCATAGCCGCCGCCGTGGCTGCGGCACATGGCTTCCATCAGCTCCTCCTCGGTATCTGGCACTATCCGCTCGACCCGAGTTTCGGGGAGCATGACGGCCTCCGGATGGCTTTTCCTGATGAACTCCTCAGTACAGTCAAAGCGCGTGGTGCGCCATCTGCCCATGTGGTTCTGGTATCGCCAAAGGTAGGTGATTTGGGTTTTCATACTGGTTATTTAACCAGTGTTTTTATGGATTGCGTAAGTTAGCATCCACTTATGTGCAATCGATATAAGTCGCCCCGGGAAGATGAGATCGAACGCATGTGGCGCGTGGGATCGCAGAGCCCGAACCGCTGGTGGGATGCCGAGGTGTTCCCGCGTGGTACGGGCGCCTTCGTGCGCAGGGCGCAGGACGACACGGGCTACAGCCGCGAGCTGGCGGCGGGGCAGTGGGGCCTGATCCCCTGGTTCGCCAAGGAGCCGAAGCTCAAGTACCCGACGAACAACGCCCGCAGCGAGGAGCTTTCGCAGAAGGCCAGCTACAAGCACCCCTGGGCCAGAGGCCAGCGCTGCATCATCCCCGCGACGACGTTCGATGAACCGAACTGGGAGAGCGGGAAAAACGTGTGGTGGAGATTCGCCCGCGCGGACGGAGACCCGTGGGGTCTGGCGGGCTTGTGGAATGTGTGGACCGACCACGCGACGGGCCAGGTGTACGAGAGCTACACGATGCTGACGATCAACGCCGACGCGCATCCGCTGATGTCGAGGATGCACAAGCCAGATCCGAAGCTGCCAGCGGATCGGCAGGACAAGCGGAGCGTGATCCCGATCGAGCTCGCGGACGTGGACCAGTGGCTGGCGGGCACAGTGGCCGAAGCCTCTCAGTTGCTCCGCGTCGCTCCTGTCGAAGTGTTCAGCGCCGGCCCTGTTGCCTGAGATTCGCGCGCCAGTCCCATGGCGCCACGGGATCGGTGTCTGCCCACAGGCCCACGCGCTTGGCCTTGGCCTCTGTCTCCGCGAATTCGTACTGCCCGCGCTCCTGGGCAGACTGCTCGCTCGAGTAGTATCGATACCACCATGCCATGCCCTGCGTGACCATCGCCAGCCCGGCGTCGAGAGTGCGCGGGCCATCTGGCACCGAGGCGGGAGCAACCCAGACGCTGCAGACGTGTCGCTTGTAGCGGTCGATCTTGTTGCAGCGCAGCTCGGCCTCCTTCCGGTACGTCAGGTCGCTCAGGGCCTGCTTTGCGCGCGCACCATATGGCTGCCGACTTTCCGGCGCATCGATGCCGCCGATGCGGACTTTGACCTGCTGATACTCGCCCGGCTGGCCACAGCGGGCAGTGATGGTGTCGCCGTCCGAGACGCCGACAACGAGGCATAGGAGGGTGGCTGCGAGCATGCCGCAGTGTAGCGAGACCAGAACGCAAAAAAGCCCCCTCGGCAGCCATCACGGCGCCGAGGGGGCTTTTGTCGTTGCTGGTGTCTGATGGTGTCGGAGGAGTTTTTATATTCGCACGGAAATCGCACGGATCAGAGCGGTACCAGCATGGATAAAGGGCAGGACGGCGGTTCAATTCCCGCCAGCTCCACCATCCAAGACACCGCCACACACTGAAGACCTCAGTGTGTGGCGGTTTTTTCTTGCCTGTTCGTTGCCTCGCGCCTGCCTCAGTGGCTGTTCATGTCGGGCATGGGCTGCTGGGACAGTTCCTGGATCAGCGTCAGGCGGAAATGTGCCAGGGCCTTGGCTCCATGCTGTATATGGTTCAGGTCTGCCACTCCGCCGATGCCCGACACCAGCAGTTCGGGCTTGGTCGACAAAATGACTTCTATGAAGTGGTCGGCCAGTTCTGCAGCCAACAGCGTGTCCGAGTTCTGTTTGCTCATGTGTGCTTCCTCCTGGTGATGGAAGCACATGGTATGGCATCGCGCCTGAATATGGCTGGCGATCAGATGGCAAGGCTTGCGCGGTCCTTGCCTTCTATCCACTTGGGCGGCTTTCCGCGGCCTGTCCAGGTTGCGCCGGTTTCGGGGTTGCGGAATTTGGGTTCGCCCACGCTGCGCTGTCCGGTCTTGCGAGGTTTGATCCTGGCGGAGGGGAAGACATCCTCTTTCGTCAGGCCATATTGCTGCACCATGGCCTTTGCTTCAGTGATCGCATCCGTTCTTGCGTGCTTGATCAGAGCGTCGATCTTTTTCTCAAGATCGGCTTTTTGTTGCAGCAGGGCCCTGTAGTCGGATGTCATGGCGATGATGATTTTCAGTGGGAGATGCGCGTGTATATCACGGGAATGAATTTTTTGTAAGTTATGAGTAAGAAAAAGAGTGTGGGAGTGTGCGGACGCACGAAAAGCCTCCAGCGACGTGGCGCGTTCAAGACGGGTGACGAGGATGGTTGTGGCGACGAGGTGCGCCCAAGAAAAAGGCCAGCGGCTTGCGCTGGCCTGGGAAGAAAGAGCCGGTGCCTTTTTGAAGGCTTCCTGGGGGAATGAGAGGGAGGGAGGAGGAAATGCCCCAGGGCCGGCAATGAAACGATTCAGAAACTGGGTGCAATGATGCATGGCGTATCGGGGTTGGCAGATGGGTGAGCGGCCAGTCTGCGCGTAGGACGCGGGAGCATCCGCCGAGTCACAGGCTGGTCATGTCCATGCGCGATAAACCGAAAGTTGCGCAACCACGGGGGGATGCGCATTATTTTTTTATTGCACATCCATGTCCATTGCCCGCACGCTGATTCCGTTTATGTTCAACCCGGCCAATCCGATGAGTCCGCCGCTGCAGCGCCATCGTTGGCGTCTGTATGGTGCAGGCCTGCTTCTTTCGGCCTCCGCCGGCGTATGGGCGCAGGTTCCTTTCACTGGCACCTATGCGCAGAATTTCGACACCCTGGCCGCGTCCGGGACGGGGCTGGCCTGGGCCAATGACAGCACCCTGCCGGGCTGGTTTCTCTTCAACAGGAGCCTGGCGGCCATCACTGCATATGCGGCAGGCAATGGCGCGTCCAATGCCGGCAGCTTCTACAGCCTGGGGCTGGATGCGGACCGTGCATTGGGTGGCGTGGCATCGGGTGGAGCTTACTTTGGCAGCCCCTCCCAGGGTGCCGTGGCCGGCTGGATTGCACTGGCGATGCGCAATGACACGGGCGGCGCGGTGGATGGGATCAGCCTGCGATTCAGTGGCGAGCAATGGCGCAATGGCGGCAACACCTCCGAGCAGCCCATGGAGCTGGAGTACGGCATGGGCGCGACCTTTGCCGATGTGCCTGAATGGCTGCCTGCCGGTGCGAATTTCAATTGGAAATCGCCGATCGCTACCGGTACTGCCGCCCCGGTGGATGGCAATGTGGCCGGACGGGTGAATGATGTGGGCGGCGATCTGCGCGGTCTGGGCTGGGCGCCAGGGGCCACGTTGTGGCTGCGTTGGGTCGAACTCAATGATGTGGGCAACGATCACGGCCTGGCCGTTGACGATGTCTCCATCGCCCTGGCACTGCCCGATACCACGCCACCCACTGTGCAGGCCACCATTCCCGCTGCGGCGGCAACCGGGGTGGCGCTGAATCCCGAAATCAAGCTGAGCTTTGATGAGGCGGTGAAACCCGGTAGCGGCAGCTTCGAACTGCGCCAGGGCAGCACCGTGGTGGCAATGCTGCAGGCTGGCGATGCGGCGAAGGTGAAATTCAGTGGCTCGACCATCACGCTCAACGCCGGTGTACGGCTGGCGGTCAATACGTCCTACAGCCTGGTTCCCGTGGGCGAGCCGGTGTTGGATACCTCGGGCAATGTGTGGACCGGCACGGCGCTGGGCTTCACGACGGGGGACGAGCCGCCCATCACCAGAATTTCTGCACTCCAGGGTTCCGGCGACCAGTCTCCCCTGGTGGGGCAGAAGGTGACAGTGAGCGCCGTGGTAACGGCCTATATGCCAGGGTTGAGCGGCTTCTTCGTGCAGGAGGAGGCGGATTCCGATGGCGATGCTGCCACCTCGGAGGGCGTCTTCGTCTATTACGGCAATGCGAATCCCGGGGTGGATGAGGGCACGGTAGGCAAGCTGGTGCAGGTCTCCGCCTCGGTGAGCGAGTTTCGCAACCAGACCCAGCTCAGCGCCATCACGGACTTCGTGGTCCGTGGCGCGGCCGCCTTGCCGGAGCCCGTGCGCGTCACGCTGCCTGTCAGCGACATGGGGCAGTGGGAGCGTCTGGAAGGGATGCGTGTGGAGGTCGCGTCCGCCACTGCGGGCGGCAAGCTGGTGGTGAGCGACAACCGCACGCTGGGCCGCTACGGCAATGTCACGCTGTCTGCCGACGCGCCGCTGGCGCAGTACACCGAACTCAATGCGCCCAGCGTGACGGGCTATGCCGCCTATGTGCAGACATTGCAGCGCAGCCAGATCATTCTGGATGATCGCTCGGGCGCACAGAATCCCGCCTCTGTGCCGGGCCGCGGCGGACAGTCTCTGTCGGCCTCCAACACGCTGCGTGCCGGCGATGGCGTGGACCGTGTCATCGGCGTGCTCGATCAGTTCTCGGATGCAGCTGCCAGCGAGCCGTATCTGACCAGCTACCGCGTACAGCCCACGCAGACGCCGCAGTTCTCGGGGGCGGCGCGTCCCTCGGCTGCTCAGTTGCAGCAGGCTGTGGGGGCGGCATCGCTCAAGATTGCCTCAGCCAACGTGCTCAATTTCTTCAACCTGACGGGCGCCACCAGCGGCTCTTCCCAGGTGATGTTCAGCACGCCCCTGGGCAATCAGCAGGGCATTCGTGGTGCCAACAGCATTGCCGAGCTGGACAGGCAGCGCGCCAAGATCGTGGCCAATCTGCTGGGGCTGGGCGCCGATGTGTATGGCCTGATGGAGGTGCAGAACAACGGCTTTGGCCCGGGCAGCGCCATCCAGGATCTGGCCGACGCCTTGAACGCGAGTGCGGACAAGCCTGCCGGCGCCGTATATGCAGTGGTCAAGGCGCCTTTCAGCGAGGCTTCAGGTACGGTGTCGGGTGCTGGCACGGATGCGATCACCGTGGCCATCCTCTATCGCAGCGATCGTGTCACACCGGTGGGCAGCGCAGCGGCACCCAGCGTCACCACCTACGACGCCTTCAACCCAGGCGTTGGCGGCGCTCGCGTACCGATTGCACAGACTTTTGCGGTAGGCGGCAGCACGGAGCAGTTCACGCTGGTGGTGAATCACTTTAAATCCAAGGGCAGTGTGCTCAGCAGCCCCGGCAATGCAGACGCACTTGACGGCCAGGGCGCCAACAACGCCGCGCGTGTGAAGACGGCCGAGCAACTGAGCAGCTGGCTGGCAACCCGGCCCACAGGCACGACCAGTCCGCATGTGGTGCTGGTCGGGGATTTCAATGCGTACTCGAAGGAGGACCCCATCAAGGCGCTGGAGGATGGCGGCTACGCCAAGGTGTCTCAGGGCCTGTCCTATGCGTTCGATGGAATGTGGGGCTCGCTGGACCATGTGCTGGTAAGTGCCAGCCTGCAGCCGAGCGTGGGGCGCGCGGTCAAGTGGGCCATCAATGCCGAGGAGCCTGAAGTCCTGGACTACAACCTCGAGTTCAAGTCGCTGGACCAGCAGGCCAGCTTCTATGCGCCGACGGCCTATCGTTCCAGCGACCACAATCCGATTTTGCTGGGTCTGAATTTCGGTGGGCAGGCGCCATCGCTCAGTGGCTTGCCCGCCAATGCGCAATCCGTGGTGGTTGGCCAGGCGGCCGATCTGGCCGATGTGCAGGTGGCAGATGCCGACAGCCCTGTCGTGACGCTGTCCATTGTTGCCAGCAACGGGCAGGTGCTTGGACTGGAGGACGCCGATGCCGCGCAGCCGGGCATACAGTTGCGCGGCAGCCCCGCTCAGGTGTCGGAGCAGTTTCGCTCCGCCGTCTATCTGGCATCGGTGGCCGGTTCGGCCAGCTTGCAACTGAGCGTGAGCGATGGGGTCCATGCGGCTGTGACTGCCAGCTATCCGTTGCTGGCGGCTGCTGCAGGTCCTGTGGACCAGGCCAACCGCTTCAACATCACCGGGTCGGGCCAGATGGCGGTATCGGGCGAAGTCGCCGGCGGCGGTATCAACTGCCGCCTGGCCGAGCCGCCTCAGGTCATGGCGGCGCCTGGCACACCGCGTCCGGGGGCTGTGGTGCCCCACGGACTGCTGAAGCTGAATACCGATGGCTGTGATGCGGGTGCGCTCGTGACTGTCAAGCTGACCTATCCCAGTGATCTGCCCAGCGGTGCCGAGTACTGGAAGTGGGGGCGCACAAGCGACAACGCCACGCAGCACTGGTATCGGATACCGGCAACGCTGCAGGGGCGCGTCGTCTCCTTCGTGCTGCGCGATGGTGGCCTGGGTGATGACGATCTGGTGGCCAACGGCCGGGTGGAAGATCCCTCTGCACTGGTTGTGCCTGCTGCGGCGGTCGGCGGCGGCACGCCAGCGGCGATTCCTTCACTGAGCGAATGGGCTGTGGCTCTGCTGAGTCTGATGATGGGCGGGCTGGCCATCCGTTTGCGCCGTCGCGGTTCCTGATCCGGCAACGGGAAAGGCCCGGCTTGCGCTTGGCGCGGGCCGGGCCTGTTGCATTGCGCGAAGGAAATCTGCAGCCAGGGCATTGCCTGGATGCGATGGAGTTCAGAGAAATTTGGCGTGCAGTCGCAGGCCGGTGCGCGATGGATGCGCGATGGCAGTGTTGAGGCGAAGAAAAAGCGCCTGCTGTGGACGCTGCCTCAGTGCAACTGATGCATTGAATATCCAGAAATGATCGTGCTTTAAAAAAGAGCCTGGCTAACCGGCATACCGCTGGCTGGCAAAAACGACTGCAGGCTGAACTGGCCTGACGAGTCGCCCCACGATGAAACTGAACTGCTGCAACACCATGAATGCTGCGGCATGGGTTGAATCATACACGCAAACAAGAATCATTCTCAAATAAGCCTGTGCTTTTCTCTGGAATTGAGAAAAAACTTGCCTTTGTGCCCGTTTCGGTTGTTGCCAGGGCGCCTGAGCGATCGTCGTCAAGAAAAAACGCCCCGGCTGCGGAGGCGGCCGGGGCGCTGAATGGAGCGTTCCATGCGATCAATCCAGGAAGGACACATGCTAAGAGTTTGAAATGAGAGCGCTGGCGTCTGGCGCCTCCGGTCCTTCCTGGTTGTCAAGTGTAAATTGAAACAAGGTGCTTGACGGAGCTAACTCGGGTGAAGTTGCATGCAACTGAGTCGTAAATCCTGTTTTTCACACGCCATCGTGAGACCAGCCAGGCAGTGGGAATGCAAAAAGCCCGCTTGAAAGCGGGCTTTTTGCGGGTGATGTGGACGATGGCTCTTACGCGACCATCGTTTTACGGCAGAACGTCTCTGCGGCTGTCACCGTTGTTTTTTTCGTCGTAGTGCACGACGCGCCGGCGTGAGATACAGCATTGTCTGCGCAGACAACCGCGAGATTGTAGCATGACCGCAATTTCAGCTGGATCGAGAACATGCATTGCCACCAAAGGATGAAACCATGAACGAAATGACGCAAAGGCTCGAGGGCCTCCTGGCGTCCGGCAAGGACTCGGCTTTGATGCGCTGCACGTTGGGCAAGGCGTATCTTGATGGCGATGCGCCTGCTGTGGCGCACTCGCACCTGCAGCGCGCCACTGAACTCGATCCCGGCTATTCGGTGGCATGGAAGCTTCTGGGCCGGGCATTGCTGGCGCTGGACGATGCTTCGGGGGCTCGGCAGGCGTGGAGCACGGGGTTGGCCTGTGCGCAGGAAAAGGGAGATGCCCAGGTCGTCAAGGAGATTGGTGTGTTCCTCAAGCGGCTGGACAGGCAGCAGTCCGCCTGAGTGCGGCTAAGCGCAGGGTCACGGCTGCAAAAGGGCCGCTCTGGCCAGCGCGTCGGCCTCGGTGTTGCGGTGACGAGGAATCCAGCGCAGTTGCACATGCTCGAACTCGGCCAGCATGGCGCGGGCCTGATCGAAAAGGTCGGCCAGCCGCACGATGGGCCTGGTGGGGCGGGGCGATGGCGCCAACTGCTCTACCAGGACGCTGCTGTCCGTGAAGATGGCCAGCCGGCGAGCCTGCAGGCCTAGCAGGGTCTGCAGCACAGCCATCAAGGCCCGCAGCTCGGCTTCGTTGTTGCAGCCTTGGTCGGGGCAGACCTGGGACAGAAGCTGCCGTGTTCCGTCGGGCGCCGTGATGACGGCTCCCAAGGCCATGCGACCCGGGTTGGGCAGTGCGCTTGCATCGATGTATGCAGTCCACAGGTCTGTGTCGGTCGGAGAAGGGCCAGAGTGGTTTCGGCGGGATGAAAGCTGTTCCAGAGGCATGTCTGCATCATGCGGCAGCAGTGGGAATCTGACCGCATTCCTCATCGGATTGGACGGGACAATGCAGGATTGCAAATCACCGAAACCGAAGAAGGCTGCGAATGATCAGGATTCTGGGAAAGTCATCGTCCATCAATGTGCGCAAGGTGCTGTGGCTTTGCGTGGAGCTGGGAGTCTCGTTCGAACAGGAAGAGTGGGGTTCGGGCCATCGGTCAACGCAGGAGCCGGGATTTCTTGCACTCAACCCGAATGCCATGGTTCCCGTGCTGCTTGATGGGGCGCTGGTGCTGTGGGAGTCCAACACCATTTGCCGCTATCTTGCCGCGCGCCAGGCTCGGCATGACCTGCTGCCTGCAGCACCCGCAGAGCGCGCACGCGTCGAGCAATGGATGGACTGGCAGGCGACCGAACTGAACAACTCCTGGCGCTATGCCTTCATGGGATTGGTGAGAAACAGTCCGGAGCATCAGGATCCTGCGCTGCTGGCCAGCAGCATGGCGAACTGGCATTGCCACATGCGCATGCTGGAGGAGCAACTGTCGCGCACAGGCGCCTTTGCTGCAGGCGCGCAACTCACCCTTGCCGACATCGTGCTGGGCCTGTCTGCCCACCGCTGGCTGTCTGCCCCGATGGAGCGCCCTGACTTGCCCGCAGTCCGTGCGTACTATGAGCGGCTTTGCGAGCGCCCAGGCTTTCGCAAGCATGGTGCCAACGGCATGCCTTGATGGCCGCCTGGTGCCCTCTGCGCGAAAAAGCCCGCCGGAATGTCCTGCGGGCTTTGTCTTTTTAGGGAAGGTCAGGGGGCAACCCGCACCAGCACCATATCGGCCTTCGGGCCTGCTCCACGGGTCAGGACCGGGTGGACGGTGTCATTGGTGAAGATGAGCTGGTTGCCCTGGGTGATGCGTGAGGTCACCGTATATTGCGCCGCAGGATTGAGACGATTGGGCTCCACGGGCAGCTTGTAGCTGAACGGGGGCTTGAGGCCTTCAAGCCGCACGGATTGCTGAGATATCACGGGGGCGGCGGCATCGGCGCGAGAGGTGTCCTGCAGCTCCACAACCAGCACGGCATCGGACGGGAGCGGCATGGGCTCTCTCAGATCGACCGTGCCCATGACGGCGGTGACCGGCGCGTTGGGCGAGGGCTGGGACTGGGCACATGCGCCCAAAAGTGCGGCGGCCATCACGATGGCGAGAGAGGTTCGGCGCTGGAGGAGGTTGGGATTCATGGGAATTCCTTCTTGATTGGAAAGGTCCCAGTCTGGCTTGGCGCATTCTGGAGGGCTGTAGGAACGGGTTCCACAGAGGCTGCTGCCATTTCCCAAAGTCGCATACGCCGATCTGCGGTCGGGTTGCCAGCCAGGGCGACGGGTGTGTGAAAGATCAGGTCGCGCCGGCGCATGAAGGACGCTGCCAGACAGTCCACAGGGTTTCGGAGGGGGCTGCATCGTTCGAGGCCTGCGCCATGCCAAGAGCGATGGGTCAAGCGTCCCGATCTATTTGCGTTGCTTCTCATCAATCCGCCACTCCTGTTTGGGCGGTGAATCGTTCTTGCTTTTGCCATCGCTCGCCGCAGGGGAGAGCACCGTTTCTTTTGACGTGTCGGGGCAACTATCTCCACATTCCACATCGCGACAGCCGAGGGCAAGTCATTGCAGCCCAAGGGGCTGACTCCTTGGCGCGAAGAGGTGTGCGCAAGTGTGCAGAGGTGCGGCAGCGATTGATCTGGGCAGCCGCCGCGTCGGCCACGGAGCCTCGCTCCACGGCTGTGGGGTGCCAAGCGGAAGGGCTTCTCTGTCCCAGCACACGGCGGTGGAAAGCTTGTGCTTTGGGGTGCGGAGCATTTTTTGAATAGAATGCGTTTTTGCTAGCATGCATCCAAAGAAAAAGCCATGACATCTGATTACAAGACTCTCCTTCAGCAAAAGGCCGAGATCGAGGCTCGCATTGCCGAGGTCCTCAAAGCCGAAAAAGGCGGTGCCATCGCCAAGGTCCGTGAACTGGTCCAGCAGTTCCAGTTGACCCAGGAAGACGTGTTTGCTACCGGTAAGCGCAAGTCTCCTGCTGGCACAGGTGTGGCCAAGTACCGTGATCCTTCCACTGGCGCAACATGGACCGGTCGGGGCAAGCCTCCCGGCTGGATCAAGGACGCAGCGGACCGAACCGCTTTCGAGATCTGATCAAGGGCCCGCAGTCGCGGGCCTTTTCTTTTGTGGGTCCCCGTGTGGGTTCGATCGGCCGGCAGCTGTCCGGGAAAGTGCGACTGAGCGCTGTCTTGCCCGAAGGTCTCCCAGCCCGAGCTGGACATGTGGAAGAGCGCGGTAAAGGTATCTCTCGCGGATCATGCCGCTGGCGCTGGCAGTGCGTCCACCGCGTATTACTGCGCAGCATCTGCTCCCATGGGGGCCTGCAGGCCAGGCCTCCAAGGAAATCCTGTACGTCCTGCCTGGCTTTCACTGCATATCCTTCGCAGGCGTAGCTGGACTTATCAAGGTCTCCAGCATTGACAAGGATGGACAAGGCTCTTGCATTCCAGCTTCCGAAATGGTCAGGGTTGTGCTTATCTCATCTGGCAGAGCTTTCGACCCATCGTTGAATTTCATATGGCTGCCTTGTCTCTTGTGCCTCGCGGTGATTTCCCATGCCTTTCGAGGCAGCTTGACTCCATGCAGGCAAAAAAGGGCTCTGGGGGCCCTTGGTGTCCTGGCCAGCCCATTTATTGCTGAGCCTGCTCTTCCGGAGTAATGGGTCCATGCTCAACCATTCCTAACCTTTGTGAGCCTTTGAAATCATGTGGTTGGCGAATGCGAGCAGCGGTGCCGAATCAGCAGTTGCGCGCACGCTGGTGCGAAAGGAAAAAGCGCAGCATCTCGGCGCTGGCGTCGATTCCTCCCGGCGCGGTGTAGCTGCCCGCTGCGCTGCCGCCGGACCAGGCGTGGCCTGCGCCATGCAGTTGCCAGTGCTCGATGGCGGTACTGCCATCGGCTGCGATATAGGCAGAGCGGGTGAACCGTTGGCGGTTCGGCGCATGGCCCTGGCTGACGCGAGGTGCGCCTGTGGGGCTTTGCGCGCTGCGTGCAGCATGCACGACGGCCGCACCGTTGTCGTGATGTACCGTGGTGTCCGCGTCACCATGAAACACGATCACTGGACACACGCTGGGGCCGCTGGCCGAGCCAGATGCTGCGCCTCTTCGCATCGCCTCGAGGGCTGAGGGCAGATTGGACGCGGCACCGGCGGCCAGGCCCGAATGCACGCCCACGGCGGCGAACAGCTCGGGATAGGTGCGTCCCAATATGTCCGCCATTGCACCTCCGGCCGAAAGTCCGGCGACATAGACCCGCGATGCGTCCGCGCCATGGTCGGCCATCACCTGGCGCGTGAGGCCTGCCAGCAGTGCGGGCTCGCCCCGGCCCCGTTGCTGGTGCTGGGCCTTGAACCAGTTCCAGCACTTTTGCGAGTTTGCATGCTGTGTTTGTTCGGGATAGAGCACCAATACGCCAGCGCTGCGCGCCTGGTCATTCATGCGCGTGCCGGCGGCGAAGTCTTGCGGCCCTTGGGTGCAGCCGTGCAGCATGAGGATGAGCGGGCGAGGTCCCGCTTCGAGGGCACTGCCTGGCGGCACGTACAGCCGATAGGCCAGCTGCCGGCCTCCGTGAGAGTAGCTGCCGAGCAGCCATTGCTCGTCGCTGGAGGTGCCTGCCTGCGATGAGCCCGCAGGCACGGCGAGTTCGGGAGCATCGTCGATGAAGCGGGCTTCGGCATCGACGATCCAGCCTGCATCCCGATGACTGGTTGCCGCTGGCTTGTCGTGGGGTGTGGGCGCACTTTGGCCTCGCAGCGTGCGCTGAATCAGCTCGGTGGCTTCCAGCAGATGGCCGGTGCGCGTCAGGCGTGTCGCCTCGCCCAGCATGTCTTGAAAAAGCTGTTTCATGGAATGGTTCTCAGGTAATGCGGCCGGCCAGAGCGGCACGAACGGCGGGGCTGGCCTGGAGCGCTCCCAGCACCGTGATGGATTCGATGGTTTCGGCGGCAAGCTGCGCAGGCACGTCCTGCGCGATGCTGGCCAGGCCCAACACGCGGATCTGCAGCTTTTCCCCGGCAGCCTGCACCCGCATGAGATCGGCCTGGGAGAAATGCTGCATCCCAAGGACCAGCATCTTGCGGGCGACGACCTGTTGCACCGCGTCCGCATGGCTGCGCAAGTGATTGCGTATCGCTGTGCGGATGAAATCGCTGCGGTTGGCGTAGAAGCCTTCGGCGACCAGCAGGTCGATCTGGCCCAGGTCGACATAGCCCAGATTGATGGTGAGCTTCTCGGATTCGCTCACGCGAGGGTTGGAGGTGGTTGTGTTTGCGGCCATGGAACATCCTTATGCCATCCATATGGATGGTTTAGGGATGGTTTCAAGGCCTGGCGTTGCAATTTGACGCGGCACGTCGTGGGGTATCCGGCGGACGGCGCTGCAGCGTGTGAGTTGCAATCATTGCCCTGTCACGTCTGAGTCGTAAGGTGGCGGAGCCGGGCACGGCGTCCGGCGTTCCTTGGTCATGCGACAGGAGGCTTCATGCCAGACTTGCAGGCAGGCTTGCCGAGCGGCACGAGCGTTTGGTGCCAGCCCGGCGAGCGGTTCAATACCTGGAGTCATCTGGCAGCCCTGCTCGTGGGCGTGGTGGCCAGTGTGGGCCTCATCTGCGAAACGGTGGCCGGCGGCGATGCGCGCAAGATTGCGGGCTCTGTGATGTTTGGCCTCTCTCTGGCGGCGCTGTTCGGTGCCTCGGCCCTCTTTCATGGCTGCACCGGGGCACGCAAGCGTTTTTGGCAGCGCGTCGACCACGCCTGCATCTACCTGCTGATTGCCGGCAGCCACACGCCCTTTGCCTTGATGGCGCCCTCTGGCTTGTGGGCTTGGCCTCTGCTTGCCTGTGTATGGGTGCTCGCATTGCAGGGTGCGATACGTGCACTTGGTTTCGATTCGCCGCCGCGCCTGTCCCTGTACATCAGCCTTGGCTGGCTCAGCTTGGGGGGCGCGGTGCCGATGGCCTTGCGCCACGGTGCGCAGACCCTGGCCTGGCTGCTCGCGGGCGGACTGCTCTATTCGGCAGGAACGGTGTTCTACCGAAGCCTTTCGAGCATGCGCCATTCGCATGGCATCTGGCACCTGTTCGTAGTTGCCGGCAGCGCCTGCCATACCGTCGCGGTGGTCGGTTTGCTGGCCTGAAGCGAGGGCTCGTGCTGGCGGCGCTGCGTTGGACGCTTTGGATTCTGTTAGACAAAAGCCCCTGGCTCTTTCGAACCAGGGGCTTGAATCATTTGGTCGGAGCGGCGGGATTCGAACTCGCGACCCTCTGCTCCCAAAGCAGCCGCTCGAATTATTGAAATCAATGACTTGCGCTGTTTTCTTCTAACACGCGCATCTGCAAATAGTGCTGTAAGCCATAGGCAGCGCAGAGGCGCGTTAGAAGAAATTCAGCGTGTCGCGTCCACCTTCAGCGCACGTTTGTGACGCACATAGTCGGCGGTCTGGGACTGGGTGGAGTGGGCGCCCATGCGCTGCGCCTCCATGATTCCGCGCCCACGGTCCACATCGGTAAGGGCCTTGCCGCGGAGGTCGTGGAAATGGCAGTCCATCACGCCGGCCCGCTTCACTGCCCGCTTCCAGGCGGTGGACGCGCCCGAGTACGTGTAGGGCTGGCCCTGCAGCGTGCAGAACACGAAATCGGGGCTCTGGTTGGGGAGCGCTCGCAAGCGGTCCACAACGTCACGCAGGCGCTGCGTCCATGCGATCAGGACCTGGGCGCCAGTAGATCCCTCGGTTTTGGCCGGCTGGAACGTGATGCCCTGCTTGCCCACATCACTCCACTGCAGGGTCAGCAGGTCGCCAATGCGCTGCCCGGTCAGGTACGCCATGTCGATCAGCGCACAGATCGTGTGGCCGGAGCGCGTGCGCTTGCCATCGTCCCCGTACATCACGGCCACCTTGATGCGGCGCACCTCGGAATCCGTGATGTACCGCGTGCGCGCCTTCACGGACATGGTCTTGAGGCTGTCCACTGGGTTAGTGCCGGGCGGCCGGTAGCCTTTCTCTTCGGCGAACCGCATCAGCTCTCGCAGCATGGAGCGGTAGGCGTTGTATGAGCGCGGCTTGTCGCTGAAGTGTTTCAGGAACTCCACGATGGCCGGCGCGGTGACCTCCTGCGCGCGAAACTCCTGGAACGATTCGGAGATCGTGCGCGTTTGGTAGGCGTCGTTGGCCTGCGTTTTCACGCTGTGCCGGCTACCGACCTCCGCGAGCCAGTCCGCGATCAGTGCTGCCATGCTGTCCCGGGCCTGGTCTGCCTGCTCCATATCGGCCAGGGCACGGTACAGGGCGGGCAGGCCGTCACGGATGGTGGAAAGGCGCGTCCAGATCCGCTTTTTCCCTTCGGCGCGGACATGCCAATAGGCGCCGCCCTTCTCGTAGACGCGCTTCGGCAGGTCGCTGCGGCGCGGGCTCATGCGGGCCTCCGCATCTGCGGCGGTCGCACGCGCGGCGCGGTGGACGGAGCTGGCCCAGCGCAGACGGCCAGATAGTGGTCGCGCTCCAGCAGCACTTTGCCCGTGCGCTCGCTGATGCGGGCGCGGAAGAACCCGCGCTTGTGCAGCGCCTTGAGCTGCATGGAGGGCCATTGGTAGTGGGTGAGCTCCCTGATTTCGTCTTCAGAGAGGGTCAGGCTGATGCTCATGGTGGGCACCTTTCTGGAAATAGAGCGGCCCGCGTGGGGCGGGCCAGGTTGTGGGTGGAGTCGCGGTCAAGCCGCGCGGCGCAGTTGCCAGGCCGTGGACTCGGGGGAGTTGAGCGAGACGATTTGCTGCATGGGCACGGGGCTCACGGAGTTGCCCACCATCCGCACCTGGGCGGTTTTCGTCAGGGGCTTGCCGGAGGCCGTCCGGTCGATGACGTAGCCAGGGGGGAAGTCCTGGGCGTTGTAGAGTTCGCGCGGCACAAGCATGCGCAGCGTGATGTCCACGATCACCCAGGGCTCGCCCTTGAGCCACACGGTCACGAGCGCCAGGCGGTCGCGCGTGGTGATCGTGGTCATGGGGTCGCGCAGGTCCGCCCACTGGCCGCCGCTGGCGTGGTAGCGCATCAGGAAGGCTGCGCAGCGCAGGGCTCCGGCCTCCTGCTCGGGCGACAGGTGGTACTGGACCAGGCCAAAGCGTGTCGCTCCAGCGAGCACGGTCTGAGCGGGGTCTCGCAGATCGCTACCAATCGCGTTCTGGCCGAGCGCTGTGAGGTGGGCGGCGATCAGCTGCTGCTGGCTGCCGCTGGTGGTCACGGTCGATACAGGGTCGCGCAGGTCGCGGGCCGGCGTGCTGTTGAACCCGCCGTTGGCCTGGACCATGAACGCGGATGCCAAGCTCTGCCCGCCGCCGCTGGCCGTCACCGTGCCCAGCGGCCCCCGGATGTCGTTGGCGCCGTGGCTCCAGCGCTTGCCGCCGTCCTTTCCCTCGCCGTGCCCGGCCTGCACAAGGTAGGCCGAGCTGATGGCGTGCTTGATGCCGCCGGCCACGGCCGTGCCCAGGGGTTGGGACAGATCCAGCACGCGCGGGGCCTGGCCCTTGGCTTCGCCGTAGCCCATCTGGATCAGGGTGGGCGACACCAGGGCGCGGCAGCCGCCTTTCTCCGTGGCGATGGTGCTCATAGGCCGGTCGAGCATTTCGATTTTCCCGCCGTGGGCCATGTTGACGATGAACGGCTGGGGGCTGTTCAGCACAAACTTGTCCAGGCCATGCGCGATCCGCCGCATGGTGGCCGGCGCCAGTTCCTTCTTGCGCCCGAAGATGCTCTGTCCGGGGATGCTCCAGTCGATGCACTCGGCTGCCTGGCGGAATGGCTTCTGGCCCGCCTTCGGATTCTTCCAGTGCGTCTGCGTTGGCCACACGATGGGCAGGCCGTCGCGGCGCGCGATCAGGTACAGCCGTGTGCGGGTGCTGCGCGAGCCCAGTGTTGCATTGCAGATCACCCGCCATTCCACCTTGTAGCCCAGGTCGCGCAGGGCCTGGATGAAGTGGCACCAGTTGCGGCCCTTGTGCTTCGGGTCCGGCACCAGGAACTGATTGCGACGCGGCACCACCTCGCCGGGTTCGGCTACACGGAAGGTGGCTTTGCCCGTGTCAGGGTCCGTGATGCGGTCCAGCGTGATTGCGCGGCCGGTGGCTGGGTCGCGTTTCGCAATCAGCGGGGACCACTGCATCATCTGCTCGACGTTCTCCAGCGTGATGACATCGGGCTGGGTCTTGCCCGCCCAGCGGATGACGATCCATGCGAGCGACCGGATTTCCCCGTTGCGCGGCTGGCCGCCCAGGGCTTGACTGTGGTGCGTGCAGTCTGGGGATGCGTGCAGCAGGCCCACCAGCTCACCCTTGGTCACGGCCAGCGGATCCACCTCGCGGATGTCGGAACGGTAGTGCCTGGTCTGCGGGTGGTTGACCTCGTGCATGCCGATGGCATCGGCGTCGTGGTTGATGGCGACATCGACGGGCCGGCCGATGGCCTGCTCGATGCCTGTGGATGCGCCGCCGCCGCCGGCAAACAGGTCGATCACCAGCTTGGTGGCCAGGGGAAGGAGAAATTGAGGGGTGAGCATGCGGCTCCTCGAAGTTCGGGCCAAAAAAAAGCCCGAGCGGCTTGGACCGGTCGGGCTTGGGGATTGGGTCGGTTACGCTTCGCCGTCTATCAACAGGAGGCGGGCGTGGAAGAAAAGATGCATTGGCTACCCACAACAATTGGTATGGTTGTTCTGGTTTGCATTTTTGGAGGAATAGCTCTTGGTATTTACCCTGGCTGGGATTTATTAGGTGATTTTTTGAATAGAAATGTAAAAATAAACTTGGACCAAAATGCACCAGCTTGGGTTCAGGCTGTAGGCTCAATTGTCGCCATAGGAGTTGCCTTCACGGTTATTCAGTATCAGCTTAATTGCGAGCGTAAGAGAATGCGTGATACTGCGACTGCACTGCTAAATACATTTGGAGGAACGCTGAATTCATTTAAAAAGAAATTCCCTACAGATGGGAGTAGGTCGCTATGGGATATAAAGACTATGAGGGCTCTTTTGGCGGCTGAAATTGAACGTTCTTCCGACATTCCTCTGCATGCGCTATCTTTGAGTGAGCAGCGTGGCGTTTTTGCATTTAGATTGGCTGCTTATCAAATTATGGAGGGCATTAATTTTGTAGAGCCTGCGGTTGAAGTGATTGATGGCAATCAATACATAATAAAAGAGGCATATGATTTTTTTGTTGGTGTTATTCAAGATGCTAATACTGCATTCACTAATGGTCGTACGCTGCTAGGCGCTCAGTTTAGCGAGCCAAATAGTGATTGATAAGATCATTTTTAAGAGATCAATGCGAGGTTGTCGGGCGGGGCTTGCTGACTGACGAACAACTATTTAGGCCGTCAAGGTCGAGGAGTGTGTTAGGACAGCGCCCATGCGCTGTGCTCATGCCTCGGTGGTCAAACGGCGGGCATCTCGTCCCAGGTGCGGCCGTCCAACCGGCGGCCTTCTTGCCGACGCGCGCCAACTGCTGACCATAGGGGAAGGCGTTCCACTCTGGGTGCGAGGTGGAGGGTGCGGCGCCCTACAGCACCAGGGTCTTACCGTTGATGCTTCGGCCTTGTTTGGCGGCAGCCACTCGCCCCACTGCTTGAACAGTAAGGGCACGCCGGCGGCGCCGCATGGCCCAGGTGGCAGGGATGGTGCGGCGGCGCGGTGTACCCGAGCCCCAGTTCACGGCCTGGCCGCCGCCAAAGCGCGCGTTGCGCGTCTCGGCGTAGCAGTGGTCACAGCCTGGGGCCACCTTTTGACAGCGTTCCCAGGGGTTGCACGTGTGGTCGGTCCATTCGATCTTGCTGTTCTCGGACATTGTGGGTTCCATACAAAAAGCCCGAGAGGCGACTGCCAAACGGGCTTGGGGAGGTTAGGATTCGCGCCTCATGAAAGGAGAGGGCGATGCAAGCAATTTCAGCCACTCAGGAATTCGTAAAGGCAGCAAAAACCTTTGTTGGTAATTCTCAAGAGTATTGTCTGTTCTGGACAGATTGGTGGCCTATTTGCATGACTAAATCTGAGTGGGCTTCATGGGTTCAAGCAACAGTAGTTTTATTAACAATCTTCCTGACATTCACTTCTTACGCGATTTCCAGAAGTCGTAAGCGAAAGGTTATTTCATCTCGACTTAAGAGTTTTGATAATTCTTTGTCCAGTGCGAAAGGTTACTTGAAAACCAGGCAAATAAATGATGCAATTGCATTAAATGATCGTGAGATATTAATACTCTATAGGTCTTGTATTAAAAACATTTCCGATTCTAAGGAATTGGTAACAAATTTATCTTTGGCATTTGGCGATGGATACACGAACCAGATAATTGAATTCTTTAGGGCGGTAAAGAGTGCTGAGGGGGAGGTTGGTGGATTTTTGGGGTTGAAGGACGAGAATGGGCCCTCTACTGAACTTGCGAAAGGTGTCAAGCCTGAACAGTTGAACGCATACCACCAGAATATTCTTGGCAAGCATTTGGAAATTATTTCTCATCTATTGAGTGAGATTAATATTGTTCCTAGGTTGCTATTTATCCTCTGATTAAGAACAGGCGCAGCGCGCTGTGCTCCTGCCTCGGCAGTCAGGCGGCGGCGATCAGCAACGGCCCGCGGTCCTTTCCATTGATCCAGTTCTGGGGTTTGCCCCGGCCGGTCCAGTAATAGAGCACTTTGAAGGATGCGGCTCAGTGACCGCAGGGCAGGCCTTCGCCTTCGTGCAATTCGGCAGGAACCGCCGCCCCGCAGCTCAGGCAGCGCCGCGAGGGCGAACGGGCAGCCGGCTGGTAGGCGCTGCAATTCACCGCCTGAACACCGCCCGGATATGACTTGATGACTGGCATGGAGGAGAACGGCCGGGTGCAGCAGGCGCCGCTGCCGCCGCAGCAGATCTGACACATGGAGCCTTTGGGCTGGTGCTGAGTCATCGCGTGGGCTCCTCGTCGCTGGTGCGGTGGACAAGGCCTTGCCAGTGCTGGCCCGGCGGCAGTGGTGTGGTGTGGCCAGACCCGTCTGCTGTGGGCCTTGGGAGTGCAGCCTGCAGGGCTGGCGAGTCAAGAAACCCCACGCGCGAGGCCTTTGTGATCCGCGCGAACTCGATCTCTGCGCGGGAGCTGGCCACCAGGGTCTGGCCGATGTCGGTAATGGCGCGGGCGATTTGCGGCGTGGTGGAGCCGTTGCGCAAATCCTTGATGGTCTGGAGCAGCAGAGATTGCAGCTGGCCCATGCCGCTGGTTTCAGGCGGCGTGGGCTGGGTGTCGGTTGTGGTGGTCGTCATGCTCGGCTTTCTCGATTTCCTTGATCTCGCGGTCCAGCTGGCGTGTGAGTTGCCACACGGGCAGCAGGTCGATGGGGACGGCGGCCCCGTTGCTGCGGGACAGCTCTGCGCGCGAGATGCAGCGCAGGTTGTTGATGTCGAAATTGGAGGTGTCGCCGTCATGGAAGATGACGGCATGTCCCTCAGGTATGGGGCCGTGGTGCTGCTCCCACACGATGCGGTGCACCAGCGCCCAGCGATTGGGCTCTGCCACTTTGCGTTTTAGGTAGCGGGCTGCATGTGGCAGCGCGCGTGGCGGCGTGGTCCAGCGCTCTGTGCCCACGGGCACCCAGGTCGGCGGCCGGTTGCCGGCCTTGAAATGGCTTCGACCCAGCTCCACGCTGTACCCGTGCAAGCCTTTGTTCCAGGGTTTGAATCCAGCGGTGAACTGACCCTGCCGCCGGCCCTGGCGCAGCATGGAGGTGCTGTAGGTCTGGGTCAGCACGGCAGGGGTCTTGTGCAGGCCCAGGCGGCTGGCCCGGGTGGCAATGTCCTGCATGGGCATGCCCAGCAGCTCGCCCAGGTCCTCGTTGAGCATGTCGGCATACAGCAGCTGCAGCAGGTCATCGAGGTCCGTCCAGCGACCGGTGCGCGCGGTCTTGGCGCCGGGTGCCTTCTTCACGCCCAGGTCATAGGCGCGCTGCTGCACATGCCTGGCCGAGCGCTGCAGGTGCGCAGCGACTGCGGCCGTGGGCTGGGTGGGATAGTGCGCCCGCAGGTAGGCGTCATCCTCGGCCCGCCATGGCGTGTTCTTGCTCATTGCGGCAGTCCGACCTGCTGCCCCTTGATCTGCAGCACGCGGCGTGCGTGGTTGCCGACTTCGGCGGTGACCGAGTAGCCGTAGCCATCAGGGTTGATCAGCTCGCGGAGCAGGTCGAAGGCCTCGGCAGCATCCGGCGCCAGATGGCTGGCGTCGTAGGTGGTGGTTTCGAGGTTGGGCAGGTGCTGGGCCATGCGAAGCAGCTCCAGGGCGGCTGCGTCCTCGGTGTGCAGGCCGCGCCCAGGCACCGGGCGGGGCAGGTTGGTGGTCAGGGCAACGCGGCCCTCGTCGTCGGCGGAAATGGCAATGATGATTTGGCGGGCCATGGTGGTCTCCTGTGATGTGGTGGGGTCAGGACGGGGTGCCGTCAAGGTGCAGAAGGCGGTGGATCTGGTCGCGCGAGCGGTCGAACTGGACAGCCCATGCGGCACGCTGGGTGATGGGTGGCCTGCTGGCGTGCTGTGCTGCCAGGGCGTGGGCGTCGGCCAGCGCGAAGGCGTGGCGCAGCGCGTAGTGCCAATCGCTGGCCCAGTGGTGTTCGCGGTCAGCGGTGGCAGATGACGACATAGGGCCGGTCTCCGAATTGCTCCAGCGCCCAGGCGCATGCGTCTTGCGTGCAGGCGCCGACGAATTGCTGCTGCGTGCAGCCGCATTTGATGGTGAAGGTGCGCATGTGACTCCAGTGATCAGAGGGATGGCAGTTCCAGCGGGATCTGCTGGAGCTTGGGCGCGCTGGGCGCATCTGCGGCGCTGGCCTTGCGGCTGCGGCGCTTGGGTGGAGTGGCAGCAGCCGCGGCGCTGGCCAGCTGCTCGCGCGCCCTGGCGAAGGTCTGGGCCACATTGGTGTGCTCGCTGCGGCGGTAGACAAAGGCCTGATCGGTGATCGGCGTGGAGGGGCGGGTGATGCGGGCAAGCTGCATGTGGGTCTCCGGCATGCAAACGGCCCGCTCAGTGGCGGGCCGTTGGTTGGTCAAAGAAGGTGGTGCCGCACCAGGCGTAGAGCAGCATTCCGCTGTGCCTGGCCTCGTCCAGCGCCGCATATCCCGCGTTGCTCAGCAGCGCGCATGCGCTCCAGATCAGGGGGGGGCCGTCGCCCTCGCGCTCCATCACGGCGCCTTCGGCCAGGTCGCGGAAGTAGGTGGCCAACCAGAACGGGCCTGGTGGTGCTGGCGGCGGTGTCTCGGGGTACGGCGGGCTCATTGGTGCTGCGCGGCCGCATCGAAAAACGTGGTGCCCGGCCAGGCGTAGAGCAGCATGCCGTCTTCCTTTGTGTACTTCGCTGTATCCCGAAGCTTTTCCAAAAGGAGGTTGGCGGCGGTGTGGGCGGCAAGGTGGGTGACGTGATCCGTTTTCTGGCCCTTGTGCGAGTTGAAGTTGGCGGCAAGCTCCTTTATGGCAGCGTGCTCTGCGAGGTCTTGGAGGTAGGCGGCCAGCCAAAAACTCTTGTGGCAGGTGTCGGGGAGCTTTGGATAGACCATGCACAGGTGCTCGGGTTTCGGTTTGCGAAATGGGCGGCGCGATACGGCTGCAGTTGCCATGGCAGATCTCCAGTGGTGGGCGAGGCGAAGAAAAGGGCCGGTGCCGCGTGGCGGCTGCGTGGGCGAGATGGCTGGTGGTTGCGAAGTGAGAAGCCCAGGCCCGGCGAAAAAAGAAGGCCGCATATGCCATCCAAAAGCGAAGTACCCAGAAGGCGGATGGCGCGGCTCAAACCGAAGCGCCTTGCAACCCAAGACGCTTGGGTTTGCCCTGCGTTGCGCAGGGCGGGCGCGCTGCTGGCGGTCAGCCCGACAGCCGGCAGTGCTTCAGCCATTACCCGCCATGGCTGCGGTGTGTGGGCGCCTCGATAGACGAGGTCATCCCCTGGCGGTCGTAGTCACGCGCTCAGTGAAATCGGCCACGCTGGGCCGCAAGGGGGTTTTCAGGTCTTCGCGCCGCAGCTCCAGTGATTGGAGTGGGCGCCTGCCGGCCTGGGCGAAAGCAGGGCTCCGAAGGCAGCCCCATGCTTCACAGCGTGGGGTGCTGGTCTTGTTTATTTCGCAGGGCGAGAGTGGTGACGTGTCAGCTGCCGAAAACCCGTTCGCCGTTGATGGTCAGCGAAGTGACCTTCCGAGTCATGAAGTTCACGGAGCAGGAAACACTGGCAGGAACTTCCATGCCGAAGCCGTTGCGCAAGCGGACTTCGTTTTTGCCGATGGCCCAGGTGAAGAGGTGCGTTTCACCGTAGGTGGTGGCGCCGGCTGAGGGCACCTTGGCATTGCTCGGGTCTTTGGCGAACGTGCGTATGGCCTCCCGGCAAAGGGCCAGGGCCTTCGTCTCTTTCATGGGGCCGTTGGCATCGCTGCCAGCTGACACGCACGAATAGGCCACGAAGGCCGCTGCAACTGCTCCGGCCAGTCCAAGTAGGCCCTTGCCTTTTGCTGAGCTGGATCTCTCCATGTCGGGCCAGATGTTGGCATAGGCCCCCTCGTTATTGCGCTCGGGCGGGCTGCTGCTGCTGCTGCTGCTGCTGCTGCTGCTGCTTGGCGGGGTCACTGGAGCACCGCAGCCTGGGCAGGCGGCGGCCTTGTCGCTGATTTCCTTGCTGCATTCCGCGCACTTGATCAAAGCCATCTGTCCCCCTCTTCTGGTTCCGTAGGGGGATGGTAGCAAGCGCGCAGCTGTCACCACTCTCTTGTTAAGGGTCGGGGCTTGCCCGGTCGATGCCATGGTGCCCGCCGAGTAATCCTCGGTAGGCGGATCTTAGCCCCAGGCTAATAATCAGGTCAATAGCCTGTGGCTAAATAAATTTCCATGGCTATCGGAAGTAGCGGCGGTGTTCCACCATGGTGCCAATGATGGTGATTGAGGTTTCGTCGGAGCGCATGATTGGGTAGTCATCATTGAGCGGTACCAGCTCAAAGATCTCGTTGCCCAGCAGATCAACGGATCGTAGGCGGTACTTTTTGAACGTTGCGCCTTCGCCACCGTTGCGGGCGGCCACGTAAGAGCCAGGCTTGGGGCTGACGGCAGGGTCGATGACAACACAGTCGCCTTCCTTGAAGTCAGGCTCCATGGAGTTGCCCTTGAGGGTTAGTGCAAACGTTTCCTTGGAGTGTTTTCGGTCGGAAAAAAGCCATTCCTCAGCGTCACCGGGCGGAAAGGCATTGCACGTCTCGCGCCATCGGCCGGCCTGTATGTATGAGATCAGTGGAATGCGCTGTACTTCGGGCTCGGCTGGGGACGTGTTTGGCTTTTCGTCTCGGCTAACTTCTTCGGATGTGAGGGGCTGATCCATCCAGCCCTGTGGTTTCTTGGTGAGGATTTCCAGCTCTCGTGCTGTGGCGTTGCTCATCACGCGCGGTTTGCCGGTCTTGGAGTTGATCGAGGCGTTGAGCCATTGGCTGATCTGTGCCGGAGCTTTGCCAATGATTTCGGAGAGGTTCGCTTGGCTTCCTGCTTCTTTGATGAGGATGCTGAGCTTTTGCCGGCGGGTGGCTTCAACTGGTTGCATAGGGCTAGTATTTAGCGGATGGCTAACATCGGCAATGTGCAGGGGGCTAGCGGAAATGATTAGCTTCAGGCTAAAATTTGCCTATGAAGCTATCGGACTATCTCCATTCGCAGGGCCGCGGCAGCAAGGCGCGGCTGGCTCGGGCAATCGGTGCCCACGCTTCCGACCTTTCTGACTGGCTTGGTGGGGCTCGTTCGGTGCCTCTGCATCGCTGTACGGCGATTGAAGTTGCGACAGAGGGTGCTGTTAGCCGCCGGGATCTGCGCCCTGACGATTGGCAAAGCCATTGGCCAGAGCTTGCAAATGCGAGCGAGGTGGCAATTCATGGCTAACCGGCGTGTCATGACCCATATTCATGTCACCACCCGGGAAGTCATGGAGCGCAGCTGTGCAATCACCTCCGGCGCTGCGCTCCCAGTTTCCTGCATCCGCTGGCAGCACAGTTCGCTCCAGCGGGCCAGCGCGCCCGCGCTGAAACCCGCTCGTCCTTCGCCCTCCAGGACTTCGATCATCTGGCCCAGGAACAGCTCCAGGGCCTGCGCCCATTGGGGGCTGCCGATGTTGTCTGCTGTGGGCGTTGCGGGTGTTGTGCTGTGGGTCATGTCGATGGCTCGCAAGGGGTTGTGCTGATGAGTGCAACTTTCTCAGTTGGCATCGCCCCTGGCTATGTCGAATCCGACCCCCAAGCCGACATTGCCGCCGGCATGGATGTGCTGGACGCGGCCTACCTGACGGCGCAGACCAGCCAGGGCGGTGTCAAGGCACTGGCCGTGCGAATGGGCATCAACGCCGGCACGCTGCAGCACAAGCTCAACACCAACAACGAAACGCACCACCTGACCCTGCGCGAGGCTGTGCAGCTGCAAGTGGTCACGGGCAATGCGGCGGTGCTTCATGCCATGGCCAGCCAGCTGGGGTACGAGTGCCGGCGCGCCTTGCCAGACCAGGCAGAGGGTG
Source organism: Delftia sp. WSY_12 (assembly GCF_043104645.1). Lineage (NCBI taxonomy): Bacteria > Pseudomonadati > Pseudomonadota > Betaproteobacteria > Burkholderiales > Comamonadaceae > Delftia > Delftia sp. WSY_12. The sequence goes on from NZ_JBICKW010000030.1 coordinate 170,197, forward strand.
ACCCGGTGGAGGCCTTCATGCATTTCCAGTCCGCCGTGGCCGAGGTCACGCGCGCTGCAGCTGATGCGCACCGCCAGCCCTCGCGCAATGCGGTGCGGCGGCTTGACCGCCAGGTGCAGGAACTCACCGTCATGGCGCAGTACCTGGCCCGCTCGGCACAGCAGCGCCTGGCCGACACCCCTGGAGGTGGCAATGCGTATTGATATCAAGCCTGAGGGCGGTGATCGGTACAAGCGTGCCCTGGCCGGCCTGGATGGCGGGCAGATTGCTCTGGCCACGGCCGAGGCCATCAATATGGGTGCGGGCCGCGTCAAGAATTCAATGCGCTCTGAAATGCAGAGCGTTTTCGACCGGCCCACGGGCTATGTGCTGCAGTCCGTGCAGGTGGTTAAGAAGGCCACGGCTGGCGATCTCAATGCCCTGGTGGCGCCTACCTACATGGGTGGCAAGGGTGTGGACCCGCAGCAGATCCTCGCCGCTCAGGAGGAAGGGGGCCGGCGCCGTGACAAGCGAAGTGAGGTGGCTCTGCGGCGCGCCGGGATTCTTCCCAACGGATATCAGACTGCAATTCCAGCCGACAGGTACGGCGGGCCGTATCCGGGTACTGATGATGGGCGCGGCAATCTCAAAGGCTCGGTGCTGGTCCAACTTATCGCGTATTTCCAAGCGTTTGGCGAGCAGGGTTACAGGGCAAATATGTCCCAGGGCCGCAAGAACGCTCTGCACCAGCGCGGTGGCAAGGGCGTTCGGTTCATGGGGCCTGTGAAAGGCATCCGGTTCATCGTCGCATATGGCCCCCTGCGCGGCGGCGCCCGGACCACGGCGCGCGGCGAGTACGACCAACGCGTATCCAACTTGGGCCCAGGCATCTGGGCCATTTCGGGTACGGGCGGCGCTGACGTGCGCGCGGTGCTGATGTTCGTGCGCAGCGGCAACTACAAGCCCCGCATCAGCCTGGACGGGGTGCGCAAGCGCTCGGGCATTGATGAGCTGATTCCCCGCTGGGTCCGTGGCCGCGTCTACGACGCATTCAAGAAAGCCAGTCAGGGCTGACGGCCCGGCTGATATCAGGAGAGATAGACATGCAACACACCACCCATCAGGTGACCTCGCATGACACCAAGGCGGATTCGTTCTCCGCCATTGGCAATGCCACGCGGGTGCGCCTCAACGAGAGGCTGTACAGCAGCCTGGCCGAGGCCCACCGCCGGGGGCAGCCTGCCCTGAGCCGGCGCGAGCTGCGGGACTTCCACAACGAATGCACGGGCGAATGGCTGGAGATCTCCAGCGTGGCCAGCACGGTCAATGCGCTGGTGGCGGCCAAGCGCGTGGAAGAGGTGGCGGCGCGGGCCTGCTCCCTGCCGCCGCATCGCCTGGTCAAGCCTGTGCGCTGCCGCCTGCAGCAGGCGACGTTGACGGACTGAATTGATATCGAAGGTTGAGCAGGCATGAATCACTATCCCCACCACATCGGCGACTTCAACACCGCGACACGGCACTTGTCACGGCTGGAGCGTGCCATCTACCGTGACATGCGTGACATGTACTGTGACACCGAGGCAGCGTTGGACGGCTCCAGCTTCGATCTGCTGGCGCGTCGCCTGCTGTGCCGGTCGCCGGAAGAGATCGATGCCCTGCAGTTCGTGCTGGCCGAGTTCTTCACGCTGCTGCCCGATGGCCGATATCAGAACGACGAATGCGAGCAGATCGTGGCCCAGTTCCGCCAGCAGCAGGAGGGGCGCAACGAGGTCAAGAGCAATGAGCATCTGCGGCAGAAGCGCAGCAGGGCTAGGCGCAGTGCTATCTTTTCTGCTCTTCGTTCACTGGGCATCGTGCCCAACTTGAAGATGCAGATGGCCGAGTTGATGGCGCTATGCCGTCAGCATGGAATCGTAGTGACAGACACCAGTGTCACGCTCAATGGCATGGATTTGTTGGCTGCCGATACGGCTGGTGTCACGCCGCGTCACGCTGATGTCACGGTCAGTGACACGGCTTGTCACGGAGATGGCACGGGTAACCAGAACCAGAACCAAAACCAATACATACCCCCCAACCCCCCTGCAGGGGGGGCGAACGGTGGATTGGCTATCGCCACTGCGCTTGCAGGCAGCTTCCCGGAGCATCGGCGCACCCGGTTGGTGGACGTGGCCGACGCCGTGGCCGATGCCATCGCCCGTGGCGACGTGACGGCCGAGGAGCTGCTGGCTGCCGCTGAGCAGCAGCGTGGACTGCTGGCGGCGAAGGATGGCAAGGCCTGCCCCAGCCTGCTGCGCTGGGTGCGTGAGCAGCGTTGGAAGGACGTGGTAATGCTGGCATCTGCGGCTGGCGAGGGGCAGCAGCCCGACAACTGGGCAGACACGCGCAGCGGCGTCGAAGGCATGGCGGCCAGCCTGGGCATGCCGGGCTACGACGACTGGTGCGATGCGCGAGCGGGGCAGGGCCTGCGGAGAGCGTTCGCGGATTACGAGGCGGCAGTGCATGCGCTGCTGGCCGAGCGTCAGGGGGTGTCGGCATGACGGTGCGCACCCTCATCGGCGCGGCGGCGCCCCTCTCGATGTGCTCAAAAAATAGGCAGGATCGCGGGTCCTTTTTGGCCCCCTTGGAAGCGGGTAATTCGAGCCGCGTGTGCGGACTGTTGCGCAACCTTCCTAAGGGGGTTAAGTGAAGGTCCTGCCTTACTTTGATGCTCCTATTTCGCAAGCAGAATTTGCGGCTTTGGTCGGTGTCAGCGAGGCCCGCGTGAGCCAGCTGGTGAGCGAAGGCGTGATCGTCCGTGGCGATACGGGCCACGAATGGCTGCTGGGCTACTGCGAGCGCCTGCGCGACCAGGCGGCGGGCCGTGCCTCGGCCGGTTTGGGCGGGCTGGACCTAGTCCAGGAACGTGCGGCGCTGGCGCGCTCGCAGCGCGAGGCCCAGGACCTGAAAAACGCCGTCGCCCGTGGCGAATTCGCGCCCATCGGCGCCCTGGCGGACGTGCTGGGCCTGGCCAGCTCGGCCGTGGTGGACCGTATGGACCAGATCGAGGGCCAGCTGCGCAAGGCCTGCCCGGATCTACCCGAAGATGCCCGCGTCACGGTGCTGCGCGTGCTCGCCGATGCGCGAAACGAGTGGATTCGCGTCACATCCAAGCTGATCGGCGAGCGCGTGGCGGCCATGGCCGAGGCGCCCGACGAGGATGAGCTGGACGAGGAGGCTGCATTTTGAGCGCGCCCCTGTCGAGAGAGGCGATTTCCGCCATCCAGGCCGCCGCGCAGCTGGGCCTGTCCAGCCTGCGGGCCGACGCGCCGCAAACACTGTCCGAATGGGCAGCCGACCACTTCCTGCTGGCCGGCGAATCCAGCCACCAGAAGGGCGGTTGGGTGGCCTGGCCGTTCCAGGTGGGCATTCTGGACTTCATGAGCGACGACCGGATCGAGGAACTGGCCGTCAAGAAGTCCAAGCGCGTCGGCTACTCGAAGATGATCACCGCCTTCGTCTGCTACAACATCGCGCACCGCCGCCGAAAGCAGGCGCTGTGGCAGCCCACGGACGACGACCGTGACAGCTTCGTCAAGACCGAGATCGAGCCCCTGCTGGACAGCAAGGACGGCGTGCCCTCGGTGATCGCGGCACGCAAGCTGGGCAGCCGGGTCGAAGAGACCATCAAGTACAAGCCTTTCCGCGACAGCGTGCTGCACCTGCTGGGCGGCAAGGCTGCGCGGGCCTACCGCCGGATCACGGTGGCCGTGGCCATCCTGGACGAATGGACGGCATTCGACCAGACCATCGGGGGCAGCAAGGACAAGTCCGCGGGCTCGCCCGGCACCCTGGCCAAGGGTCGGCTGGAAGGCGCTCCATACCCCAAGTTCATCGGCGGGAGCACGCCCGGCATCAAGGGCCTGTGCCACGTCAGCCGCGCTTGCGAGGATTCCGAGGACGAGGTCGATTACCTGATCGAGTGCCCGCGCTGCGAGGCCGAGCACCCGCTGACCTGGGGCGGCAAGGAAGCCATGCACGGCTTCAAATGGGTGGCCGGCAAGCCCCAGACCGTGCGCCACATGTGCCCCCACTGCCGCGAGTCCATCAGCCAGGCCGAGTACCTGCCCGGTGGCTGGCCGCTGACGGGCGCCTGGGTGTGCCGGCGTTCTGGCCGTCGCTTCGGCGCCGACCGCATCTGGCGCGCTGCCGATGGCACGCCATGCAGGCCCCCGCGCACGCTGGGCGTGCACATCTGGGCTGCCTACAGCCCGCAGCGCACCTGGGCGTCCATCGTGGACGAGTTCGAGAAGGCCCACCGCGCCCTGCAGGAGGGCGATGCTGGCCCCATGACCTCGTTCACCAACGAGACGCTGGGGCAGGCCTGGGAACTGAAGGGGGAGGGCACCGACGACCATGTGCTGCAGGCCCGCGCCGAGCCCTACGCCCTGGGCACGGTGCCCGTGGGTGGCCTGGTGCTGGCGGCTGGCGTGGACGTGCAGCGCACCTGGTGGCAGATCAACGTCTGGGCATGGGGCCGTGGTATGGAAAGCTGGATCGTGGACCGCCACATCATCGAGGGCAATCCTTCCAGCGAAGGCGACTGGGCGCCCGTGACCGCTTACCTGCAGCGCCGCTACCGCCAGGCCTGGCACGGTGGCAGCCTGGGCCTGAGCGCTATCAGCATTGACTCGTCCGACCAGACGCAGGCCGTCTATAACTATGTCCGCACGCACCAGCACATGCTGCCCAACCTGCGCGCCATCAAGGGCGACAACAACGACAACCGGCCCATCGTGGGGCCGGCCAGCATGCAAGACCTGGACTGGCGCGGCCAGAAGATCAAGCAGGGCATCAAGCTCTGGCTGGTGGGCGTGGACAACGCCAAGGATCTGCTGCTGGGCCAGTTGGCCATCACCGACGCAGGCCCGGGGTGCGTGCACTTCAGTGAGGACCTGCCGCGCGAGTTCTTCGAGCAGCTGACCGCAGAGCAGCGCATCCTGGCCAAGGTCCAGGGCCGCGAGGCCTACCGCTGGGTCAAGCGCCGCCAGCGCAATGAGGACCTGGACTGCCGCAACTACGCCATCCACGCGGCCATGGCCCAGGGCCTGCACAAGTACACCGATGCGCGCTGGTCGCAGGTCGAGCAGATGGTGCAGCCAGCCCGCGACCTCTTCAGCCCGCCTGAACTGCCACCCGCTGGCGCACTTCCGGCCGCTGCGACTGCCACCGCTTCAGCACCGTCGCCTGCTCCTACCTCATCCCCTGCCCGTGCTCCGGACCCAGCGCCGCGCCGTGCAGCTCCCATTCGCCGAAACGGCGGTTTTTCCCGTTCCTGGTAGCCCTCATGACCTCCAAAACCAACACCACTCTGCCCCTCATGCAACCGGACGCGGCCAAGTCGCCCGCCACGCCAGAAGCGGATTTCGCACCAGATCTCGTGGACCGCATGTTCGACTATCTGGTCGAACTGTTGCCCGAGCTGCGTGGCAGCCCCGCCATTGTTGAGCGTGTCCAGCAGCAGCTGCGCAGCGAGTTCGCCGGCCAGGATGCCTACATTCCCGCCCGGTCTTCCGTGGGCAAGGCAGAGGAACGCCGGCAGGTGCTGCGGCTGTGGAACGGGCGCAATGCCAAGGCTGTGGCGCGCACGCTGGGCATCAGTCGGGCCACGGTGTACCGGTACCTAGAATCGAGTCGGCTGAAACCGTCTCAGGTTTCCGGGAAATGAGACAGTTGCCAAGGTAGCGTGCGGCATATGAGCACGCTCCAAGACCTTCAGATGCGCCTCGCGCGCCTCAATGCCGCCATCCACAGTGGTGAGCGCACCATCACGACCGAGGATGGCGCCTCGGTCACCTATCGCAGCCTGGACGAGATGATGGGCGCGCGCCGGGATCTGCAGACGCAGATCTCAGCCGTGGCCGGTACCGGCCAGCCGCGCGCCCTGGTGGCACGGTTTCGCTTCGCCGGCCTGCGGGACCGTTGATCATGCAGCGCCGTACCGTAGCCCGCAGGGCCACCCCCACGCTGGTTGACCGTGTTGTCGGCTATTTCTCGCCCGCGCAGGGCGTGCGCCGCCAGGTCGCCCGGGAAATGCTGGTGCGCGCCTACGAGGGTGCCAGCCGCGCCGATGGCTGGCGCGTCAAGCGCTCCGGGGCCAGCCCCACGGCAGACCACGCCGCCGATGCGCGCGAGCTGCGCATGCGTGCGCGCTCACTCGCGCAGAACGTGCCGAACATCGTGCGCGCCGTCAATGCCGTGCTCGCCATGCGCGTGGGCCAGGGCATCGTGCCGGTGTGGGCCGACGATGGCCTGGCCAAACGCTGGCGCGAATGGGTGCCCCATGCCGACTATGACGGTCTGCTGGACTTCTACGGCCTGCAGTACAAGGCCGAGCGCACGCGCGACGTGGACGGCGCCGTGCTCATCCGCAAGCACATCCAGCGCATGGGCTCCACGGTGCCGCTCAAGCTGCAGCTGCTGGAGATCGATTTCTTGGACGTGGAGCGCAACGGCGTTCTTGCCGGCGGGCGCGAGATCATCCGGGGCATTGAGTACGACAAGCGCGGGCAGCGCTTGGCCTACTACCTGTTCGACCGCCACCCGGGCGATGCCGGCATGTGGACTGTGGGGCGCAGCGGCACCAGCCAGCGCGTGCCGGCCGAAGAAATCATTCACTTCTTTGATCCCGAGCGCGCCGGCCAGCAGGACGGCATCACGCGCCTGGCGCCCATCATTGCCAAGGTGCGCGACCTGCATACATACGGTGACTCTGAGCTGCAGCGCAAGCAGCTCGAATCGCGCATGGGGGTGCTGGCCGAGATGGAAGGGGCCGGAGGCATGCCGCCGCCGCTGCCCGAGGAGGCCGGGGGGCAAAAGCCCGGCCTGATGGATCTGGGCGACCTCGCTGGCGGCGGCATCGTGGGCCTGCCGCCGGGCATGACCAATCCCACCTTCATCGAGCCGAAGGCCGTCCCGGGCTTTGGCGACTACATGAAGGGAGGGTGGAAGGAGGTGGCCGCAGGCTACCGCTGCCCCTACGAGCTGATGACCGGCGATCTGACCGAGGTCAATTTCTCAACCTCACGCATGTCCATGAACCAGTTCCGGGCCGAGGTCGAATCCGAGCAGTGGCGCGTCACCGTGCCGCGCCTGTGCGCGCCCATTGCGCGGTGGTTCGTGGCGGCGGTGGATCTGGTGGCCACGGTGCCGGCCAATGTGCAGGCGCCGGACTGGAGCACGCCCCGCTGGGCCAGCCCGAACCCCGTGCAGGACGTGGCCAGCGACCTGAGCGCCGTCAAGGGCGGCATGCAGAGCATCAGCGAAGTGATCCGGCGCCGTGGCTATGACCCAGAGGACGTTTTCACGGAGCTGGAGAGCGACTTAGTGCGTCTGCGTGAACGCGGCATCCTGCCGCTGCTGGCCGCGCTGTGGGGTGCGCAGAACCCCATCGATCTGGTGGCCCAGATGGAGGGGCAGGGGCAGAAGTGAAATCGTCTCAGTTTTCCGGGATTTGAGACAGTCAAACCGGAAAACTGAGCGCCATGCCACAAGCCAACGCCCAATCTTCCGCGCCCCAGGTCCACGATTTGCCGGTGCAGACGCGCGCCGCAAGCCTGGTCCCCGACACCTACAACGAGGCCGACAGCACGGTCGAGGTGGTCTGGACCACGGGCGCCATGGTGCGCCGCTACGACTGGTGGAACGATCGTCCCTACGACGAGGACCTGCAGATCACTCCCGAGGCCGTGGACATGGCCCGTTTTGACGCCGGCACTGTCCAGGTGCTGGACGGTCACCGCGCCTATGGCGGCGTGGCTGCCATCCTCGGCATTGCCGAGCGCGGCTGGATCGAAGGTGGTGAAGGCCGGGCCGTGATCCGGCTGAGCCAGCGTCCCGAGCTGGCCGGCATCGTGGCCGACATCCGCGCCGGGATCATCCGCGCCATCAGCTTTGGCTACAGCGTCCAGCGCTACGAAATCACCCGCGCCCAGGACCGCACGGACGGCATCAACGTCGATCTCTACCGCGCCGTCGCCTGGACCCCGCAGGAAATCTCTTTCGTCACTGTGCCTGCCGACCCCAACGCCGGCACGCGCAGCGCACCCACTTCCCAGGCCCCGTCCGGTGCAGCGCCCCAGGGCGGCATGCCGTGCGAGTTCTTCCAACGGGCAGCCGCCCAACCTACCACCCAGGAGCACCAACGTATGCCCCAAGCAAACCAAGCCGGTGAAGGCGGCCAGACCGCCAACACCAATCCCGGCACAGCGCCCGCCAACGTGTCGCAGGTTCCGCAGAATCGCCAGACCGAGGGCGCGCCGCAGCCCGCGCCTGCTGGTGCCTTCGACGGCCAGCGCGCCGCCGACATCGTTGCGCTGTGCCAGCGCCACAACCTGGCCGATTTGCAGACCGAACTGCTGCGCAACCAGTCCACCATGGACCAGGCTCGCGCCGCCGTGCTGACGGCGCTGGACCAGCGCAGCCAGGCCAACGCCAGCGGACCCACAACCACCATCCGCACCGTGGGCGACGAGCACGAAACCCGCATGCGCGGGATCGAAAACGCGCTCATGCACCGCCTGGACCCTGGCGCGCAGCTGGACGACAACGGCCGCCAGTACCGCTCGCTGTCGCTGGTGGAGATGGCGCGCGAGGTGGCCGAAGGCCTGGGCCAGAAGACACGCGGCATGAGTCGCGCCGAGATCGTCAACGTGGCGCTGCGCGTGCGCTCCGGCATGCTGGGCACGGGCGACTTCCCTGCGCTGCTCGGTGGCGTGGGCCAGCGCGTACTGCGTGCTGCCTATGACGAGGCGCCCAGCACCTACCAGCTGTGGGCGCGTCGTGCCTCCAACCTGCCCGACTTCCGCATCCGCCAGGCCATCGGCGTGGGTGGTGATGTCGAACTCAAGAAGCTCAACGAGCACGGCGAGTACACCTACGGCAGCCTTTCCGAGGATGTCACGGGCTACCGCGCCTTCACGTTCGGCCGCTCGCTGGCCATCACCCGCCAGATGATCGTCAATGACGATTTGGACTCGCTGACGCGCACAGGGACCAAGTTTGCCGCCGCAGCGCGGAGCCTCGAAAACCGTCTGGTCTATGCACAGATCCTGGGGAACCCGGTCATGTCGGATGGGGAACCACTGTTCGGTGCCGAGCACAAGAATCTGCTGACCGGCGCAGGCTCCAAGTTCTCGCTGGAAGCACTTTCCAGCCTGCGCACGCTGATGCGCAAGCAAAAGGGCCGGGACGAGGAGGCGCTGAACATCGCTCCAGCCTACCTGCTCGTCCCCTCCGACCTGGAAACCCTGGCCTACCAGTTCACCAGCCCCAACTACCAGCCCACCAAGTCCGGCGACATCAACGAGTTCCGCACGGGCGGCCGCACGGCGCTGGAGCCCATCGTGGAGCCGCTGCTGGATGACGTGTCCACCACTGCGTTCTACCTGGCGGCCCGCGCCGGCCAGATCGACACCGTCGAGTACGCCTACGTGGACGGCTACGAGGGCCTGCGCACCGAGACCTTCTCCAGCGAAGACGTGGACGGCGTGAAGCTGCGCGCCAGCCTGGACTTTGCTGCCAAAAGCCTGGACTGGCACGGCCTGGCCAAGAGCAACGGCGCCTGAGCGCGCCGCCATCCACACACACGCTTTCAGGAGTGCAACCCATGAAAAACTACCAACAGCGCGGCCACGTCATCGAGGTCCTGGCAGCTGCCGCCGCAGTGGCTGCAGGCCAGCCCGTGGCCATCGGCGCTATTCTCGCCGTGGCCAATGGCCCGGCCCAGGTTGGCGAGCCCTACAACGCCGAGCGCGTGGGCGTCTTTGTCCTGCCCAAGGCGGCAGGCACCGCGTGGACGCAGGGCCAGCCCCTGCGCTGGGATGTCGAAACCGGCGCATTCGCAGTTGGCGGCGCGGCCACGGCCGGCGACGTGACGGGGGCGGCGTTCGCCTTCGAGGCGGCCGACAGCGCGTCCACGCAGGGCGCCGTCTGCCTGCCCGGCGTCATCGGCACGGTCGCGGGCTGAGCGGAGCGGGCACTGGCATGACATCCCTCCTCATCCCAGGTGCCGAGCGGGCAGGGCGCGTGCGCTCGGCCCAGCAGCGGCACCACGCCAATGCGGTGGCTGTCTGGCAGGGCGGTGAGCCCTTCGGCGTCATCCTGCGGCGCGGCCCGCGCGAGGCCTTGGGGATGGTGGGTGCCTACGTCCTGGCCTGCCGGCTGCCCGCTGTCATGGTGCCTGGCATCGCCCAGGACGAGTCCATCGAGATTGACCAGATCACCTACCGGATCGCCGAGCCGCCCCAGCCCGACGAGTCCGGCTGGCTGCTGCTGCAGCTGGAGGTGGCCTGACATGGCGCAGCACATGCAACAGCAGATCCTGACCGCCTGGCGGGTGGATCTTGTGCTCGCGGCCACCCTGGCTGGAGACAGCGTCCGCGTCGAAGGTCGCAACGCATACCCGGTAAGTGCCCTGCCAGCCATTGATATCAGCGCGGCAGACGAAGGCATCGAACCCCTCTCGGGCGGGCGCGGTGGCCTGGCCACGCTGCACCGGGAATTTCTGGTCGATGTCACCAGCATCGCCACGGGAGACCAGGCACGCGAGCAGGCCATGGAGCTGCATGCGCAGATCGAGGAGCGCATGGGGCCCGCTGCTGGCGGCGTGCTGGCCGGCCTGCTGATCGCGCCACCGCGCCTGCGCGGCATCCGTGGCCAGTGGGACGACGCCGCTACCCAGCCCATCTACATCGTGCGCGGCATGTGGCTGTGCCGATACCTCACCGCCGAGGGCGCTCCGCGCGGCCCGGCTTCCCATCCCTGAAAGGAAACGACCATGGCAGTCCAAAACGTTCGTACCTCGGCCGGCAGCAAGCTGCTGATCTGCGCCGCCCGGCCAGCATCCTACGATGCGGCCGGCTTCCAGGCCCTGGCCTTCAAAGAGATCGCTGAGATCACCGACTTGGCCGAACTGGGCCGGGAATACAACCAGGCCACGCATTCGCCCCTGGCAACCCGCCGCATCGTCAAGCGCAAAGGCAGCTTCAACGATGGCAGCCTGTCCGTGCCCATGGCCCGCGACATGAACGACGAAGGCCAGGTGCTGCTCAAGGCTGCATCTGTGTCCGACGACAGCTACAGCTACTGCATCCGCCTGCAGGACGGTTCGAGCCACTATTTCACGGCGCAGTGCATGAGCTTCAAGCTCAACGTGGGCGGCGTCGATTCCATCACGGCGCATACGGCACAGCTGGAAATCGACAACGACATCATCGAAGTCCCCGCCATCTCGTTCACCCTGGCCTACACGGCCGGCGCCAATGGCTCCATTGTGGGCGTCGCAAGCCAGACCGTGCTGCAGGGCGCCACGGGCAAGCCTGTGTTCGCGCAGGCCGCCGCCGGCTTCGACTTCGAGAAGTGGAGTGACGACAGCACGGAAAACCCGCGCTCCGATGCCAACGTGCTCGCCAACGTAGCGGTGCAGGCCAGCTTCATCCCCGAGTAATTCGCCGCTGCCATGCCCGGCTGCGGCCGGGTGGCATGCCCCTCTGTCTTTCTTTCATTGCCACCACCATGCTCAAGCTTTCCCAACTTCGCGTTGCCGACACCGCTGCCCTGCATCTGAAGGACGCCGCCGGCGAACCCCTGTACTTCAAGGACCCCACCAAAGGCGCTGGGGCTGTGGAGCAGCCCGTGCTGATCCATGTGTACGGCCCCGGTTCAGAGCCCTACCGCAAGGCCCAGCTGGGCGCTCAGCGCCGTGTCATGGCGCTGGTCAAGAAGAACCGCCGCGCGCTGGAAGAGCGCACCCCCGAAGAGCGCACTGCCGACACGGCAGCGCTGCTGGCCGACATCACGCACTCGGTCGAAGGCCTGGACCTGGAAGGCCGTCCCGTGCGCGAGGGGATGCAGGCACTGTACGCGGACCCTGCTGCCGGCTGGGTGGCTGACCAGGTCAACGCCTTTGCGGCGGACTGGGCAAATTTTTCCAAGAGTGCGCCGAAGGACTGAGCCTCTACGTGCGCACATGGGCGTGGCTCAACGCCCCGCTCAAGCTCAAGAACGGAAAAAAGACCCAGCAGCAAGATGATGAACCCAGGATCACACGCATCGAGGAATTCGAGGCAGAAGGCCGTGAGCCTGACTTGCCCGACCCTGGCCCGGCCGGCTATCTCCTCGAAGTGTTCTTCGACCTGGGTCCCTTCATCAAATCGGCCATGGGCAGCATGCCCATTGGCTATGAACAGTTGGTGGCTTGGCAGTCCATCCACGGCGTGCGGCTCAGCCCGTGGGAGGGCAAAACGCTGTGTGCACTTTCCCGCATTTGCATGGACGCCGTTGACGCAGCAAAGGACCCTGGCGCCCCACGGCCAGGCAGTGTTGATGAGTCACCTGAGCAGGCCGAGCAGCGGCGCGAGCGCGTGTCCAGCGGCCTGGGCGACATGCTGCGCTCGTTCCGACGCGCGCCGAAGTGATCTGCAGGGGGCTGCATGATCGGCTCCAGCAACATCGACTACCTGCGGTTCCTGATTACGGGCGACAGCTCACAGCTGCAGGCCGAGGTCGAGAAGTCCAAGCGCACCGTCACGGGTATGGTCGATGGCATGGCCGGCTCGCTGGGGCGCCTGGGCACGTTGCTCGGTGGCGTGTTTGCCGGCGTGTCCGTTACGGCGTTCGTCGGCAAGCTAGTGTCGGTGCAGCGCGAATTCGACGTGCTCAACAGCTCGCTGGTCACGGTCACGGGCAGCGCCCAGGCCGCTGGCCGGGAGATGGCCTGGATCAAGACCTTTGCCAAGGACACGCCCTATGGGCTGGCCCAGGCCACCGAGGCTTTCGTGAAGATGAAGGCCTTGGGCCTCGATCCCACCCAGGCCAAGCTCACCAGTTTTGGCAATACGGCGGCCGGCATGGGCAAGAGCCTCATGCAGATGATCGAGGCTGTGGCCGATGCATCCACGGGCGAATTCGAGCGCCTGAAGGAATTCGGCATCAAGGCGTCCAAGCAGGGCGACATGGTGGCGTTCACCTTCCAGGGTGTCACGACCCGTGTGAAGAACTCGGCCAAGGACATCACCGACTACCTGGAGAACATCGGCAACACCGCCTTCGGCGGCGCCATGGAGCAGCGTGCCAAGACCCTGGATGGCGCCATTGCTGCCCTGGGTGACTCCTGGGACGAACTGTTCCGCACGATCAACGAGAGCACGGGGTTCTCCGAGAAGGCCGCCGGCGGCGTGCGCCTGGTCACGGACGCCATCGATGGGCTGGGCAAGATGGTCGAGAACCACCAGGGTGTGGTGATGACCTTCCTGGGTGCTGCTGGCGGCGCGGCCGCAGCGGCGGGCCTGGTGGCCGTGGGCGGGGCCATCGGCGTGGTCAAGGGGGCCATCGTCACGCTGGCCGCCGTGCTGGCTGCGAATCCCGTGACGCTTGCGTTGCTGGGTGTTGGCGTGGTGGCTGGTGCCGGCGTGGCGGCGGTCAACATGTACGCCAAGACGGCTGCGGGCATCGAGGACGCGATTGCCACCTTGCGCGTCGAGAACGAGCGTTCCGAGGCGGCCATGGCGCGCGCCGTGGCGGGTGGCCGCACGGCTGGCGCGGACAACATCGCCAAGACCATCGAGGCTCGCAAGGACCAGATTGCCAAGCTGCGGGCCGAGCTGGACATGCTCAACGCCAGCAGCAAGGGTGCGGGCGGTGGGCGCGGCTCCATCAATCCGCCCACCGCTGCAGAGACCGCCGCGAAAAAGGCCCAGGAGGATGCGGACGCCGAGCAGACTCTGCTGGAGATCCGCCAGAAGCTCTACGGCGTCAACAAGGACTATCTGCCGCAGCTGCAAAAACTCAACGAGCTGCGCCAGGCCGGCCGCATCACCGAGGCGACCTATGTGGACCTTGTCAGCAGGCTGGCCAAGGAAAACTATAAGGAAGACGAATCGGCCAAGGCCCGTGCCAGCTCGGCCAAGCAGCTGCACACGGCCTATGGCAACCTGGTCGATTCCATCGAGGAAAAGATTGCGGCCCAGCGCCTGGAGATCTCCGGCGGGGAGAAGCTGGGCGAAGCCGACAAGCTGCGCATCAAGTATTCGCAGGATCTGCTGGGCTCGCTCAAGGGGCTCAATGCTGGAGAGCGCGCCAACATCGAAGCCAAGCTCAAGACCCTCAAGACGCTGGAGAAGGAAAACGAGGCCAGGCAGAAGGCCCTGAAGCTGGCCGAGGAGGAGCGCAAGTACCGCCAGGAGTGGATGACCACCCAGGGCAAGACGGTCGAGGAACTGACGGCCAGCAACCAGGCGCTGCGCGACGAGATCGAGCTGATCGGCCTGAGCGCCGAGCAGCAGCGCGTGGTCATCGAGCAGCGGCAGATGGCCATCATCCTGAGCAAGGAGCAGCAGCTGGCCGAGATGGAGCGCTCGGCCGCGCTCACCGGCACCATGACCATGGAGCACGCGCTGCTCCAGCAGGAAATCGAGCTGCTGCGCGAGCGTCTGGGCCTGACCTCGGTGAAGGCCTCGCGCGAAGCCTCTGCAGAGGCTGCAAAGGCCAGCACCTCGGAGTGGCAGAAGGGCGTGGACCAGATTGGCCAGAGCCTGGCCGACCAACTGATGCAGGGCGGTCTCTCGTTCGGTCAGTACCTCAAGAATCTGGCGCGCACGCTCATTTTCAAACCGCTGATTCAGGCCACAGTCCAGATTGCTGGCGGTGCCCTGGGCAGTTTGTTTGGCGCACCTGCTGCGGCTGGCCAGAGTGGCGGCGCTGGCATGGGCATGCTGAACAACCTCGGCACGCTGGGTGCAGGTGCACAGGCAATGTGGGGCTTTATGCCTGGTGCGTCGGCTGCCAGCCTTGCTGGTGCCAATGCCGTGGGCCTGGCTGGCGGCGATGCCCTTGGCGCCCTGATCGCGGGCAATGGCAGCTGGGCCGGTGTCGGCAGCAGCTTTGGCTCGCTGATGTCTGGCATTGGCGCTGCGATGCCCTGGATTGCGGGTGCCATCGCCATTTTCTCGCTGCTCAAGGGAGGATTGTTTGGTTCGCGCGGTGCTAACCACGTTGGCGCGGCCTACAGCACAACGGGTGCGGGCAATGACAAGGCCGCCGAGATGCTGTTCGATCGTGCGGGCGGTGACTGGTACGACGATCTGACCAAGCGCCATAACGCGGATCTTGAGAAGCAACTGGGCACTACCGTCGATGCGCTGTCCGATGTCTACAAACGTCTTTCGCGCTATGCCGGTGACAGCGCCAAGCAGATCGATATCGTCGCGGGCTTTGCGTCGAATCCCAAGTACGGCGACGAGGATTCCTACGGCTATTTCAAGCTGATCGACAAGGTGACCGGCGAGGTCCTGAGCAGCTACACCAAGCGCGATGGCGCGCTTGGCACGGACCCCACCAAGGCCTATGCCCAGTTCATTGCCGACATGGGCGGATCGCTGATCGAGCAGCTGAAAAAGGCTGATATCCCAAGCTGGATGCGCAATGTCTTCGATGACATGGGCGAGGAGATCACGCTGGAGAGCTTCAACGCTGCCCTGCAGACCGTGGAGCTGACCGGCGCCGCCATCGAGGGCTGGACCCGCAACATCACCAACTTCGGCAAGCTGGGCGACGAAGCCATTGCCAAGCTCATCAAAAGCGCGGGCGGCATCCAGGACCTGATCACAGGTATGGATGCGTTCTACACCAGCTTCTATAGCGAGCGGGAGCGCATCGAGAACGCGGCCAAGGCGGTGGACAAGGCGCTGGCCGACCTCAAGATCGACATCGACCCCCGCATGGGTCAGGACGCAAAGGCCAAGTTCCGCAAGCTCATCGAGGACGCCATGGCGGCCGGCGACGTGGAGCTGCTGGCCAAGCTCATCCCGCTGGCCCAGGAATTCGGGGCCGTGGCCGATGCTGCCGGCCAGGTGCTGGACACGCTCAAGAGCGACCGCCGGCAGCTGGAAGCCGAGTACCTGCGCGCCACGGGCCAGACCGACAAGTACCGCGAGGCTCTGCGCAAGCTGGCCACCGAGGGCATGAGCGAAGCCGAGCGCGCCGCCTGGGACTACAACCAGGCGCTGCGCGAAGAGATCGCCCGCGTGGACCAGCGCACCGACCTGGAGCGCAAGCTGCTGGAGATGCAGGGCAACACTGCGGAATTGCGCCGCCGGGAGCTGGCTGCGCTGGACCCCAGCAACCGTGCCCTGCAGGAACGCATCTGGGCCATCGAGGACGAACGCGCCGCCCAGGTGGCGGCCAAGGAGGCGCAGTCGGCGGCATACGACCTGTTCAGCCGCGCCGTGAACCGTGACCGCGAACTGCTGCAGGAGCGCGTTAGCAGCGTGCAGGAATCCATCTCAGCCATCACGGCGGCGGTGGGGCAGTTGAAGGGTGCGGCCACCGATCTCTATGGCACCGTGGACAGCACCACGCAGTGGATGGCTGCGCGCGGCATGGTCTACATAGAGGAGGCTTTGCAGGGGGTGCGTGCGGGCCGGAAGGTCTCCGACTTCGCCGACCTGGGCTCGGCCATCCAGGCCACGCGCTCAGGCCTGACTGGCGGTGTCTACGCCACCGACTTCGAGCGCCGCCGTGACGCCCTGGTATGGGCGGGCAAGTTTGCGGAGCTGGGCGATCTGGGGGAATCGCAGCTGAGCATCGAGGAACGGTCCCTCAAGGCCCTGCAGTCGCAGATTGAAGGCCTGGATGCCCTGGCCAAGCGCGCCGACGAACTGGTCAACGGCACCACGATGCTCACCGGCACGGTGCAAGGCTATTTCGAGAAGCTGCTGGCCACCTTGGGCAAGGATGCCGGCTCGACCAAGCCCGGCACCAAGCCGGGCGCAGGAGCCAACGATGGTGGCGCCGTCTGGGGCCCGGGTGGCGGCGGGCAGCCGGACACCGTGGATTCCAAGTATTTGCGGCCTCGCAGCGATGGTTCTGGCGGCACCTGGTATGAGCCCGTGGTTGAGCCGGGCACGGTCAACAAGCTGGATGGTCTGTTCGACAAATACCACGCCTATGACGGCACAGGCGACCTGGCCGGGCTCATGCGCGCCATGCAAAGCGCTGGCGCAACGCTGTCCGACATGGAAGCGCTGTCGGGGCTGTATGCCCGGGACTGGGCCGAAGTCGAGCGCATCACCGGCATCAAGCTCCCCGCATTCGCCAGCGGCGGCATGCACGCGGGCGGCCTGCGTGTGGTGGGCGAGCGCGGCTGGGAAGTCGAGGCCACCGGGCCGGCCCGCTACTGGAACCAGAAGCAGCTCGGCCAAGCCATGCGCGGAAGCGAGGGCAGCTCCGAAAGCGCAGCGCTGATTGCCGCGCTGCTGGCCGAGGTCAGCGCCCTGCGCGGCGAGGTGGCGGGCCTGCGTGCTCCTGCAGAGGCCACTGCGCGCAACACGGCGCCATTGCCTGAGCTGGGTGAGCAGTTCGACCGTGTCACCAACGGCGGCAATGCCATGCGTGGGAAGGCAATCGCATGAACATCCTTGTTCCCAAGACCATCACGCCAGAAATGTTCATGGCCGGAACCACCATTCCCGAGGTCGATGCGATCGTTGGAGAAGTGGCCTGGGCCAGCGGCTCGGATGCTGCCGTGGGCCTGCGTCGCGTGTGGAAGGGCTACACCTACGAATGCGTCAAGGCCGTGGCCGGTGCGCCTGCCAACACCTACGAGCCTGGCACGCCCAATGCCGCCACATTCTGGGAGCGTGACGAAGGCGCGCCCACCAACCGCATGGCGCCGTTCGACAAATACCTGTTCACCAAAGCGCGCCGGGCCACATCGCTGACCTATGTGCTGCGGCCTGGTTTCGTCAACGGCCTGGCCCTGTACGGCCTGGAGGCCGACAAGCTGACTATCACCGTCCGGGCTGATGGAGTGGACTTGGTGCCGCCCGTCAATGCGCAGCTGTGGGAGCAGGCGTTCGGTGAATGGGAATACCTCTTCGGCGACCTGCAACGCGGCACATATTTCGTCCTCAAGGATCTGCCCATTCACCCGGGCATGGAAATCACCATCACCGTGGCGCGAAACAACGCCGGGGTGGAGGCGGCCGTGGGCTTTATCAGCGTGGGCAATTGGAAGCAGCTTTTGCTGCCTGGCCGCGAGCGCATGGGCGGCGCGCAGTACGGCGTCGAAGCCAGCACGCGCGACTACTCCTATGTCGATGACCGCAAGGACGGCACCTACACCGAGGTGCAGGGGAGGCTGGCCACCAACATCAATCTGAGCTGCGTCATCGACGCGGTGCAGGCGCCTGCAGCCAAGACGCTGCTGGACCAGATCCTGGGCAAGGCCGTGGCCATCGAGGTCAGCGACCTGCCGCGCTACGGGCACCTGGCCACCGTGGGCAAGGTCACCGGCACCGTGCGCTCAACCGATTGGACTTCGGCCCAGGTGGACCTGCAAATCAAAGGCAACGTATGACCGACATCGTCAACATCCCAGACCTGCTGCCCATCTCGCAGTATCCCGCGCTCGGCAGCGCGAATTTCAATCAGGAGGCTTACAACTACGCCACCAGCGTGCCGCCCGCCGTATCGCGCATGCGAGAGGTGGCCGTGGCCTGCCGAACCTGCGCCATCGCTGCGCGGGAGCAGGCCGACGCGGCGATGGGCTATCGCAATCAGGCGGCAAATTCCGCTGCAGCGGCCGAGGCGGCGAAAGCGATTGCGCAGGCTGCAGCCTCGTCGGCAGAGACGGCCAAGAATCAGGCGCAGAGCGCTGCGGCATCTGCGGCCTCCAGCGCGCAGGCTGTTGACCAGTACATGCTCGGTCCAAAAACAGTCCCGCCCACCACGGACAACCAGGGCGGGGCCATCAAGTTAGGCGCGATGTATATCAACGTCGGCACCGATCCCAATCTCAACAATCGTTGGTTCTGGTGGGGTGGCAATGTTCTGAGGTGGGTGCCTGGCGTTGGGGATTTGCCTGCCACGTTCATGCCGCGCGGGGGCGGTATCTTTACAGGGCATATCGAAGTACCGCAGGGTGCAAGTGGCGGCCAAGCGCCACAGGCTCGGGAAGTAGTGCCCCGTGCGGTTCTGTACTACGACAAGTCGATCCCTATGTCCGCGGCCCCAGCGGGCACCGTCTGTTTCTTTGAGTCCACCGACGGCGGGGGCGTGGACTGGCCGTACAAAACCAACGTCACCATTCATGGCTGGCTGGTTGAGACCTGGGATCGTGGTGCTGTACGGTCTATGCAGGAGGCGACGTTCACCCTGTCTGGGTTTTTGGCAACAGGGGCCAAGTTTCGACGCTACAAACATGATTCCAGCTGGTCCGCCTGGAGCCGGGAAATCAGCGATCTCGACTTCCGAGAAAGGGTTGTGACGGCCAATACAGGAGTAGGTCCTGGAGCTGCAAAGCTGTACTTTGTCGATCCGAAAGTAGGGTCGATCCATCACGTCATAGTCGAATACAACACCCATTTTGCGCAGGCGCTCCGGGACTTCGGGGATCAGGCAACCCTGCGCATGCAGTTTTCTGGCGGGGCTTGGCCAGTCTCATTCGGGGCAGACATACGGTTTCCAGTCGGCGTAAGCATGCCCACATATACCGCTGGACAGATTGTCACTGTGACATTCGTCTGGACGCGCGCCGGGTACATCGACGCATTCATTGCAGGAGTGCACACAGCATGAGCGTTCGATGGCTTATGGCATGTGGTCCCAAGACCACGCGCATCAACATTGCTGCGCACGTACGCAGCCCCGACATCCGAGCCCTCGCCGTGGCAGCTGGTTGGGACGGCGCGGGGCAGATCGTGCTCACCATCAATTCAGGCATCGACGTGGCCGCGCTGCGCGTGGAAAACATCCCGCACGATGTGCTGCATATCGTTGTGAACTCTTCAGCTCGTATGGGTGGGCTGATCAATGGGGGAACTGCGCTGTACACGCGCACACGTATCCAGCTCACGAACGGCGGAATCATGTTCGGTGGCGGCGGGAGTGGCGGCGGCGGTGGCCAGGCCTGGGTCAAGTACCTGTTTGATGACGGCATCTACTGGGCCTTCGGCGGCAACGGGGGACGGGGCGCTGGGTTCAGTGAGAGTGGTGCCGTGACCATGCTTTCCCAGACCGGCGGTGACTCCGGGACGTACTGGAGATATGGCGGCGCTGTTTTGGGCGGTGAGACCGCGCCCTGGGCAGAGGGGGGCGCAGGTGGTGCTGGCGGCGCAATTGGGCAAGCCGGCATTGGGGGCAGCTACGCCACCTGGGGCGGCTCCTATCAAGACCACGGTGAGGGCCTGCCATCAAACGGACAGGCGGCCGGTTGCTACGTGGATGGCAACGCCTACGTCACATGGCTGGCGACGGGTACGCGCCTTGGCCGCGTCATCTAGGAAGAAATATGTACATTCATATCGACACAAAAGAATATCCGCTGTCCGAATTGGATATTCGTGAGCGCCATCCGAACACGATGTTTGGCATGCCCTTTATCCCGACTGAGCACTATGTGCCGGTAGAGCCCTCGGACACGCCCACATACGACTCTGACACGCATAAGCCCATTGAGATCGAGCCTATTGAAATTGATGGCGTTTGGCGGCAGCAGTGGTCCGTCGTGCCGCTGAGCGCCGATGAATTGGCAGAGCTGCAGCGTCAGCGCGAGGCCGAGGCTGCCGCACTCATCCCGAAGTCCTGCACACGTCGCCAGGGCCGTCTTGCGCTGCTCGCGTATGGGCTGCTCGATGACGCTGAAACGGCCATTGCGGCGATCACGGATGCAGCCGCAAAGCGCGAAGCGCAGATCGAGTACGAGGCAGATACCTGGGAGCGCAGCAACCCGTTTCTCGCTGGTTTGTGGGCGCGTTTGGGTGGGACTCCCCAATCTCTGGACGAGGCTTTTGTTTTGGCGGTAACGCTTTAGGAGTGCCCATGCAGGATGACTATGGAAACGCAATCACTCCGAACACGGCGCGGACCATCAACGCGCGGTTGGACGAGGGGGATGCGCGCATGACGCGAATTGAAGCAGAGCTGCGCGCGAACACCGAGGCCACGGAAAAGGTCAGTGTCAACACGGCTGAAATGGTGGAGTTTTTCGCTGCCGCGCAGGGTGCTTTCAAGGTGCTCAACTGGATCGGAAAGGTGGCCAAACCCATTACTTACATCGTGATGATGGCGAGCGCTGGCCTTGCCTTCTGGAAGGCGCTGACCATTGGCGGAGGTGGTCGATGAACGAGACATTGCGCAATCGCCTTTTGGCCACGGCAGCGGGCTTGGCTGTTACTGCGGCTGGCGGCTATGTCGCCACTCAGGAGGTCGGGCCCAGCGCGGCTGTGACGCTGGCGCGCGAGATCGGGCTGCACTACGAAAGCAGCGGCCGGCACATCGGCACGCCCTACATCGACCGCCTGGGCAAGGGGCAGCCGCTGACCGTTTGCGCGGGCGTCACAGGCCCCGAAGTTGTGGCGGGGCGCTACTACACGCCCGAGGACTGCGAGCGCCTGGAGCATCCTAAATACCGTGAGGCCGAACGCCAGGCGCGGCGCACCCTGCGGCACTGGGGCAGCTACAACGTGTGGGTGCAGGCCAGCTTCATCGACATGGCCTACAACGTACCCTCGGCGCTCGCCGCTGACACCACGGTCATGCGCCTGGCCAACGCCGGGCAACTCGATGCTGCGTGCCAGCAGATGCCGCGATGGGTGTACGGCACCGTCAATGGTGCTCCTGCGCGGCTGCCTGGCCTTGTTGATCGCCGCGATGCCACCCGCGAGCTGTGCGCGCAGTGGGGTAGGGATGGGCATTTCAGCGCGGCGCTGGTCGAGGCAAAGGCGACGCCGTGATCGCCGGTCTCAAGGCCTACGCGTGGCAAGCACTGGCCATGCTGCTCGCGGCGCTGCTGGCCTGGCAGGCCATGGCCCGCCTGGGCGCCGAGCGAGAGGCGGCCCAGGTCCGCGCCGAACTTGCCAGCGAGCGAGAGGCGGCAGCCACGGCCGCGCTGCAGGCATCCGAGCGATACCGAAAACTGGAGGATAAGCACCTTGACGACATCCGAAACATCGACGCCCAGGCGCGGCAGGATCTTGAGCGCTATGCAGCTGACGCTGACGCTGCACGTGTTGCTGCTGGCCGGCTGCGCGGCGACCTCGCCGACTACATCACTTCCCATCGTACGGCCGCCCACGCTCGCGCCGCTGCCGGACAGCGCGCGGCAGACACCAGCGCCCTCGATCTGCTCGCCGAGTTGCAGCGCAGCGCTGACGAGCGAGCGGGAGAGCTGGCGCACATTGCTGACGATGCCCGAAGGAGGGGCAGCGCCTGCGAAGGTGCATACGACGCGGGCCGTGAAATGATGGGGCGGCTCAGCCGAAATGAGTAGTGGGCCGATAGCGGCAAGGCGCGGTCTTTGCTGTCCAGCGCCGTTGTGAGCGACTTAACTAATGATTTGGATAGAGCTAGACTATCGCTTGGTATGGCGTTGAGCAATCTTTTGTATTCCTTTATTCACTTGGGCATCACTCGGACGCCCGCTGTGGATCCGCTAGCGCACGCGGAGATACCTATGCGAGAATTGAGAAATGGACCGCAAGCTCTTTCTTAAAAATTTCACTATCACAGATTTACCGGAGTGGAAATGCCCAACCTGCGCAGTAGGGCATCTCACATTGGATAAAGAAAATTTGAAATTTAATCTGACGGCAGAAAGTCGCGAAGAACAGCAGTTGGAGTGGTCGCAAGCTGAATGGAGGTGCTATCGATTTGCATGCATATTTTACTGCAGTAGATGCAAAGAGATTATCAGCTGTGCAGGCAAGGGGGAGGTAGATAGGATCGATTATTACGACGATGATGGTGATCACCAAACAGAGTATATTAATTTGTTTGATCCAAGCTACTTTTATCCTCCTCTTCAGATGATGGATGTGCCGGAAGATTGCCCGCGTGAAGTCGCAGACCACTTGCGGACGTCTTTTTCAATGTTCTTCGCCAATCCAGCGGCGGCATTGAATTCCGCTCGTATCGCCGTTGAAGCCTTGATGGATCATTTCAACGTTCCTGCAAAATTTGCGATAAATGATAAGAGGATGTTTTTGCATCAACGAATCGAGAAAATGCCTGATAGGCACGCGAATGTGAGAGAGCATCTGCTTGCTGTGAAGTGGCTGGGAAATGCGGGGAGTCATAATGGAGAGATGCCTGAGCGTCAAGATGTGATCGACATTTATGACGTTCTAGAATTCGCACTTCATCGTATTTTTGATCGTACTGAAGAAATTATACGATTGAAAGTTGAGAGAATTAATAGAGATCAAGGTCTTCCGCAGAAACGACCGGCTTCAGAAAATGGGCTTTAGGTGTTAGTTTGGAGCTCGGTAGATCTCCGTCGACTCGATTTTGCAATTCTTGCTCCGGAAGTTAAAAGCCTTGAATAATTATCCGCAATATAAGCCTTTTCGAAACCTTCTACGTAAGTACAACTTGCAGAAATCAATCGAAGATATATGGTGGTACTTCCAAGCGGTCGACCTGCCTTCTTCGAATGAGAAGGTATGGACGGGTAAGGGTTTTGGCAAGATTAAGGAAATACTTTTCAAATGGGAGCTTGCCATCCTCGCACGTGAATTGATTTTGCATGCGACGCCTGAAGGAGTGCTCCGCCTTCGCCATTGGCCTGATATGGCGCGAGCCATAAATATGCTGCGCCGGGTTGACAACGACATGGCGAAAGCACGCCTAACGCCAGATTGGGCATACAACAGCTTGACCCCCACTGCCCACCTTCAATTCCCTTGGCAGCGTTCGCGTCAGTTCAATTCGCTCATGCGATATTTCAAGGTGTTCTCAGAGCCTGAGGTGGAGCGCCTTTTAGTTCGCGAAACAGGTGTAGATACGAAAGAGTGGTTTTTCGTGGGCTTTGCAGCTGCGGGCCATTTGCAAAAACAATGTGGGATATCTGCTAACCAGGACTACCGACCATTTGGGATTGATCTGGAGCGAACAAAAAAAGTGTTCGACAAGCTGTCGCAGCCTGTCGATCAACTCCGAATCAAAGTCAGTGAAGCTGCAAAGTATAACGACACGTGGATGTATACCTGGAATCCACTTGAAGCTAAGCCGCTGGTGGGCATGGATCCAACACGACCTGAACGCCTTCATTGTCCTATCCCCTACTTTATCTTGAAGCGCGTAAGCCAGGGTCTATTCTACGAAATCGCAAACGCTCAAGGCTTCAATAATCCGTTTGGTGCATCGTTTCAATCCTATTTTGGCGAAGTGCTAGTTGAGACATTTCCACGATCTCGATTCAATATTTTAAAGGAGCGAGAATACAAAGTCGGGCGGGATAGAAAAGATGGGGTGGACTGGATATTGACTGATGGCCGAGCAAATTTATTTATCGAATGCAAGGCCAAGCGTATGACTATTGGTGCTAAATCGGCAATTGATCCAGAAATCATTGGTCAACAAGTTAAATTTCTAGTAAATGCTGTCGTGCAGATATATAAAAATATTTCTGACGCTTTGGCAGGTCACACGCATTGGGAGCGAAACGGCCGGCCAATTTTTCCGCTTGTAGTAACGCTCGAAGATTGGTACTTGTTTGGCACATCGGCTGATCTTTTAGCGGAGGGCGTGCGTTCAAAAATGATAGAAGAAAACCTTGATGTCACATGGCTTGACACAATGCCTTACACCGTTTCTTCATGCGAGGACTTCGAGGACGTTAGTCCAACAATAGCTGAGGTAGGAATTGATTCATTCTTCAGTTTGAAGTGTTCTGGTAAACAGCAGCACTGGATGATCCAGACCTTTACTACAGAGCACTTCAATGAGGTTTATCGTAGAACCGTTCATCGGAAACTATTCAGAGAAGAGTGGAGTAAAATCCTTCCAGAGCAAGTTGTGCCGTTCTGGCTCAAGGGTTCAGATGTGAGTACGCCATAATCAGGTGAGAATTAGCCGCTCTGCTATTCGGAGGCTGGCTCAACGATAGCTGGTACGACTGAGATAACGAGGATCTTCCGCATAGAGCGTGTTATGAACTTTCGTTGGCTGTGACCGGTAGCCCGAGTAGAGTTCGGCGATGCCTCGAAAGCCTTACCCAACCGACGTCAGCGATGAAGAATGGAGCTTCTCTGCCCCTTACCTCACCCTGATGGACCAGCGCGCACCACAGCGCGAGCATGATTTGCGCGAAGTCTTCAACGCTCTGCGCTGGCTGGTCCGGGCAGGTGCACCTTGGCGACTGCTGCCCAATGACCTGCCACCGTGGGAGGCGGTCTACCAGCAAAGCCGGCGCTGGCTCGACGCAGGCTGCGTCGAGGCCATGGCGTCTGACTTGCGCTCCATCATCCGTGTCGCGCAAGGGCGCCAAGGCCAACCCAGCGCTGTGGTGATGGCTGGGCGAACATTGCAGTCCAGTTGCGAGAGTGGCCCGCGTGCGGGCTATGACGGCTACAAGCGCAAACGTGGCAGCAAGGTCCATATGGCAGTGGATACCTTGGGCCAGCTGCTTGCCGTGCATGTCACGCCTGCCGACGAACAAGAGCGGGCACAAGTACGCACCTTGTGCGAGCAAGTGCAGCAAGCCACGGGCCACACGGTAGAGCTGGCCTGGGCAGACCAAGGCTACACGGGCGAGCAGGCGCGCCAGGCAGCCAAGGACAGCGGGATTGATCTACAGATAGTGAAGCTGCCCGAAGCGAAGAAGGGCTTCGTGCTGCTGCCCAAGCGCTGGGTGGTGGAGCGCAGTTTCGGGTGGCTGGCGAGATTTCGCCGGCTATCGCGGGACTATAAGCGGCTGCCACAGGTGCTGAGTGGCTTGCATTTTCTGGTTTTTGCGGTGCTCATGCTGCCGGCAGCGGCGCAGATATTGGCTTCCACTGGAAGTGCATAACACGCTCTAATAACATCAAAGATTAATTGCGCTAAGAAATATGAACAACCCTATTAAAAACGATAATCTTAAAAATAGTCTATCAAATAAATTGTATGGTGGGCTAAGAAATTGCGCAAAGGCAGGTGGCCGCTTGCACTTGTGGTCGAATGATCTAAAACCTTTTTATGAAGAGGCTTCAAAAAAACTAGTTGAATGGATTGATCAAGATGATTTGGTGGAAATTATATATAGCCAAACTTCACAATTATTGGGGTCCGATGATGTATTTAAGAATGAGAATCAAGAACTTCATTTGATCATTGGTGAGCAGGTTTGTCGAGATATTGCTGCTCTTGTTATTGAAAAAATTGCATCTCTACCAATAAGATATTTTTTTGATTTCCCAGCGCCAAATCTTGTTGGTTTATCGAATGTTTTTGATCTGTGTGATTCAGTTCGACTGATTCCGCGGGAAAAGCTGAACGCTGAAAATATAGGATCTTTTACCCGTTTAAGACAGTCGAGTATTAGTATTGGAGCTTGCGGATATGCAAAAAACTCGCAACATAACACTGCTGCTAGGAACGCATTGTCAAAGCTCAAAGTTGTATGCGTAATAGGGAGAATCTTCGGACTATTCATGAGTAGGCCTGGATCTAATCCGATGACATTTGAAATGGCTGGACTTAAAACCAAGTCAATTTTTGCGACAAAAATTGTAGAATCAGAAGGTGATTTTGCGCATGTGGGAGAATTTGATCTTGGTCTTAGTATTTCAAGTTACATGAATAATCTTTCCTTTTCATTTGATCCTGAATGGAGTGGGTTTTCAGAGAAAATTCGCGAAATCGGGCTTGCTATTGAATTGATGGATAATCCAAAGGCAGAGAAAAATGTAAGATCAATTAGAAGAGCATTGGAGTGGTTATTTGACGCGGAAACTGATGAAGATGTGACCACGAGATTCATAAAAATTTGCATCGGCTTAGAAGCTGTTTTGGGGGAACAAAGTAAAGATTTAGGAATCACAGAGCAACTAGCCGATAGGTGTGCATTTATTCTAAACAAAACAACAGAAGACAGGAAAAACACGCGCGAGGCAATGAAGGAGATATACAAGCTCCGCTCACAGATAGTACATGGCGTTTCGTCAAGATTGACGCATAAGGAAGCAGGAATCGTAGCGAAAGCAAAATTATATTTGGATCGAGTTTTGCGGTCGGAAATAAGCTCTCTGCTTGACTGGTGGCGCGATAAGCAAGAACAGGAAAAGCGAGATGCCAAAATTATGAAAGGGCCTGATTCGGGTCTGCCGGAAACAGTTTAGGGCATGGGCCCAAGATGTCCGCTGAGGCTGAGGCTGAGGCTACCGGTACCTCTCCCTTCGACCTGCTGCGCGCCGCCCTGGCCGAGATCGACCGCCGCGAAGGCTACGAGGTGCGGCTGCTGGCAGCGCTGATAGTGTGCACGCGGCCTTTGCCGACTACCTAGATCGGCGAGCCATGTCCACTGCTATGTGGCATGCCTCGACCGTGAGGTCATCAAGCGGCGGCACCTGCTTCGAAAGAGAAAGGAGCTTGTGCGCGTCCGTTATCTCAAAATTCCGAAGAGCATCCTCTGCGAGTTGAGAAACTAATTGGAAATATCCCGAAGTATGCAGAATCTGAGACGCGTACTCTGTGTAGAGCCGGAATTCTCCACTTTGCCCCATTTCAACAAGCTCGGCTTCTGCTTTTGCTTCATCTCCCTTGAAGCCCAAGATTACGTTATCAACCGAATCATCTTTTCCACGAAAGAATGCCTTTTCTGCGCCCACGCCAGCAGCCGCTATGAGCACTCGGCGAACTCGGATATTCTTCGAGCTGCCTTGTAGCGGCGTCACATGCGTTCGCCCGCCGTCGATATCCCGTTTGATAGAGACGGATTCCACTAGGCAGCCGCACGCCATTGCCATAACCGCATGGCCCGCCTCATGGTAAGCAGCGCGTTTTTGGGAGAAGGCGAGCCACGCTGGGTTTATCGGGGTAGGCTGGTGGTCCATGCTGCAATTCTGCCCTCAAAGAGAAGGGCAACGCGGCTAGTTGCCAATGAGGCAGACAGCTTTGCCCGTCGAAGCTTCAACACGTACCATGCTCCCATGAGCTTTGATCAGATCGCAATTGCCCTGCTGGGCGCGCTGGCGGCCTGGCTCTCCCAGGCCAGGGGAGAGAGCTCGCGCAAGTGGGCGCCGGTGTTTGGCATGCTGGGGCAGCCGTTCTGGTTCTATGCCAGTTGGCAGGCCGAGCAGTGGGGCATCTTCGCTGTGTCGATCATCTATGCCTGCGCGTGGGCACGGGGTCTGTGGGTCTACTGGATCTCGCCACGGCGCGCGCTGGGCACGGATTCCATTCAACTGGTCCCGGGCCGCAAGCCATGATCTATACGCTCCACATCGACAACGAGGAGCCTGGCCTGTACGCAGCCCGCGTGCTCGATGGACGGGCTGAGGTCGCGGAGTTCCAGGCAGCCACCATCTCAGGCGCCATCCGCGATTGCGCCGTCGGCACGCTGCCAGGCCTTGATGGCTTCCACATCTGGTATGGCCATGTTTCCGTTGGCACGACCTCCATTGACGCGATGCGCCACGACGCCGAGACGCTGGCGCAGCGGCTGGTGAGCCTGCATTCCCAGTACGGCGGGTAGGCGGCCAGGTCAAAAACCGGCTTGGTCAGACCTGAAATCTCGGCAAGTTGGGCGAGGGCTGGACGTGAAATCCGGCCCAACCAACTGCTGCTCATGTCCCACTTATGTCCCAGATGCCCACTTAATGCGCTGTAAGTGGTTGTCAACATTGGGAAAGTGGTGGTCCCTCCGACAGGAATCGAACCTGTCAATCCTCTGGGCAGCGCTCTATGGCCCAGTCCAGTGCCGCCTCGGCATCGGCGTGCGGCCCGTCGAACGCGCGGATGCCGCGCTCATCGTTCCAGAGCGCGCCGGTCCAGCGACGCGCAGCAGGGAAGGGCAGGCGGCCGTAATCCACGACGCAGGCATACCAGCCCGGCGCCGTGGGCGCGCCGCCCCAGATGAGCGAGTCCATGTGGCTCAGCCAGCGGGCTGCTCCAGTTGCACCGCTCCCTTGCCGACCCAATGCCAGAAGCGGTGGCGCCCGTGGCCATACATTTGCAGCTCGAATGTGATGCGCACGCGCCCGGCAAGCAGGGTGTTGATCTCGCTGGTGATGTACTGCGGTTGGTCTCTTGTGGGCGGCGGCAGCAGGCGCTGTGCTGCCGACATCTCTTCACCACGCACCTTGGCGATTACGCCGCGCTCAATCGGGTTTTGCATGGTGGGCTCTCAGAAGGGCGCGTTGGACTGGTGCACGGACACGGGGCCGACACCGCTGTAGACCATGTCACCGTCTGAGTCGTAAACCAGAAACCAATCAGGGTGGAGCTGTTCGATGAAATAGTCCTCCGGCTTACCCGGCATGACTTTGACTTCAGGCGTGCCGAACCAGCGCGGCATCGTGAGCAACGTGGGGAATTCCTCGTATGTGAGCAACATGGTGAGCCTCCTGGGTGGGATCAGTAGTCGAACTCGCAGGACCACTCCTGCGCGTGCCATGCGCGGTCACAGTGCTCCAAACCGCTGAACTTCATCTTGCCCGCGCACGCGTAGATCAGCCGCGGCTCGAACAGTTGGTTCTTGCCGTCGTCTCCGAGGATGCGCAACACGGGAACGGTCCGCTTCTCGCCAGGCACGGGTGCGTGCAGCAGGTCCAGCTCGCCCTTGACGTACTGCAGCGGGCCACGGTGGTAGCTGCGTGCGCCTGCTTTGCGGAGGATGGTGACTTTGACTTTCATGACTGTATAAATATACAGTTATCTGGCAGAGCGAGAAAAGTTAGCATCCACTTATGTGCAATCGATATAACACCCCGCGTGAGATCGAAGTTGAGCGCATGTGGCGGGTCGGCCGGCAGGCGCCACTTCCATGGTGGAAGCCGCACGTCACACCACTGGCCCTGGGGCCATACATCAAGCCCGGTGGCGAGCTTGAGGTAGGGCAGTGGGGCATGATCCCGCGCAGCTCTCCGAAGCGTCGGCCGACTACCCGCGACGGGACGCCCATGAGCACGAACAACGCCAGGCGCGAGACCATCGCAAAGTCCTGGACGTTCGCGCCGGCATGGCGCGCGGGCCAGCGCTGCCTGATCCCTGCGCAATCGTGGGTCGAGCCGTACTGGGGCCTGGGCTCACGCAACGTGTGGTGGTCATTCCGCCGGGCCGATGGGGAGCCGGCTGCCCTGGCCGGCCTGTATTCGGAGTGGACTGACCCTGAAACTGGCGAGCTTGTGCCGAACTACACGATGATCACCCAACCTGCAGACGGTCATCCAGTGTTCTCGCTTATGCACCGGCCGGGAAAAGAGAAGAGGGGAGTGGTGCTGCTTGAGCAGCAGGACTGGGACGCCTGGCTGCACGGCACGGCCGCACAGGCCGACGCGCTGATCAAGCTGCCACCGCTGGGAGCGTTGCGGAGCGGGGCAGAGAAGCCAGAGGAGGAGAGCCTGCTGCCTGCTGAGCAGCTGGCTGAACTGAAGGCCGAGGGGTAGGGCGCTGGGCCGCCTTCGGCGATGTTGATTTTTCCCAGGACGGTTGTAGGCGCTCAGAACGCAAAAAAGCCCCCTCGGCTGCCATCACGGCGCCGAGGGGGCTTTGTCTTTTTCGCGGCTTCTGGTTAGAAGACCCTGAATTTGGTTAGAAGAAAGGGGCTAGCCCTTTCGAGCTAACCCCTTGATTCATTGGTCGGAGCGGCGGGATTCGAACTCGCGACCCTCTGCTCCCAAAGCAGATGCGCTACCAGGCTGCGCTACGCTCCGACTAAAACGCTATTGTAGCGTCAAAAAAATGGGTATTTTCGCAATGTGCGAATTTTCTGTTCAACGCGATCCAGGGCCGGGGCCACGGTTGGCCAGGTGGCGGAAGGTGATGCGGCCCTTGGTGAGGTCGTAGGGCGACATCTCCAGCGATACCTTGTCGCCAGCCAGGATGCGGATATGGTGCTTGCGCATCTTGCCGCCGGTGTAGGCGATCAGCTGGTGTCCGTTTTCCAGCGTCACACGAAAGCGAGAGTCAGGCAGGACTTCCGTGACGGAGCCTTGCATTTCAATCAGTTCTTCTTTGGCCATGTGTTCAATCTCTTAGGTCTGGGTCGGTTGCGGCACTCATTTGTCGGAACCACGAAAACCTTGCCTGGCCCACAGAACATGGGGTACGTGGTCAGGCTGAAAAGGCTGTGGATGTTCTGCGCAAAAGGCGCAGACCGGACAGAGGACCAGGTCACAACGGTGTCGCAAAGACGAAGCCCGGCAACACCTAAACTTCCTGATTCTACAGTGTTGTATTCGTCGCCGTGCGGGCGGTGTTCAAAGCGGCCATCGTACGCAAAACACAGGTCGGATTCGTGCTGGGACGGCGAGGCTTTTGTCATCCGCGTGTGATGAGATGGCCTCGAAAAACGTGCGCGAGGCTTTGGGGTGGTCCGGCCAGGGTTGAAGGCCGCGGTGGCCGAGGAGGGGCGATGGTCGCGGGTTGGCTAGAATCCGCCCACAGCTTCTATTACTTTTATAGCAAAACCTCGATGTCTGATCGACTTGCCGTTCTCTCCCAGTATCTTTTGCCCAAGCAGGCGCTGACTGCCGTCATGGGGCGCCTGGCCCAGGCGCGTGCGGGTGACCTGACCACGGCAGTCATCCGTCGCTTCATTGCACGCTATGGCGTGGACATGTCGGAGGCGGCCGATTCCGATCCTGCGGCCTATGCCAGCTTCAACGAGTTCTTCACGCGGGCGCTCAAGCCCGGTGTGCGGCCGCTGGCTTCGGCTGACTGGGTCTGTCCGGTGGATGGCGCCATCAGCCAGATCGGCGCCATCGAGGGCGAGCAGATCTTCCAGGCCAAGGGGCACAGCTACAGCGCCACGGCGCTGGTCGGCGGCGATGCACAGCTGGCGCGGCAGTTCGACAACGGGCATTTCGCCACCATTTACCTGAGCCCGCGCGACTACCACCGCATCCACATGCCCTGTGCCGGCCGGTTGCGTCGGATGATTTATGTGCCCGGCGAACTGTTCTCGGTCAATCCGGTCACGGCGCGCGGCGTGCCGGGCCTGTTTGCACGCAACGAGCGCGTGGTCTGCGTCTTCGATACGGACCACGGTCCCATGGTGCTGGTGCTGGTGGGGGCCACCATCGTGGGCAGCATGGGAACGGTGTGGCACGGCATCGTCAATCCGCCGCGGCCCGGTCGCATCCAGGACTGGCGCTACGACGACCAGTCCATCGTCCTGGGCCAGGGCGAGGAAATGGGGCGCTTCCAGCTGGGCTCCACCGTGGTCATGCTGTTTCCCGCATCGGCAGGGCTGCGCTTCAACGCGCAGTGGACACATGCCGCGCCCGTGCGCCTGGGCCAGAAGATGGCCGGGCGCGGCGAGGCCTGAGTCTCGAAGGGTCGTCGATGAAAAACCGGGCCCAGGCCCGGTTTTCTGTCAAAGAATCCAGCTCAGGGCTTCAGGGCGCCGCTGTGTGGTGAACATCGAGGGTGCGATGCTCAGCCGCTCTGGCCTGACGGGGTCTTCATGGCCGACCAGATAGACCATCAGTTCACGGCGGCGCAGTATGACGTGGCTGACCTTCTCGGCCTTCCCGTTCTGTGTGACCTGCGTGCCCGGGCGGAACAGCGGCATCTGGAAGGTGAAGCTGCGCGGATCGGCCGGTGGCGCGACGGCAGTGCTGGGAGGGGCTTCTAGAGTGGCAACCATAGGCTTGATGTGCATGAGTGGACGCTGCCCACCTTATCGGCACTGCCGCGCCGAACTGTAGGGTCGCCGGGCGGCGAACACCAAGCTCAGGCGTCCGGATGGGAAACGCCGAGGATGGCGTGCAGCCGTGCGCTGGTCGTCGTGTACTGCAGCAGCGGTTTCTCGCCCTGCAGGTACTCGGCGGCGGCAAAGGCCGCCATGGTGGCTTCATGGAAGCCGCACAGGATCAGCTTGTGCTTGCCCGGGTAGCTGACGATGTCGCCAATCGCATAGATGCCGGGCGCATCGGTGGCCTGGGTTGCAGGGTTCACCAGCAGCTGCTTGCGCTCCATGGCCAGGCCCCATTCGGCGACCGGGCCCAGGCGGGGGGAGATGCCCAGGCAGACGACCAGTTGCTGCGCCGCCAGTTCATGCTCCTGCCCTTCGCCATCCATCCACTGCACGGCACGCAGCAGGCCTGAGTCGGCATGCAGTTGCGTGATCTGGCCGATCACCACGCGGATGGCGCCGCTGTCGCGCAGCTCCTGCAGGCGCTCCAGCAACGGCGCCGAAGCCTGGAAGGCGTCGCGGCGGTAGAGCAGGCAGGTGGTCTGGGCCTTGTCGGCGCAGGCAATGGCCGCGGCCACGGCCTCTTCGTCGCCACCGTGGACGATGGCGGTCTGGCCGCGCACCATGTCCAGATCGGCGGGATGGTAGTGGAGCTGGCCTGCAGCCAGCCGCTCCACGCCGGGCACCTTCAGCGCCTTGGGCACAAAGGCGCCCACGCCAGCCGCAATGAAGACGCTGCGCGCATGCAGTTCAAGGCCTTGCGAGGTCTGCGCCAGCCAGCGGCCATCGTCCAGGCGCTGCAGCTGGGCGACCTGCTGGGAAAGGTGCAGTTGCGCGTCCATGGGCGCGACCTGCCGCTGCAGCAACTGGACCAGTTCATGGCCCGTGCACACCGGAATGCCGGGAATGTCGTAGATGGGCTTGTCGCCGTACAGCTGTGCGCACTGCCCGCCCACATGGGGCAGGGCATCGACGACATGGCAGCGGATGCCGTGCAGCCCCAGCTGGAACACCTGGAACAGGCCCGCCGGGCCTGCGCCTATGACGAGGGCATCGGTCTGGATCGGTTGCGCGCCGGAGGTGTCTTGCATGGGCTGCGCGGCTTCAGCGTTCGAGCTGGTCCAGCTTGCCGGGCTTGCCGTTCCAGTCGTCGGCGTCGGGCAGCGAGGCCTTGCGCTTGGTGATGCTCTTCCAGCCCTTTTCCAGCGACAGCTCAGCATTGAGCTTGATGAAGGCGAGCTGGTCGGCGGGGACGTCTTCCTCGGCAAAGATGGCATTGGCCGGGCATTCGGGAATGCACACGGCGCAATCGATGCACTCGTCAGGATCGATCACGAGGAAGTTGGGGCCTTCGCGGAAGCAGTCCACGGGGCAGACATCCACACAATCTGTGTATTTGCACTTGATGCAGTTTTCGGTGACGACGTGAGTCATGGGAGTCTTTTATTTGCGGTGTGAATGTCGGTATCAACCCGGGATTCTAGAATTTTTCGGAACACGGTCCTGCACATGCAAGAGATTCTGGCGCGGACTGCTGCGGTTTTCTGAAAGCCCACGAGCCGGCATGTGCCGGCTCGCGAAGCGGGACTGTCCAGTTGCTCAATCCAGCAGTGCAGCGCCTGCGGTAGCGTGGCTGGCCGTGTCCACGAGGATCAGCGCACCCAGCTGGCGGGCCTGGGCGAAGGGCGCCGCGGGAATGCTTTCCTGCAGCAGCAGCTCCACGCGGCCGATGGCGTTGGGCTCCAGCTGGGTGGCCTCTTCCTGGGCCAGCGTGTGGATGTTCAGGCGGTGCACCACGCGGCGGGCCTTGGCCTTGATCCAGCGGTGGCCGTGCAGCGCCAGGTAGGTGCGGCCGGGGACCAGCGGCTGCTCGTCCATCCAGGCCACGGTGGCGGTCAGCTCGCGCTGGCTGGGCCATGCCGGCTGTGTCCCGGGGGCATCGAAGTCGTCGTCTGCCACTGCTGCCGCAGCCACCGGGGCGGCGACGATCCAGTCGCCGCGCGAGACATCGACCTCGCGGTCCAGCGTGATGCCGGCCGACAGGCCCGCGTCGATGGAGCCGGGAACGCGGGCATGGTCCAGCACCTGGGCAATCACGGCCTGCTGGCCGCTGGGCAGGATCTGCACGGCGTCGCCCACGCGTGCGCGGCCTGCGGCCACGCGGCCCCAGAACACGCGGCGGCCCTGGCTGGTATCGGCCGAGGACGAGAATTTCTCCACCCACTGCACGGGGAAGGCCAGCGCCAGGCCGGTGTCGGTCGGCGTGTTGGGCAACTGCTCCAGCAGTTGCAGCAGGCTGGGACCGTCGTAGCCGGCCCAGCCGGGCTCGGCGTTGACCACGTTGAAGCCCTTGAGGGCCGATACGGGCACGGTGGCCGCGGAGGCGATGCCGGCCTCGGTCGTGAAGCGCTGCAGCGCGCCACGGATGTGGACGAAGGCCAGTTGCGGGTCTTCGACGGCGTCGAGCTTGTTGACGGCAAACACCAGCGAATGCACGCGCAGCAGGTGGGCTAGCAGGCTGTGGCGGCGCGTCTGCGGCAGCAGGGTGAGCTGCGGGTTCTTCCAGTCGAGCTTGGTGGCATCGACCAGCACCACGGCGGCGTCGGCGCTGCTGGCGGCGGTGACCATGTTGCGCGTGTACTGCTCATGGCCCGGCGCGTCGCCGATGATGAACTTGCGGCTTTCGGTGGCGAAGTAGCGGTAGGCCACGTCGATGGTGATGCCCTGCTCGCGCTCGGCCGACAGGCCGTCGGTCAGCAGCGCCAGGTCGGTCTCGCCGCTCTTGGTGACGCCGGCGAGCTGGTCCTGGAGCACGGCACGCGTGTCCACCAGCAGGCGGCCGATCAGCGTGCTCTTGCCGTCGTCGACGGAGCCGCAGGTGATGAAGCGCAGGGCCGAGGCGTTGGAGGCCTCGGTGGCGGGGGAATCCGCAACGGCTGCGCCGGCGGCAATGCTTGCGGTGGTCATCAGAAATATCCGTCCTTCTTGCGCTTTTCCATGGAGGCTTCGCTGGTCTTGTCGTCCATGCGTGTGGCGCCGCGCTCGCTGACATCGGCGGCCAGGGTTTCGAGCACGATGTCGGCCGCCGTGGCGGCATCGCTTTCCACGGGGCAGGTGCAGGTGATGTCGCCCACGGTGCGAAAGCGCACGTCGCGCACCACGACTTCCTCGCCGTCGCGCGGGGGCGTGAGTTCGGTCACGGGCACCAGCAGGCCGCGGCGCTCCACCACTTCGCGCTTGTGCGTGTAGTAGATGCTGGGCAGGGCGATCTGCTCGCGCTCGATGTATTGCCAGACATCGAGTTCAGTCCAGTTGCTGATGGGGAACACTCGGAAGTGCTCGCCGGGGGCCAGACGCGTGTTGAACAGCGTCCACAGCTCTGGGCGCTGGGCCTTGGGCTGCCATTGGCCGAAGCTGTCGCGGTGGCTGAAGATGCGTTCCTTGGCGCGGGCCTTTTCCTCGTCGCGGCGCGCGCCGCCGATCAGGGCGTCGAAGCGGAATTCATCGATGGCCTCCAGCAGCGTTACCGACTGGTGGACGTTGCGGCTTTCGCCCGGATGGGCCAGGCGCACGGTGCCGCGTGCCATGGAGTCCTCGACGCTGCGCACGATGAGTTCGGCGCCGAGCTCCTTGGCACGCAGGTCGCGGAAATCGGTCACTTCCGGGAAGTTGTGGCCGGTGTCGATCATCAGCAGCGGGTAGGGGATGCGGCCCTTGCCGAAGGCCTTCTCGGCGCAGCGCAGCATGACCAGCGAGTCCTTGCCGCCCGAAAACAGCAGGGCGGGGCGCTCGAAGGCGGCGGCCACTTCGCGCAGCACGAAGATGGTTTCCTCTTCAAGGGCGTCGAGGTGGCGGTTGCTGAGATGGCTCAGCACGGAGGTGTCCACACGGGCGTTCATTTCTTGGTTTCCAATCAAATCGGTGTCAAACGCTGTCGTTTCACTTCTTGGCGTGCAGCCCGCATTCCTTGGCCGCTTCGTCCTCCCACCACCAGCGGCCGGCGCGGAAGTCTTCGCCAAGGCTGACGGCGCGCGTGCAGGGTGCGCAGCCGATGCTGGGATAGAACTGGTCGTGCAGCGGGTTGTAGTCCACGCCGTGGCTGGCGATGTAGTGCCAGACATCGCCCTGGGTCCAGTCGGTCAGCGGGTTGAACTTGGTCAGGCCCTTGGTCCCGACCTCGCTGCGGTCCACGGCGGGCACGTCGGCGCGGGCATTGGACTGCTCGCGGCGCAGGCCCGTGATCCAGGCGCTCTTGCCGGCCAGCGCACGCGCCAGCGGCTCCATCTTGCGCACGCCGCAGCAGGCCTTGCGCAGCTCGATGCTGCGGTACATGGCGTCCTGGCCGTTGTCGCGGATGAAGTGGATCACTGATTCGAGCTGCGGCCGGTAGACCTTGACGCTCAGGCCGGGCAGCGACTGGGTGCGCTCCAGCAGGGCCAGGGTTTCGGTGTGCAGCGCGCCGGTGTCCAGCACGAAGACGGGGATATCCAGGCCCAGGCGGTGGATGATGTCGGTGATCACCACATCCTCGGCGCCCAGGCTGGAGGCCTGCGTCACGGCCTCGGCGCCCAGCGCCGCAGCCTCGCGCAGCAGGGCCTCGGTGGCGGCCAGCTTGTCGGCAAAGCCGCTGCTGGCACGGCCGTTGACCTCGGTGGCCTTGGCCGATGCCTGTCGCGACAGAAAGCTTTGCGCACCCATGTCAGGCCGCCTTGACGAAGTGGGGCTCGGGATGGACGGCATCGCCCTGGTAGAAGCCGTGGAAGCGGTCCAGCTGGCGCTGGGCATCGGAGATGTCCACGCCTTCGCGCAGCACGGCCACGTCGAAGCCGCAGCGCTGCATCTGCACCAGCTGGTCGATCAGCACGTCGCCCGTGGCGCGGATTTCGCCCTGGAAGCCCAGGCGCTTGCGCAGCAGGCGGGCCTGGCTGAAGGCGCGGCCATCGGTGAACTTGGGAAAGTTGAGGTCGATGCGCTGCACGCCGGTCAGATCCAGCGTGAAGGGGTCGGCGTCATTGGCCGGGGCGATGACAGTCTGCTGGCCTTCGGCCGGGCTTTGGTGCTCGTGGGCGGCGATGATTTTCATGGGGATCTCCTGCGGCTCTCACCTGGGGTCAGGCGGCCGCTTCCTCGGTGTGCTTGGCGGGGTGGCGGGCGGCATTGCCGGCGGCCTTGAACGGGTCGATGCCCACGCGGCGCACGGTGGCGATGAAGGTCTCGAAACGGCCGCCTTCGCTTTGGCGCTGCTCGCGGTAGGTGGCCAGCAGGGCTTCGATCACGCCGGGCACTTCGGCGGCGCTGAACGAGGGGCCGATGATCTTGCCGGGCGTGGCCGGGCCGGACAGGTGGGAACCGTCGGCGCCGCCCAGCGTGATCTGGTACCACTCCTTGCCGTCCTTGTCCACGCCCAGGATGCCGATGTGGCCGCTGTGGTGGTGGCCGCAGCTGTTGATGCAGCCGCTGATGTGCAGGTCGATCTCGCCCAGGTCCCACAGCTCGTCCAGGTCCTGGTAGCGCTCGGTGATGGCCTCGGCAATGGGCAGGGAGCGCGCATTGGCCAGCGAGCAGAAGTCGCCGCCGGGGCAGGCAATCATGTCGGTCAGCAGGCCGATATTGGGCTTGGCCAGGCCCAGGGCCTTGGCCGCCTTGTACAGCTGGGGCAACTGGTCGCGGCGCACCCAGGGCAGCAGCAGGTTCTGCTCGTGGGTGACGCGCATCTCGCCGGCCGAGAACTGGTCGGCCAGCTCGGCGGCGGCATCCATCTGGTCGGCCGTGGCGTCGCCCGGCGCGTAGCCCAGGCGCTTGAATGACAGCAGCACGGCGCGCAACTGCGGGTGGCGGTGCGGGCGCACATTGCTGGTCAGCCAGCGGCCGAAGTCCTTGTCTTCCTCGGCGGCGGTGCGCAGCAGGGCCAGGGTTTCGGCCTCGGCATTGGCGGGCGACAGGTCCAGCTCGGGCTCGCGGAAATTGGCGGCCACGCGGTCGTACTCGGCTTGCGTGATGGTGTGGGGACCACCCTCGACCTCGACGATCTGGCGGAACTCCTCATCAACCTGGTCGATGTAGTTCTGGCCCTCGGACTTCACGAGGATCTTGATGCGCGCCTTCCAGGCGTTGTCGCGGCGGCCGTAGCGGTTGTAGACGCGGATCACGGCTTCCAGGTAGTTCATCAGCTGGTTCCAGGGCAGGAACTCGCGCAGCACCGGGCTGATGGTGGGCGTGCGGCCCATGCCGCCGCCCACGCGCACCTTGAAGCCCAGCTCACCAGCCTCGTTCTTGAGCAGCTGCAGGCCCACGTCGTACCAGCCCAGCGCGGCGCGGTCTTCCTCGGCGCCGCTGATGGAGACCTTGAACTTGCGCGGCAGGAAGCTGAACTCGGGGTGCAGCGTGCTCCACTGGCGCAGGATTTCGGTGAAGGGGCGGGGGTCGGCGATCTCGTCGATGGCAATGCCGGCCAGCGCGTCGCTGTTGATGTTGCGGATGCAGTTGCCGCTGGTCTGGATGCCGTGCAGGTTCACGCTGGCCAGCAGGTCCATCACGTCGGCGGCCTTGGACAGCGGAATCCAGTTGTACTGCACGTTGGTGCGCGTGGTGAAGTGGCCGTAGCCGAACTTCAGGTCGGAGCCGATGCGGCGGCCGTCGTGCAGGGGAATGTCGCCCAGCTTGGCCTGGGTGGCGCGGGCCTCGGCCAGCAGGGCGGCGTCGGGCTGGTCGTACTCGCGGGCCACGCGGGCCAGCACGCGCAGCTGGGCGCTGGACAGCTCGCCATAGGGAACGGCCACGCGCAGCATGGGAGCGTAGCGCTGCACATACCAGCCGTTTTGCAGGCGCAGGGGCTTGAACTCATCCTCCGAGAGCTTGCCGGCCTGCCAGCGTTCGAGCTGGTCACGGAACTGCTCGGCGCGCAGGCGGATGAACTGTTTGTCGAATTCGGTGTATTGGTACATGGCGCTTCGGATGTGGGGTCTTCGACTGCCGCCAGTGGCGGCGGTGCAGGGGCTCATCGCGTGGCACCGAGGCACTTGCGGGACACGCGCACAGAACCCTGCATGGAGGGGAATGTAAGCAATGGCCTTATAGAAGCAAACGATTGTTTTGTCCTGCAAGTATGTGGATATGGATATAAGTGAATGGCAGCAGACTTTGCGGGGCTGGGCATGCCAAACGCATGAGTGGCCGATATGCTTGCCGGCCAGAGGGAGGATTTCAGAATGCGAAACCGCTTGGTTGCCATCGGGCTGTTCTTGGCATTGGCAACTGCTGCTCAGTCGCAGGCCCAGCAGCCGGCACAGCCGCCGTCTCCGTTGTCAGCAACGCACACAGCTGACGCGCCTGAACCCGACGAATCCGCACGGGAATCAGCCTGGGATGCGTATCTGCACCGCGTGGCGGCGCAGTTGGCCGATTCCGGCAGCGGGCGCGATCTGGCCTTTGCGGCCATCCTGATCAATCTGTCGGTCCCGCCCTTCCGACAAGAGGATGCCGACAGCCGAGCCCCGCAATGGCGCCAGGCCGCCTTGGGGCGGGCCGGGCAGGACGTGCTGGCCTACCAACTGCTGGCCGCCAGGGCGCCTGAACGTGAAGGCGAGTTGCGGGCGCAGGCTGCGCGCCGCTGGCTGGCGCTGGAACCCAGCAATCTCACTGCGCTGATGTGGCAGGCGCTGGGGCCGCAGGAGTTGCTGACTGCCGCGCGCGAAAGCCGCTATGCGGACCTGCACATGTATGAGGGCGTGCGCTGGATGCAGTCGGCGCTGCTCAAACACCCGCCCACGGCCGAGGAGTTGCAGGCGTTTGGAGGTGGGCAGCCCTACCGCCCCGAGGAAGGCGCTGCCATCACGGCCATGGGCATCTGGGCGGCCTTTGAACTGCCGGGCTACCGGACCTTGATCGATGCCTGCAAACCCGAAAAGCGGGGCGATGCCCCGGCGCGAGATGCCGACTGCCTGCATGTGGCGCACCTGATGACGGAACGCTCATCCACCGTGCTGGATGAGGCCTTTGGGCTGGCGATACGGCGCTGGCTTGCCAAAACCCCGGCCGAGCGCGCTGCAGTGCAATCCCGGCGGCATCAGCTGGACTGGCTGATGCACGAGTCCAACCCACTGAGCATGCAGGCGGGTGGCGATCCGTTTGTCCGGCTGTTGTCCGATTCCTCCATCCACAGCGAACAGCAACTGCTGGAGCGCATGCTCAAGGACGCAGGCCGCCCGCTGCAGCCCCCGCCTGGCTGGAGGCTGCCCGTTCCCAAGCACTGCTGGAGGCTGCCCGTTCCCAAGCACTAAATGCCAACGCTGCGCCTGTCCAGGTCTGCGGGCAGCCGCGCCGCCACCGCCGCCTCGCTCACCCCATAGAGCGCAGCCAACGCGGCCGGTGTCGCCACTTGCGCCGCCGCACCGCAGGCCTGCAGGCCACCGCGGCCCAGCAGGGCGATGCGGTCCGCCACCTGCAGCGCATGCTCGGGCTGGTGGGTGGACAGCAGCACGGCCATGCCGCGTGCACGCAGCGCGGCAATCTGGTCCAGCACGCGGATCTGGTTGCCGAAGTCCAGGCTGGCCGTGGGCTCGTCCATGACCAGCAGCGCGGGCTCCTGGGCCAGGGCGCGTGCGATCAGCACCAGCTGGCGCTCGCCGCCGCTCAGCTCGGTATAGGGGCGCAGCGCCAAATGGGCGATGCCCAACTGCTCCAGGCAGCCCAGCGCCAGGGCGCGGTCGGCACTTGAAGGCCGGGCCAGCGCAGGCAGGCGCGCGGCACGGCCCATGAGCACCATGTCCAGCGCTTCGAAGCCGAAGACGCCGGCCTGAGCCTGGGGCACATAGCCCACGCGCCGCGCAAACTCGGCACGCGGCCAGCTGTGCACGGGCTGGCCCTGCACGCGCACCTCTCCGGCCAGCGGCGCCAGCAGGCCCAGCACGGTGCGGAACAGCGTGGTCTTGCCGCAGCCGTTGGGGCCCAGCAGGCACAACACCTCGCCTGCGGCAATGGCCAGGTCAAGCCCCTGGCTGACGCGCCGGCGCCCATGGCCCGTGGCCAGGGCCAGCGTCTGCAGCACGGGCGCCGTCGGCATTTCAGTCATTGCGGCCCGTGCGCGACAGCAGGTAGAGGAAGAAAGGCGCGCCGACCAGGGCTGTGAGAATGCCCAGCGGCAGCTCGATGCGCGCCGCACTGCGCGCCAGCGTGTCGGCCGCAACCACGAAGCCAGCGCCCAGCAGCGCCGAGGCCGGCAGCAGGCGCACAAAATTGGGGCCGACCAGCAGGCGCGCCACATGCGGCACCACCAGCCCCACCCAGCCGACGATGCCGGCCAGCGATACGGCGGCCGCCGTGCCCAGCGTGGCACAGGCCACCAGCAGCAGGCGCAGGCGTGCCACGGGCACGCCCAGGGCCAGCGCCTCCTCGTCAGGCAGGCCCAGCAGGTTG
This sequence comes from Delftia sp. WSY_12, assembly GCF_043104645.1. Taxonomy (NCBI): domain Bacteria; kingdom Pseudomonadati; phylum Pseudomonadota; class Betaproteobacteria; order Burkholderiales; family Comamonadaceae; genus Delftia; species Delftia sp. WSY_12. The sequence continues at coordinate 212,243 of NZ_JBICKW010000030.1, forward strand.
ATGCGCCAGCGCAGCAGCATCAGGGGCAGCAGGGCGCACAGCATCACGGGCGCCGTAGCACCCAGCTCGGGCAGGGTCACGGCGCTCAGGCCGCCCATGAGCCAGAAGGTGATGGATGGCAGCTGCGTATTGGGGTCGGCCAGCGTCTTGACCAGGGCGATGCCCGCGCCCAGCAGCGCTCCCAGCGCAATGCCGGCCAGCACCAGAACCAGCACCGGGTCATGGCGGCGCACGCTGGCGCTGATGGCCACCACCACGGCCACGGCGGCCAGCCCGCCGCCAAAGGCCAGGGCCTGCACGGACGCCATGGACCAGCCCAGGAAGATGCCCAGCACCGCGCCCAGGCCGGCACCGGCCGAGACGCCCAGGATGTCAGGCGAGACCAGCGGTTTGCGGAACATGCCCTGGTAGGCCGCGCCTGCCGCCGCCAGCGTGGCGCCCACGGCCAGGCCTGCGGCGATGCGCGGCAGGCGGATGTTCCAGAGCACGGTCTCGGCGCTGGCGGACAAGGGGGACGCCGTGCCCGTGGCGCGCGCCAGCAGCGACTGCCACAGCTGCTGCGGCGCGATGGAGAACTGACCCGCCGCCAGCGCCCACAGCAGCACGGCGGCCAGCAAGGCCAGCGCGAGCACCCACCCCAGGCGGCGGCCTGTGGCAGGCATCAACGCGCAGTCTCCATCAGCCTGCCCAGCGCTGTGGGCGACAGGTCGGCGGCGTAGAACAGGCGATAGAAGTCGCGCACCTCGCGTTCCAACGGCGGCAGTCCCTGCAGGGCCGGCGCCTGCGGGTGGAGCTTTTCCAGCAGCCAGCGCACACCGATCAGCCGGTTGACGCCGGGCGGACCATCCAGCCAGCCGAAGGGCCAGACCGGCGCGCAGTGCACGCGGCCCGAGCGCACGGCGGCCACGCCGCGCCACAGCGGGTCCTGGCGCATGCGCTCGGCAAGGCCGGGTTCCTGCGTGACGATGACCTGCGGGTCCCAGGCCAGGATCTGCTCCATGGACACGCGCGTGAGCCCGCCACGCCCTGCATCTGCGGCCACATTGCGCCCGCCCGCGTACTCGACGGCTTCCACATTGATGGAGCCCGCCAGCCCCGTTTCCAGGCCGTTGGCGCTGCGCGCGAAGTACACGCGCGGGCGCTCGGCCGGTGCCAGGCCCTGGGTGACACGCTGCGCCAGCGCCGCCACGGCATCGGCATGGCGGGCCAGGGTTTCGCCACGTGCGGCCTCGCCCAGCAGGGCGCCGACCTCGCGCAACTGGCGTGCGTGGTCGGCCAGCGAGCCCTGGATCAGCACGCAGGGCAGGCCGGTCTGGCGCGCCAGCCGCTCGGTGGCAGAGATATAGGTGGCATCGGCCGTGCCGGCGTCCAGCACCAGGTCGGGCTGCAGCTTCAGCAGCGACTCCAGCGGCATGGTGCTGCCGCGCCCGGACAGGCGGCCCAGATGCGGCAGGGCCTGCAGCGTGGGGCCCAGGTAGGCGCGCGAGACATCGTCCAGCTGCTGGGGCCAGCCCAGCAGCTTGTGCGGTGCCAGCGTGGCCACCAGCACACCTGCGGGCGGTCCGGCCGCGAATACGCGGCGCAGCCTGGCAGGGTCCGGCATCTGTCCCATGCGGGCGGCAATCGTGGTTGCCTGGGCATGGCCGGGAACAAGCGCCGATGAGGCCAGTGCCGCCATGGCCTGGCCCAGCCAGCGGCGGCGGGTGAACAGAAGATCGGTCATGAAAGTCAGGGGATGGGGCTGGCGCAGCCACGGCGCTCAAGCTGTGCCTGGCACCATTGCTCGATCTGCACCTCATCGGCTGCCAGCTCGGCATGCAGGCTGCCGGTGTACCTGCGCCAGTCTTCAAGATGGCGGGCCGCGACGGCCGTGAGCACAGGCGTGCCGGCCTCGACAAAGGCCGCGAATTCGGCGGCAAAGCCCTGGCCCGAGGCCTCGACGATGCCGAAGCGGTTGATCACCACCAGATCCACGCCATCGTCCAGCGCCTGGCGCAGCACGGCGCTGGCTTGGGCCAGGGCCTGGGGGTTGAGGCCGCAGGCGCGCGAGGCGCAGCCCAGGTCCTGGGATAGCTCGAATTGGCGGTCACTGCGCAGGTCGAACAGCTGCATGCGCTTGTTGCCGTTGGCATAGCGGTCCTGGCGATGCACCAGGCCGCCCACGCGCCAGCCCGCGCCTTGCAGGCGGCGTGCCACGCGTTCGAGCAGCAGCTCCATTGCATGCTCGTCGTCGGGATGGACCAGGGCGGCCAGGGGCAGGGTGGTGAAGGGCGGGTTCATGGCATGCAGGTTGATGCGTATCAATGGGGCTGTTGTACTCCTGCCCGACCCCGGTGTCGTTGACCATGGGCAGCTTGGCTGGACCCGGAGCGCAGGCAGACGTGGGCGGGCGCTTCGCGCCAGGTCCGCTCTTCAGAAGCGATAGCCCAGGTTGACATACCAGCTGCGGCCCGGCATGGGCAGGCCGTCATCGAACTGGTACCACTTGTCGCCGATATTGGCCACGCCAAAGTCCACGGTGATGTCGCTGCGCGGCTTGTAGCGTGCACGCAGGTTGGCAATGCCGTAGCCGGGCAGCTTGAGCGTCTGCAGCTGGCCGCTGCCCGACAGCGGCACGTAGCGGCCCTTCTCGGTCTCGACCTCAGCATTGAATTCCCACTGCGCCAGCGGACGCCACTGGACACCGGCCAGCAGGCGGTGGCGCGGCGTGTGGGTCAGCGTGATGCTGGAGTCGCTGGTGTTGCGGCGGTTCAGGTAGGTGTAGCCGGCGTTCACGCCCCATTGCGCCGACAGTTGCTGGGCCAGGGACAGCTCCATGCCGATGTTGCGCGTGCGCCCCACGTTCTGCGCCTGGTTGCAGGTGGTGCCGCCGCATTCGGCCGAGGCCACGACCACGGTCTGGATCTGGTTGCGCACGCGGCTGTAGAACAGCGCGGCCTGGCCCTGGCCGCCCTGCCAGGGTGAGCCGCTGACGCCCAGCTCCAGGTGGTTGGCGGTCTCGGGCTGCAGGTCGGGGTTGGCCAGGGCCGTGCCCATGCGTGCCGAGTAGCGGTCCTTGATGGTGGGAAAGCGCGTCTTGTGCGAGGCGATGAAATACGCCTCGCTGCCACCGCCCAGCGCATAGCCGAGCTTGGCCACGCCATTGGTGGCGCTGGCCGAGCCCGTGGGCCACTGGTAGACCTCGCGCGCATCGCGCTGGTCGTGGCTGAGCGCCAGGTTCAGGCTCCAGCGCTCGGCCAGGGAGATCGTGTCCTCGACCACCAGGGAGCGCGTCACGTCGCGGTAGTGCTTGCTGGGATCCTTGGCCGAGGCAGCGTCGGTGTGCTCGTCGATCTTGTAGTGCGCGCCCAGGCGCAGCGCATGGCCCTTGAAACTGTAGTTGGCCCACTCGACGCTGGCGCCCTGGCTCATGTCCTTGTAGCTGCTGGTGGGGTCATGGCGCGAGTAGCTCGCGTCCGTGTACATGTCCAGGCCGTTTTGGTAGGTGTCGTGGTAGATGCGTGTCTTGAGCAGGTTGTCGGCATTGATGCGCGTGGTGCTCAGAAAGTACACGCTGTCCTTGTCCCAATAGGGCCAGCGCCAGTAGCGGATGACGTTCTTGCCCGTGGCGCTGCCGGTGTACACGGGGTTGCCCTTCTCGCCTTCCTGGCGCACATAGCCCAGCGCGTATTCGTCCGTGGCATTGGGCGTCAGGCCCAGCTTGAACGACAGCCGCCTGTCCGTGCGGTAGGCGTTGTCGCGGTAGTTGCCCGTGTCGGTGGGCTGCTTCTTGAAGTCCTTGAAGCCCTTGGGCAGCGGAAAACTGTCCGCGTCCAGGTAGGAGGCGCCAAGCTGGTAGTACCAGGAGCCCAGATTGCCGCCCAGGTTCACGGCGGCCTTGCGTTCGCCGCCTGCGCCTGCGCCGATGCGCGCATCGCCCTCGACGGATTTGACCGGCTTGCGCGTGACCAGGTTGATGGCGCCGCCCAGCGTATTGGGGCCATACATCAGCGAGGCGCCAGCCTTGGCCACGCGGATCTCGGACAGGTCGAACGTGGTGAAGCGGCCGAAGTCCACATAGCCGTCATAGGGCACGTACAGCGGCACGCCGTCCACGAAGACCGGCACCTGGCGCGGATCGAAGCCGCGCAGGTAGATCATTTCCTCGTTGCGATTGTTGCGCGACAGCGTGGCGCCCGGCAGCAGGCGCACGGCGTCGGCCACGGTGTCGGCATTGCGCTGGCGCATCTCGGTGGCGTCCGTTCGTTGTTCATCGTTAGATATGGCGTCGCGCTCTTCACGATCATCGCGCACATCGACCGTGCCCAGCTGGAAGGTCTGCGAAGCCTGTGTTGCGGACGTGCCCGATTGGGCTTGTACCTGGGTGCTGGCGGCCAGGCCCGCAAGCAGCAGGGCGTGGGCCAGCGTGGATTGCAGGCGGAAGACAGGGGAGGAGGCTGGGGCGCTGTAGCGGGGTTGGAGGGGCACGATTTTCGGTGGTTGTGTGGGTGGACGCGGAGCGGCTGGTTGTTTCCTTTTGAAAACAGGTTCCGGATTCTAGCGATATGCACTTACAAACATAACGAGTGACAAAAAACCGTCTGCGGGAAGACTCGGGTTTTCTTTCAGGCCGTTGTGTGAATGCTGGGCCGTTCAGCGGCCGGGCGGTTCAGCGGCTCAGCGCCTGCGGCCCAGGCGTTCGCTGGCCAGGGCAGCCGCCAGCCTGGCATCCAGGGGCAGCGGTTCGTCGTGCAGGCGTGCTGCCAGCAGCTCGCCGCACAGCAGCGACAGCGTGAGCCCGCGCGAGCCCATGGCCGTCAGCGCCCACAGGCCGGGAGCCTGATCGGACACCGGTCCGACCACGGGCAGCCGGTCTGGCGAGGCCACGCGCACGGCGCCCCAGGTGGCGCGCGGTGGCGCGTCGAAGAAGCCTTGCAGGCCCTGGTAGGCACCTGGCAGCAGCTGCGCCAGCTTGGCGCCATTGGCTGCATGGGCGGCGGCCTGGTCTTCGGGACTTGGCGGCAGCGCGGTCTGGTCGCGCTCGAAGGTCGATCCCATGACCCAGCCTGGCCCGGCTGCATCGCCGGGCAGCGGCATGGCAGGCACCAGGTTGCCATGGCCGTTGACGGGAAAGGGCGGCATGGCCTGTGCGCTGGCCGGGGTGTGCACATCCCAGCTGACCTGGCCGCGAATGGGCTGCAGCGGCCAGGCGGCCTGCGCACCCAGGCTGTGCTCCAGCAGCGCATTGGTTGCGGGGCCCAGTGCGAGAACGACCAGTTCAGCCTCGGCCAGCAGATTGCCCTGTGCATCCAGGGCCTGCCAGACGGGCGCGCCACCGGCTGTGTCGGTGCGTGCAAGACGCGCCACGCAGGCGCGGCCCTGCCAGCGCACGCCCGGCAGCGCCAGTTGCGCCTGCACCAGCCGTGCCGGGCGTACCCAGCCAGCTTGCGCATGCCAGCAGGCAGGGGCGTCGGCGGGCAGGCCGGCCGCCGAGAGTTGATCGGCGCTGGCGGGCCGGCTCCAGTGGTCGCCCGGGTCGGGGGATTGCCAGTCGCGCGGCAGCCGCGGGGCGGCTTCCACGCCGTGCTCCAGCACGCCGGTATCGCACCAGTCCGTGCCCGGTTGCAGCAGGCCCTGGCCGGAGAGCATTTGCAGCTGCGCCAGGGTCAGGCGTGCGCCGTCGCGGCTCAGGCGGGACAGCAGGCTGTCATCGGGAGAGACATGGGGGCAGAACAGGCCCGCGGGCAGGGCGGAGGCGCCCGCTGCAGGCGCCTCGGCAGCATCCAGCACGGTGACCTGCCAGCCACGGCGCGACAGGCTGGCGGCGGCGGCCGCACCGGCGATGCCTGCACCCAGCACCATGCAGCGCCGTGGGGTGATGGGTTCCTGCGGCTGTGCTCCCGGCCCGCGCGGCCCGCGCGGTTGCCAGGCCGGGTCGAAGACGGCATGCAGGTTGTGGCGCTTGGGTGGGACGCCATCGACCTTGCGCACCTGAAAGCCGTGCTGTGCCAGGCCATCGCGCACCGTGCGCGCCACGCACCAGGTGGACAGCTGCGTGCCGCGCCGGCAATGGCGCGCCAGCGCGCGCAGGGTATCGGCGCTCCAGAGCTCGGGGTTGAGTTCCGGCGTGAAGCCGTCCAGGTAGATGCTGTCGGCCGTGATCTGCTGGCGCCGCAGCATGGCCTGGGCATCGCCGATGTACAGCGTCAGCAGCACGCGGCCCTGCTCGAAGGCGAGGCGGTGCACGCCGGGCAGCAGGCCCTGGAACCGGGTGGCCAGCTCCTCGGCCAGCAGGCGCAATCCTGGCTTGCGCGGCATGGCCTGGCGCATGGCGTCGGCGCTGACGGGAAAGGCTTCGGCCGAGACGAAATGCAGCAGCCTCGGGCGCCGGGGATCGGCCTTCCAGGCTTCCCAGGCCACGAGGAAATTCAGCCCGAACCCGAAACCGGTCTCCAGGATGCGCCATTGCGGCGCATCGGCCCAGGCCGCCGGCAGGCCGCAGCCGCCCAGAAAGACATGACGGGCCTGGTCCAGGCCGCCGAGTTCGCTGTGGTAGCGGTCGCCGAAGCGCGGGCTGTAGGGCGTGCCATCGGGCAGCCAGTCAATGGGTTCGGACATGGGCAAGGGGCAGAACTACTCCTCCCAGCGCTGCTGGTAGGAGAACACGGGCAGCCGCCACTTGAAGCGGATGGCGGCCAGGCGCAGCGTGAGTCCGCCGGCAAAGCAGACGACGGTGCTGAGGTTGGAGCCCACGTCCAGCGTGCGCAGTCCCAGGAACAGCAGGCACACGGCCAGCGACACGCTGGCATACAGCTCGCGCCGGAAGACGACCGGCACCTGGTTGCAAAGCACGTCGCGCAGAATGCCGCCGCTGATGCCGGTCAACATGCCCGACATCACCACCACCACGGGCGGGTAGCCCAGCTCCAGCGCCACGTTGCAGCCGATCAGCGAGAAGGCGATCAGCCCCATGGCGTCCAGCAGCAGAAAGACCTGCTTGAGATGGTGCATGTGGCGCGCCACGACGATGGTCAGCAGCCCGGCCGAGATGACCAGGTAGACATATTCAGGGTGCTGCGTCCAGCCGATGGGGTAGTGGCCCAGCACCATGTCGCGGATGGTGCCGCCGCCCAGCGCGGTGACGAAGGCGATCACGGCCACGCCGAAGATGTCCATGTTGCGCCGGCCCGCCGCCAGCGCGCCCGACATGGCTTCGGCCGTGATGGCCACGAGGTAGATCACCAGCATGACGGTGAACTGCGATGCCTGGAACGATTCCAGCAGGGAGACGGATGGAAGCACGGAAAACCTCGGATGAAGACCGGCCCGCGCCGCAGGGTGTCCGGCCACTGCGCCGTCCAGCGCAAGAAGGCGGGCATTGTAGGCGGTCTCTGGGCGGCGGCCGTTTGCGGCACCGCAAATGAAACCGCCCCCGGCGCGGTGCGACGGGGGCGGTGAAAGGGCGCGAAGCGGCTCAGGCCGTAGGAGGCACGTAGCCGGCCGCCGCATCGGCGCCGCCGCCGAAGAAGTGGTTTTCCATCTGGCGGGCCAGGTACTGGCGGGCGCGTGCGTCGGCCAGGTTCAGGCGGTTTTCGTTGACCAGCATCGTCTGGTGCTTGAGCCAGTCGGCCCAGGCCTGCTTGCTCACGCCTTCAAAAATGCGCTTGCCCAGCTCGCCGGGGTAGGGCGGGAAATCCAGGCCTTCAGCGTCAACGCCAAGCTTGATGCAGTGAACGGTACGTGCCATGGGGAATTGAGTCCTTGTCTTGCAGAGATTCAGATGTTTTGGGAATAACAAACTGAAATCTTATTGGTTTGAGTTTTAAGAGTTGGCTTTGAGAATGCTTTCCACGGCACCAGACCGTCGTCTCCACTCTCTACCGACACTCCAATGAAAATTCGCCGCCACTTTATCAAGTTTCCTGTCGCCGCCGGCCTGATCGCGGGCTTGACCCTGTCGGCTCTGCCGGCGTTGGCCCAGTCGGTGCAACTGCTCAATGTCTCCTACGATCCGACGCGCGAGCTGTACGTGGAATACAACCAGGCCTTCGCCAAGCACTGGAAGGCCAAGAGCGGCCAGGACGTGAGCGTCAAGCAGTCGCACGGCGGCTCGGGCAAGCAGGCGCGTTCGATCATCGACGGCATCGACGCCGACGTGGCCACGCTGGCGCTGGCCGGCGACATCGACGCCCTGGTCAAGAACGGCAACCTGCTCAAGGCCGACTGGCAAAAGCGCCTGCCGCACAACTCGGCGCCCTACAGCTCCACCATCGTCTTCCTGGTGAAGAAGGGCAATCCCAAGAACCTCAAGGACTGGGACGATCTGGTCAAGCCTGGCGTGCAGGTGATCACGCCCAACCCCAAGACCAGCGGCGGTGCGCGCTGGAACTACCTGGCCGCCTGGGAATTCGCCAAGCGCAAGTACGGCGGCGACGCACAGGCCAAGGACTTCATCGGCAAGCTGTTCAAGAACGTGCCCGTGCTGGACACCGGCGCGCGCGGCGCCACCATCACCTTCGTGCAGCGCGGCGTGGGCGATGTGCTGCTGGCCTGGGAGAACGAGGCCTTCCTGGCACTCAAGGAGTTCGGTCCCGACAAGTTCCAGATCGTCGTGCCTTCGCTGTCCATCCTGGCCGAGCCTTCGGTGGCCGTGGTCGACAAGGTCGTGGACAAGAAGGGCACACGCGCCGTGGCCGAGGAGTACCTGAAGTACCTGTACTCCGAGGAAGGCCAGCGCATCGCCGGCCGCAACTACTACCGTCCCACCGATGCCAAGGTCAAGGCCGAATTCGCGGACAAGTTCCCCAAGCTGGAGCTGGTCACCATCGACCAGGCCTTTGGCGGCTGGGCCAAGGCCGACAAGGACCACTTTGCCGACGGCGGCAGCTTCGACCAGATCTACACCAAGAAGTGAGTGCGGCGCGCCGGCCCGGCCGGCGCCCACCCACTGAATTCACCCGCTTTCCCAGATCTCTGCCAACTACCACGATCCGCCATGTCCATCTTGCTGACTTCCCGCCACTCTTTGCAGGCCCCGCGCCGCACGGCGCAGGCAGGCGTGGTGGCATCCAGCTCTTTTCCTCGCTTCGAGACCATGGCCTTCGCCAGCCGGCGATGTAGCACCTGACGACTCTGTGCGGTGCGCCTGCAGGCCCGGCCCTGCAGGCGGCTGCCCCTTGCTCCGCCTTCCCTTTTTTTGTTTTCTGGCTGCATGCCGCGCGCATGCATGGGCAGCGCTTTGCCTGTGCGCCACGCACCACGCACCACGCACCACGCACCACTCTTCCAAGGATGTCCGTCATGGTCTCGTTTGATTCTTTCCCCCGACACACAGCCAACTGGCGCCGACGCCAACTGCTGGGCGCGGGCCTTGCCGCAGCGGTCGCCACGGTGGGCGGCCCGGCCCTGGCCCAGGACAAGGCGGGTGACCGCGTGCTGCGCGTGGGCCACCAAAAGGGCTGGCTGTCCATCCTGAAGAGCCGGGGCACGCTGGAAAAGCGGCTGGCGCCGCTGGGCGTATCCGTGCGCTGGATCGAGTTCAACGCCGGCCCCGTGCAGCTGGAGGCGCTGAACGTGGGCTCCATCGACTTCGGCGATGTGGGCGAGGCCCCGCCCATCTTTGCGCAGGCCGCAGGCGCACCCCTGGTCTATGCGGGCGCCACCGTGCCGCGCCCCGGGCTGGAGGCGGTGATCGTGCCCAAGGACTCGCCCATCCGCAGCGTGCAGGACCTCAAGGGCAAGCGCGTGGCCTACAACAAGGGCTCGAACGTGCAGTACTTCCTGGTCAAGCTGCTGGAAAAGCACGGCCTGAAGTACGGCGATGTGCAGTCCGTCTTCCTGGCGCCGGCCGATGCGCGTGCCGCCTTCGAGCGCGGCTCCGTCGATGCCTGGCTGATCTGGGACCCCTTCCTGGCTGCCGCGCAAAAGACGCTGGACGCCCGCCTGCTGGCCGATGCCACGGGCGTGGTCAACAACCGCGCCTACTACTTCACCTCGCGCGATTTCGCCACGCGCAATGCCGATGTGCTGCGCATTGCCATCGAAGAGGTCGATGGGATTGACCGCTGGGCCTCGAAGAACCAGACGGCGGCGGCCGCCGAGCTGTCCAGCATCCTGGGCCTGGACAAGTCCATCACCGAGCTGTACCTGAGCCGTGCCCGCTTCGGCACCTCGTCCGTGACGCGCGAGATCCTGGCCGAGCAGCAGCAGATCGCCGACACCTTCTTCGAGCTCAAGCTCATCCCCCGCAAGCTCAACCTGCTGCATGCCGCGCCGGTGGACCTGATCGCGTCGCGTCCCTGAGCCCACTGCAAGGAGTCCGCACCATGAATGCCAATTCCAAGAAGCCCCGCCTGGACCGCGTGCGCCGCCAGGCCCTGCAACTGCTGGGCACCACCGCCTTCAGCTGGAGCCTGGCCGGCCAGTACGCACGCGCCGAGACGCCGGCCGCCGTGGCCGGGCCCGAGCAGTTGCGCATCGGCTACCAGAAGTCGGCCGTCAACCTGGTCATCCTCAAGCAGCAAGGCGTGCTGGAAAAGCGCTTTGCGGGCACCAAGGTCAGCTGGCTGGAGTTTCCGGCCGGCCCCCAGCTGCTGGAGGCCCTGGCCGCCGGCAGCCTGGATTTCGGCCTGACCGGCGATTCACCCCCGGTCTTTGCCCAGGCCGCGGGCCGCGACCTGCTGTACGTTGGCGCCGAGCCGCCCAAGCCCGAAAGCTCGGCGATTCTCGTGCCGTCGGACTCGCCGCTGCGCGCCCTGGCCGACCTCAAGGGCCGGCGCGTGGCGCTGCAAAAAGGCTCCAGCGCCCATTACCTGCTGGTGCGCGCGCTGGACAAGGCGGGCCTGGCCTGGAACGAGATCCAGCCCGTGTACCTGGCCCCGGCCGATGCGCGCGCCGCCTTCGAACGCAAGAGCGTGGATGCCTGGGCCATCTGGGACCCGTTCTACGCGGCCACCGAGCTGGCGATTCGCCCGCGCGTGCTGGCCAATGGCGAAGGCCTGTCGGGCAACGCCTCGTTCTACCTGGCCGCGCGCGGACTGGTGGAGCGCCATCCGCAGGTGCTGCGCGCGCTGTTCGACGAGCTCACGCGCGCCGATCGCCTGGCCCAGAGCGCGCGCCAGGAGGCCGTGGCCCTGGTGGCCGGCTTCAGCGGCCTGGATACGGCGGTGGTCAGCCGCTTCATTGCGCGCCGGCCCAGCTCCCCCGTGGGCCTGCTGGCTGCGCAGACCGTGGTGGACCAGCAGCGCGTGGCCGATGCATTTTTTCGGCTGGGCCTGATTCCGCGCCAGGTGCAGGTGGCCGACATCGTCTGGCGGCCCTCGGCGGCCGAGTACGCGCGGCTGGCCGAGCCTGCGGCGGCACGGCCTTCTTCCGCCCTTTGATTTCCTTCCTCGATTCCGTCCCCTGACTGGAGCAGCGCATGCAGGTTTTCTGGTTCATTCCCACCCACGGCGACAGCCGCTACCTCGGCACGGCCGAGGGCGCCCGCCCGCTCAGCCACGACTATGTCAAGCAGGTCGCCATCGCGGCCGACAGCCTGGGCTACGAGGGCGTGCTGATTCCCACGGGCCGCTCCTGCGAGGACCCCTGGGTCGTCGCCTCCAGCCTGATTCCGGTCACCAGGCGCCTGAAGTTCCTGGTCGCCGTGCGGCCCGGCCTGCACCAGCCCAGCCTGGCGGCGCGCATGGCGGCCTCGTTCGACCGCCTGTCGGGCGGGCGGCTGCTGATCAACCTGGTCACGGGCGGCGACCGTGCCGAGCTGGAGGGCGACGGCGTCTTCCTCGACCATGCCGAGCGCTACGAGCAATCGGCCGAGTTCATCCGCATCTGGCGCGAGATCCTTGAGCGCAGCCATGAAGGCGGCACGCTCGACTACGAAGGTGAACACCTCTCGGTCAAGGGCGCCAAGCTGTTGTTCCCGCCGCTGCAAAAGCCGTATCCGCCCGTGTACTTCGGCGGTTCGTCCGAAGCCGCGCACGACCTGGCCGCCGAGCAGGTCGATGCCTACCTGACCTGGGGCGAGCCCCCGGCCGAGGTGGCCAAGAAGATTGCCGATGTGCGCGAGAAGGCGGCGCGCCATGGCCGCAGCGTGAAGTTCGGCATCCGCCTGCACGTCATCGTGCGCGAGACCGAGGACGAGGCCTGGGCCGATGCCGATCGCCTGATCAGCCGCCTCAAGGACGAGACCGTGGTCCAGGCCCAGGCCGCCTTCGCGCGCATGGACTCGGAAGGCCAGCGCCGCATGGCCGCCCTGCATGCGGGTGGCAGCCGCCGCACGCGGGCCGAGCTGGAGATCAGCCCCAACCTCTGGGCCGGCGTGGGCCTGGTGCGCGGCGGCGCGGGCACGGCCCTGGTGGGCGATGCGCAGACTGTGGCCGACCGCATCAAGGAGTACGCGGACCTGGGTATAGACACCTTCGTGCTGTCCGGCTATCCGCACCTGGAAGAGGCCTACCGCTTTGCCGAGCTGGTCTTCCCGCTGCTGCCGCTGTCCGTGCGCGACAGGCTGGCTGGCGGCGTGGGCGGGCCGCTGGGCGAGACCGTTGCCAACCTGTACTCGCCGCGCGCGTCGCAAAGCTGAGGGAGTCACGCATGTCCGATGCACGTACCGTTACTGCGCTGCCGGCCTCCTCGGCCCCCCCGGCCGGCGATGCCTGGTCGCCGCTGCTGCGCTTTGCGGCCGGCGTGGGCCGCCGCCTGGTGCCCTGGCTGGTGCCGCTGGCGCTGATCGCCGTCTGGCAGGCCGCCTCGGCGTGGGGCTGGCTGTCCACGCGGGTGCTGCCCGCTCCGCTGGATGTGCTGCGCGCCGCGCAGGCGCTGGCCGAGTCGGGAGAGCTGCTCAAGCATGTGCAGGTGAGCGCGGGCCGCGCGCTGGGTGGCCTGGCCATCGGCGGCGGCCTGGGGCTGGTGCTGGGCCTGCTCACGGGCTCGCTGCGCTGGGCGGAGACGCTGCTGGACTCCACCATCCAGATGGTGCGCAACATTCCCGCGCTGGCGCTGATTCCGCTGGTCATCCTGTGGTTCGGCATCGACGAGAGCGCCAAGCTGTTCCTGATCAGCGTGTCGGTGTTCTTTCCCATCTACCTGAACACCTTCCACGGCATACGCAATGTGGACCCCGCGCTGATCGAGATGGGGCGCAGCTACGGCCTCACGCGCTGGCAGCTGTACCGCGAGGTCATCCTGCCGGGCGCGCTGTCCTCCATCCTGGTGGGCCTGCGTTTTTCGCTGGGCCTGATGTGGGTGATCCTCATCGTGGCCGAGACCATCTCGGCGCAGTCGGGCATCGGCTACCTGACCATGAACGCCCGCGAGTTCCTGCAGACCGACGTGGTGCTGGTCGGCATCCTGCTATACGCCCTGCTGGGCAAGCTGGCCGACTGGTTTGCGCGTGCGCTGGAGCACTGGTGGCTGCGCTGGCATCCGGGCTACCAGCCCAAGTGACACAAGGAGCACGACATGAGCCGATGGAACCGCATGAAGACCACGCTGGCACAGGCCGTGGAGCTGAACACCACCGCGCCGGCGATGGCCTGGGAGGCCTCGTTCGACGCCGATGGCCTGGACGTCAGCGACCGCCTGGCCCAGAACGACGATGCGCCGCAGTCCGCATCCCCCCAATCCGCACCGCGCCCTGGCGTGCGCCTGCAGGCCGGCGGGTTGACCAAGCGCTACGGCCAGCGCGAGGTGCTGCACGAAGTGCAACTGCAGGTGGAGCCTGGCGAATTCGTCGCCATCGTGGGCCGCAGCGGCTGCGGCAAGAGCACCTTGCTGCGCCTGGTCGCAGGCCTGGAACAGGCCACGGCCGGCACCCTGCTGCTGGACGGCGAGCCCGCCCGCGCCGTGCAGGGCGCGCAGGGCGGCACGCGCATCATGTTCCAGGATGCGCGCCTGCTGCCCTGGCGGCGCGTGCTGGCCAATGTGACGCTGGGCCTGCCCGCCTCGGCCCAGGAACGTGGCCGCGAAGTGCTGGCCCAGGTCGGCCTGGCCGACCGCGAGGGCGAATGGCCGGCGCGCCTGTCTGGCGGCCAGCGCCAGCGCGTGGCCCTGGCGCGCGCCCTGGTGCACCGCCCGCAACTGCTGCTGCTGGACGAGCCGCTGGGCGCGCTCGATGCGCTCACCCGCATAGAGATGCACCGCCTGATCGAAGGCCTGTGGCAGAGCCACGGCTTCACGGCCCTGCTGGTCACGCATGACGTGCAGGAGGCCGTGGCCCTGGCCGACCGCGTGGTGCTGATCGAGGACGGCCGCATCGCGCTGGACGAACGCATTGCCCTGCCACGGCCGCGCGTGCACGGCAGCGTGGCGCTGGCGGCCATCGAGCAACGCATTCTCGACCGCGTGCTGCAAAAGCCCGCCGCCGAGCCCGACTCCAACCCCCTGACCGACACCACGGCCTGGCCCGGCGTGCCGGCCCATGGCCTGCGCTGGGCGGTCTGACTTTTCGTTTTCCCCAACCTTCCTTTGATTCCTTTTGATCCCCAGGAGAAAAACATGTCCATTCAAGCCATCAACGTGCGCAACCAGTTCAAGGGCCAGGTGCGCGAAATCATCCGTGGCGATGTCGTCTCCGAAGTCGATGTGCAGACGCCCTGGGGCGTGGTCACTTCGGTGATCACCACGCGCTCGGTGGACGAGCTGGGCCTGGTCGTGGGCTCCGACGTGGTGGCCCTGGTCAAATCCACCGAAGTGTCCATTGCCAAGCTCTGAGGCCAGGCACTGAAGGCACTGCCGATGCTCAACCGCCCCAGAGCATCGGCTTGTTGACCATCAGGTAATAGGTCACGGCCATGGCGATGAAGGCCGGGTAGCCCAGCGCCTCCCAGCGCCGGGCGTAGACGGCATACAGCGCGGGCAGGGCGGCCTGCGCTGCGTGCGCGCCGCGCGCCATGGCGGCCATGCGCACCTGCAGCCAGACCACGGGCAGCCAGCAGACGCCGGCCAGCAGGTACAGGCCCAGCGACAGTGCCAGCCACGGCGTGGTCAACGGCCAGCCCGCCATATGGGCCAGGGCAATGCCGCTCACAGGCTGTATGACCACGCAGGGCGTGGTAAACCACCAGTCCGCACGCACCACCAGGCGGCTGACCACGGCCTGGGCAGCGACGCTGCCGCTGCGGTTGGCGAAGAACATGTAGAAGGCCGAGCCCAGGCCGGTGCCGACCAGCAGCACGCTGGACGCGATATGCAGCGTCTTGAGCAACAGGTAGAGATTCATGCGGACTCCTTGGACGTGACAGGTGCCTGCATCAGGTGCAGCAGCATGGCTGCGATCGGCAGGTTCTTGAGCAGCGGCCCCAGCGGGTGCAGCCACAGCGTGGGCTGCAGCGCCGTGGCCAGCACGGTCATGGCAGCCATCAGCAGCAAGGCCGCCAGATAGCTCTCCCGGCCCGGCCGCAGCCACAGCGCCAGGCCCACGGCCAGGTCGGCGAGCAGGCCGCTCCAGATCAGGAACGTCTGCCAGCGCGCATCGTGGATGCCGGCGTCGGCCAGCACCTGCACGCTCAGGCCCCGGTGCTCGATGGCACTGACCAGGGCCGTGCCCAGCCAGACGGCGATCAGGCTCAAGTGCATGGTGCGCAGCGGCGCTGGAACGGTGCGAGAGCGGCGCTCATCCATGGCGCAAGGTGGACAGCAGTTGGGAGGGCGCAACGCCAGGCCGGCCCAGCAGGCCTTGCAGGCCAGCCGGATCAGTGACGTTGTCGCTGGCCAGCATGGCCAGTGTCTCGCTGCACCAGGGGGAGGCGCTGACCCAGTCGCCAGCGCGTGCGCTGGCGCGGGTGAGCCAGCCGGGCAGCGTGCCCACGCGAGCGGGGGCGCGGCCCATTTGCGCGCGCAGGCTGGCAATCAGCGCGGCCAGCGGCAAGGGCAGGGGGCCGCCGATCTCGATCATGCCCACGGGCTCGGGGCGCGTCACCAGGCCGGCCACGGCCTCGGCCAAGTCGCGCACGGCCACGGGCTGCACGCGGGCCTGCAGCACGGGGCGCGGCAGCAGCAGCGCCGGCAGGCGCGCCATGGACAGGAACATCTCGCTGCTGGCGCCGCCAGCGCCGAACACCACGCTGGGGCGGACCACGCAGCCTTGCAGATGTCCGGCTGCCGTGAGTGCCAGCAGATGCTCGTCAGCGGCGCGCTTGGTGGTGGCGTAGCGCGTGGCACTGCCTTCTATGCCCAGGGCAGAGATCTGCACCACGCGCCGCACGCCGGCTGCCGCGCAGGCATCGAACAGGGCGATGGGGGCCTTGGCATGCATGGCATCGATGGGCCGGGAGGCGCTGTCGCGCAGCACGCCCACGGCATTGACCACGGCGTCCACGCCCGCCAGGTGCGGCAGCCAGGCGTCGGGCGTGGTGGCCTTGGCGTAGTCGAGCGCAGGCAGTGAATGGCGGCTGCGCGCCACGGGGTCGTGGCCGGCCAGTGCCAGCAGGTTGACGATATGGCGGCCGATGAAGCCGTTGCCGCCGCAGACCAGAATGCGCATGGTGACCTCCAGTTTCTCTTGTGACGGAAATTTCAGGCTCAGCGTCCGCGCTTGACACGGGTGTCAGCGGCCTCGGAGCGCACGAAGCGCTGCACGCTGGCGCCCAGGCGCAGGAGCTTGTCCAGCGTGGAGGGCGACAGCCGCAGCATCTCGTCGGTCCAGATGCCCAGCGACTCCATGAGGCGCAGCGTCTCGTGCACGCGGTCCTGGGTGTCGGGGGATTCGGCATCGAAACCGGGCTCGGCGATCAGTTCGCGCAGCATCTCGGAGGTCGGGTCGAACTCGCGCTGCTTGCGCTCTCGCACGATGGTGCGCAGCAGCTCCCAGACATCGGACGAGGTCTCGAAGTAGTCGCGGCGGTCGCCGGGCCTGCGGCTGATGCGGATCAGCTCCCAGCCTTGCAGTTCCTTGAGGCTGTTGCTCACGTTGGAGCGAGCGGCGCCCAGCGTGCCGGCAATCTCTTCCGCGTTGAGCGGGCGGCCATGGAAAAACAGCAGGGCGTGGATCTGGGCGACCGTGCGGTTCACTCCCCAGGAGCTGCCCATGTCGCCCCAATGGTGGATGAAACGGTGTGCGATGGGACTCAGTTGCATGGCTACAGTGTCTGCAGGCCTGAAATTTCTGTCAAGAGAGAAATTTGTGAAAGCTGAAAAATCCAGACCGGCTGCAGCGCGGAGGCGGCACCTGGCGGGGCGCGGCATGTGCTGCTCCATAATGCTGGGCAGCCTGGCCTGCCACCCAGTACATACACAGGCGGGCCGCCGTTTTGAGGGGAACACCATGACTGCTGTGCAAAACCTGCGTGCCATCACCGTGCTGGCCGCCTGCGCGCTGGCGCAGGCTGCGTCTGCCGCCTGCTATTCCGTCTACACGCCCGAGCAGGAGCTGATCTACCGCTCCAACCGCCCGCCGGTGGACCTGACCTTGCCGCTGCACCAGACCGTGGACAAGATCGAGCGCGGCGCCACCATGGTGTTCACGCTGGACGAGTTCAACTGCCTCACTGAAGTCAATCTGCTGGCCGAGCGCGAACAGCTGGCGCGTGCACGCCAGGAGCGCCAGCGGGACCTGGGCCGCAGCAGCACGCCGCGCTCCTGAGGGGCAAAAGCGAGTTCGGGGCTTTTTTGGGGGGGCGCCACCAGGGCAATCGGAGAGCCTGAGACAATCTGGCCCCATGAGTGAACCCCGCGACAACAAGATCCCCGACAACCTGCCCGAAGCCGACGCCGACGCCCCTGCACTGCCCGAAGGCTGGCTGCAGGTGCTGTCCATGGATATGGACGCCCAGGGCGTGGCCCGCAAGAGCGATGGCAAGGTGGTATTCATCGACGGCGCCCTGCCGACCGAGCTGGTCAGCGCCAACACCCATCGCAAGAAAAACAACTGGGAAGCCGCCAGCCTGACGGCCATCCACCGCGAATCCTCCCAGCGCGTGCGCCCCGGCTGCCCCAACTTCGGCTTGCATGCCGGCGCCTGCGGCGGCTGCAAGATGCAGCATCTGCACGTCGCTGCCCAGGTGGCCATCAAGCAGCGCGTGCTGGAGGACAACCTCTGGCATCTGGCCAAGGTCAGGCCCGAGACGCTGCTGCGCCCCATCGAAGGTCCGTCGTGGGGCTACCGCTTCCGCTCGCGCCTGTCGGTGCGCTACGTGGCCAAGAAGGGCAAGGTGCTGGTGGGCTTTCACGAGCGCAAGAGCCGCTACATCGCCGACATGGAAACCTGCAAGGTACTGCCGCCCCATGTGGATGCCATGCTGCTGCCCATGCGCGCGCTGATCGCCTCCATGGATGCGCGCGAAACCTGCCCGCAGATCGAGGTCGCCTGCGGCGATTCGGTCACGGCCCTGGTGCTGCGCCACCTGGAGCCGCTGTCCGAGGACGACCAGGCCCGGCTCCGCGCTTTCGCGGCCGAGCACAACGTGCAGTGGTGGCTTCAACCCAAGGGCCCGGACACCGTGCACCTCATGGAGCAGGGAGGCGCCCAGCTCGATTACGGCCTGCCTGATTTCGGCATCACCATGCCGTTCAAGCCCACGGACTTCACCCAGGTCAATCCGCACATCAACCGCGTGCTGGTCACGCGCGCGCTGCGACTGCTGGATGTCAAGAAGGATGAGCGGGTGATCGACTGGTTCTGCGGTCTGGGCAACTTCACCCTGCCCCTGGCCACGCAGGCGCGCGAGGTGCTGGGCATCGAGGGCAGCGACACCCTGGTCAAGCGTTCCCATGAAAACTACGCGGCCAACAACGCACAGCGCGCAGAGGGCGACAAGCTCGCGCCCACGCGCTTTGTGGCGCGCAACCTGTTCGAGATGACGCCCGAGATGCTGTTCGCCGACGGCGTCGCCGGCAAGTGGCTGGTCGATCCGCCGCGCGAAGGAGCGTTTGCGCTGTCCAAGGCCCTGGCCGACATCCACCAGGCGCGCATCGGCGCCGAAGGTGCCGAGCCCCTGCCGGCAGGGCACGAGGCCTGGAGCTTTCCAGAGCGCATCGTCTATGTCAGCTGCAATCCCGCCACGCTGGCGCGCGATGCCGGTCTGCTGGTGCACCTGGCCGGCTATCGCTGTGTTTCGGCCGGCGTGGTCAACATGTTCCCGCACACGGCCCATGTGGAGAGCATGGCGGTGTTCGAGCGTCGCGTGGACTGACGGCGGCCCCGCAGGCCCTGCATGAAAAAGCCGTGGCCGCCTGAGGGCGCCACGGCTTTTTTGCGGCCGGATCCGGATGCCTGCCGGATCAGCTGCGATTGCGTCCTGCCGAAGGCTCGGCAGGCACATCTTCCTTGTCGCTGCGGCGGCGGTCACTCTGGCCCAGGACCGAAGGCGTGCCCTCGATCTTGTTGGCGCGCATGTATTCGTCCATATCCTTCCAGCCTGCGAACACCAGGGCCTTGGGCGATTTGGGGTTGAGCGTGTAGCAGTCCTCCAGCCCGCGCAGGGCATGGCGGCAGGCCCCGCCAATGGCCTTGGCCTCGGCCTCCTTGGCGACGGCGCGGGGGTCCGGCCCCAGGCCCGGAATATCATCCAGCTTGCAGCCGGCAAGCAGCGTGGGCAGCAGCAGGATGGCGAAGGTGCGGGGAAGATTAGGCATGGTCATCTTGACGAGATTATCGGCACGACCCGGAAAAAGTTGAGCCCGCCTTGCACGAATGATGATCCCGGACATGCAAAAGGCCTCCCGAAGGAGGCCTTTGGTGTTGCAGCACGCAAGGCGCAGCCTTGGCGCGTGCGGCATCAGTCGCGTTCGCCGCCCATGATGCCCAGCAGGGCCAGCAGGCTCTGGAACACGTTGAACAGGTCCAGGTACAGGGCCAGCGTGGCGCTGATGTAGTTGGTCTCGCCGCCGTCCATGATCTGCTTGAGGTCATAGAGCATGTATGCGCTGAAGATGCCGATGGCCGCCACCGAGATCGCCATCATGCCGGCCGTGGAGCCGATGAAGACGTTGATGATGGAGCCCACGAACAGCACCAGCACGCCCACGAACAGGAACTTGCCCATGCCCGACAGGTCGCGCTTGATCACCGTGGCCAGCGAGGCCATGACCAGGAACACGCCGGCCGTGCCTGCAAAGGCGGTCATGATCAGCTCGGAGCCGTTCTTGAAGCCCAGGATCATGCCGATCATGCGCGACAGCATCAGGCCCATGAAGAAGGTAAAGCCCAGCAGCACGGGAATGCCGGCTGCCGAGTGCTTTGTCTTCTCGATGGCGAACATGAAGCCGAAGGCGCCGCCCAGGAAGACGATGAGCCCCAGACCGCCGCTCAGCGAGCGCGTGATGCCCGTGGCCACGCCCAGCCAAGCGCCCAGCACGGTGGGGAGAAGACTCAGGGCCAGCAGCCAGTAGGTGTTGCGCAATACGCGATTGCGCTCTTGCTGCGAGACACCGTAGCCCGCAGAGCCCAGTGTGGTGACTTGATCATTCATGTGGCCAGTCCTCCGAAGGAGTGTTGTTGCGACTTGCCCATTCTAGGTGGCGGCTCGCGCGCCGCTTGCAATACCCCGAGCCGCTGCCATGGTTTGGTTTCGAATGTTTTGTTCTGCGCATGCATTGTCAGTCCTCATACGATTGCTATGCTTATAGGACATTTGTGATGGAATAGATAACTGCAATCTTATGAAGACCAAGCATGAACTCGAACTGGCCGACGTGAAGGCCATTGCCGCCGCCGCAGAGGCCGAGGCGCTGAAGAACAAGTGGGCCGTGACCATTGCCATCGTCGATGACGGCGGTCACCTGCTGTGGCTGCAGCGCCTCGATGGCGCCGCCGCAGTCTCGGCCCATATCGCTCCGTCCAAGGCCCGTTCGGCTGCCCTGGGCCGCCGCGACACCAAGGGCTATGAAGACATGATCAACAACGGCCGTACGGCCTTCCTGAGCGCCCCCACGGTGGACGGCCTGCTCGAAGGCGGCGTGGCCATCATGAAGGACGGCCAGTGCCTGGGTGCCGTGGGCGTCAGCGGCGTCAAGGCCAATGAGGATGCCCAGGTGGCCAGCGCCGGCATTGCGGCTCTGGGTCTGTAAAAGCCCCTGATGCACCCTGCATGAATCTGCCTTTTGGGCCGATTCATGAGGCAAAGAAAAAGCCCCTGTACTGAGGTACAGGGGCTTTTTCTTTGAAGCGATCCACATTGCAGCGCAGGGAAAAAATGCTTGGCTACGCAAAATCCGAAGATTCTGTTGGCTGGCTAATCGACCTTTGGGACTGGAAGCCCCAAGGTCGCCCCACGATGAAACAAAGAAGCGGTCAGCGGACCCGAACATGACCCGCCGACGGCTGCAATCTTGGTTATTTGGTCAGGATGAGCTTGCCCAGCTTGGTGGCCTGCAGACGATAGGGTGTGCCGTTGTGCACGATGGTCACAGCCTTTTGCCCATTGAGCAGCAAGGTGCTGTCGAGTCCGCTGGCGGCCCCGCTGAGGGCTGCGGATGCTGCGGCCTGCAGCGCTGCAAAGGCCTGGGCTGTGGAGTTGCCGGACAGATGCGAGGTGGCGGCGGAAGTGGCAGACATGCAGGGAATTCCTCAAAAATTGGAAAGTTTGTGAATGATAACAATTCTCAATTGAAAATCAAGTGAGACTTACTCTCATTGTGGTTTCTGCCCCCCGAACGACCGAACGCCTGATCACCTCGCGAGCTTGTTCCAAGAGCGGGCCGCAATGGAAAACGGCCCCGAAGGGCCGTTGTCGCTGAGCGCCAGGCAACGAATGCCGCTCTCGCGGCCTACTTGACGGGGTCCGTCACAAAGCCGATCTTGCGCACGCCGGCACGCTGGGCGGCGGCCATGGCCTGGGCAACACGCTCGTAGCGCACTTCCTTGTCGCCCTGGATGTGCAGGTCGGGTTGCGGCTCCTTGGCTGCCTCGGCCTTGAGGTTTTCCTCGAACTGCGTATCGCTCACGGCCACGCCATTCCAGTGGTACTGGCCATCAGCGGACACGGCCAGGCGCACGGTGGCGGGCTTGACGTCTTCGGGCTGGTTGGTGGCGCGGGGCAGGTCCACGTTCACCGAATGCTTCATCACCGGCACGGTGATGATGAAGATGATCAGAAGCACCAGCATGACGTCGACCAGCGGCGTCATGTTGATCTCGTTCATCACCTCTTCGCCGTCATCATCCATTGTTCCGAATGCCATGGCTTACGCGCCTTTCTTCAGCGGCAGCACATTGCCGGCTTCCTTGCCGTCGATGGACACACGGGCGCCGGTCACGAAGTAGGCGTGCATGTCGTGGGCAAAGCTGTTGAGTGCGTTGAGGATGGACTTGTTGCCGCGCACCACGGCGTTGTAGCCGAGCACGGCCGGAATGGCCACGGCCAGACCCAGGGCCGTCATGATCAGCGCCTCGCCGATGGGGCCTGCCACCTTGTCGATGGAGGACTGGCCCGACAGGCCGATGGCGACCAGTGCGTGGTAGATGCCCCAGACGGTGCCGAACAGGCCGATGAAGGGAGCTGTAGAGCCCACGGAGGCCAGAATGGCCAGGCCCGATTGCAGGCGGGCCGTGAACTCGCTGATGCCGTTGCGCATGCAGCGGGTCACCCAGTCGCTGATGTCAAGCGTGTCGTGCAGGTGGGCGCTGGTCTTGCGGTGGTGGGCAGTGGCTTCGCGGCCTTCGAGCACCAGGTAGCGGAAGGGGTTGGACCGGTCATTGCCGAGCTTTTCCAGGCCGCTGGCCAGGTCGGGGCTGTGCCAGAAGTCCTGGGCGTTGCGGGCGTACTTCTTGAACTTCACGATGTCCAGGGCCTTGATGATCATCACCAGCCAAGAGGCCACCGACATGGCCAGCAGGATGACGGCGACGGCACGGGTGACGAAGTCTCCCTGCGTCCAGACGTGGGCAATGCCGAATTGGGAATCCATGGATACTCCTGAGAATCAATTGAGGGTGAATTTGACCGGGACCGTAACCCACATGGGGGTTGGCGTGCCGTTGCTCTTGCCGGGGACGAACTTCCAGTTCTTGACGCCGTCCACGGCCTGCTGGTCCAGACGGTCGTAGCCGCTGGATTTGCTGACCTCGATCTTCTGAGGCAGGCCTTGCGCATCCACGAAGATGCGCAGCATCACGGTTCCCTGCTCGCCCATGCGCCGGCTGATGGCAGGGTAGTTGGGCGCCGGGTTGTTCAGGTAGGCGGCATTGTTGGATGGCAGCTCGATCTTGGGCGGTGCCGGAGGGGCAGGAGGCGCGGGCGGGGCAGGTGGGGCGGGCGGTGCCGGGGGGGCCGGCGGTGCCTCCACCACGGGCTTGGGCTCGTCTTCCAGCGTGCCTCGCGGCGCCGCAGGTGCCGGCTTGGGATCGGCAATGGCCTTGGGCAGAGGCGGCGCCTTCTTCACGACCGGCTGTGGCTTGGGGGGGGGCGGTGGCGGTGGCGGCGGAGGTGGCTTGGGGGCCTCGGGCTCGGGCGCTGGTGGCGAAATGAATTCCGCGATCACCTGGGCTGGCACGATGACCTCTTCGGGGGCGCGCTGGAGCAGGCCATGCTGCATCGCCCAGAGGGTTGCTGCATGCAAGACCACGACCGAACCCGCGATGGCCACGTTACGGCCAAGGCCCCCGGGGGGGCCAAAACGATCAGACTGGGACATAGAGACAGAAGGAGCTGACAGCGGATAGGTGCCGGGTGCTGTCGCTCGGAAGACGGAGTATCAGCTGCGCAGGATCCACCAGGTGCATGTAACGACGAGGATCAGGCTGCCGACAAGTGCTGAGAGGAGGACCATGCTTTGCTCTCCAGGATATTGTTGGCAAGCTGGACGGTCTGGGCCGCGATCTCGTTGTGTATGGCCGCCACGGGCTGGGTTGCGCAGCATTGCGCCACCACATCCCGGGCACAACTCTCGCACCGGCCGCACTGCATGGCGATACCCAATTCGAATTGGATTTCGTCAAAGCTCATGCCAGCGTGAGCGTGGCGTGCGATCTCACGGTCGGAAACCCGGCGACATACACAGACGATCATGGCTACAGGCAGTAATGGCTGGCTATTGATAGGATGAAAAATTATAAATGAGAATTCATCGCATTTGCAATTCTTGGTTGTCTGTAGGGCTGTATGGCCTTGCGCTTCACTCGGTATCCAGCAGTTCCACAGTGGCCTGCGCGAGGGTTGCACAGCCTGTCAGGGCCATGGCGACCTCCAGTTCGTCGCGCAGCAGCCTCAGTACGTGGGCCACGCCAGCGGCACCTGCATTGGCCAGACCCCAGACTATCGGGCGGCCTATCAGCACAGCCGTTGCACCGAGAGCGATGGCCTTGAGCACATCGGTGCCTCGCCGTATGCCGCCGTCGGCGAGCACAGGGAGCGCATGCCCCGAGTTGCGCAAGGCCTTGGTGACGCGCGCCAGTGCGGTGGCCGTTGCGGGAACGGTATCCAGCGTGCGTCCCCCGTGGTTGGAAACAATGATGCCTGCCACGCCCGATCTCGCCGCCTGCAGCGCGTCAGCCGGATGCAGCACCCCCTTGAGCAGCACTGGCAGGCGTGTCTGCTGCTGCAGCCAGGCAACGTCATCCCAGGTGGGCGCATGCTGCAGCAGGCCGTCGAACAGTGCGCTCTGGTCCGATGCGAGCCGGACGGCCGGAGATGGAGCCAGGCCCTGCAGATTGACGGCAGAAATGCCGGCGGGAAGGCTAAAGCGCGCGCGGCGTTCACGGTCCCTTACGCCGCTGGCGGGGGCGTCCACCGTCAGCACCAGTGCTTCGTAGCCTGCCGCCTCGGCCCGTTCGATCAATTGCCTGGTAAAGCCCCGGTCGTGCTGCAGGTACAGCTGGAACCATAGCGGCCCGCGGGTCGGCGTGAGCTGTGCGGCCTTCGCCACAGTCTCCAGCGGCAGGCTGGCCTGGGTGCTGAGCACCATGCCCGCGCCCAGCGCCGCAGCCGCATAGGCTGTTGCAAGCTCTGCGTCGGCATGCGCCATTTGCTGGAAGGCCATGGGGGCGACCAGCAGGGGGCAGGCCAGCTCTCGCCCCAGCAGTTGCAGCCGTGTGTTTCCCCCTGCAAGAGGCCTGAGTACGCGTGGCCACAACGTGAGCGCATCCCAGGCGCTGCGGTTGGCGGCAAGGCTGTGCTCATCGGCCGCGCCGCCCGAGAAGTAGGCCCAGGCGTTGTCGTCCAACCGCTGCCGCGCCTGGGTCTCGTGGTCGGCCAGATTGATGATGCCGTCGGGAACGGCTTGCAGTGCGGGCACTTGGCTCATGGCATTGGAGGGGGGCGATGGCGCATCGCCGGTGGCAGACATCCGGAAAAAAGAAAAGCCGGCCCATGGGCCGGCTTTCATCCGTGGGGCAGGCCCGGGGATTACTTGACGTGCTTGCCGATCAGGCCAGCCATCTCGAACATCGAGACTTGGGGCTTGCCGAACACTTCCTTGAGCTTGGCATCAGCGTTGATCATGCGCTTGTTGGCAGCGTCTTGCAGCTTGTTGGCCTTGATGTAGACCCACAGCTTGCTGATGATCTCGGTGCGGGGCAGGGGGGTGGAACCCACCACGGCAGCCAGAGCGGGGCTGGGGGTGAGGGGTTTCATGAAGGCGGCGTTGGGAGTGCGCTTCTTTGCGGGAGCTGCCGGAGCAGCCGTTGCCTTCTTTGCAGTTGCCATGTTGCTTGTTCCTAGTATGGAGTGGATTCTTTACCAGCGAAAAACTGTCGCTATCCACTGGCAGGCTGATGCTAATGGGAAAAAAACGGTCTTCCAAGCTCACCCGTCAAATTTTTGCCTCGATTTGTTGCTGTGGCGCTGTTTTTTGAAGAGTTTTTGCATTCCTGCTCCCTTTCGGGGGCCGCCATGGCTGGAGGGCCGTCGGAGTCAGCGCTCTCAGAGGAGGCGGGCCTCGCTTGTGGAAGAAGGTTCCGAAGAGAGTTTTCGGGCGGGCCAGGTAGCCACAAAAATGCCCAGCAGGGCGATCGCGAAGGCCAGCGCCTGCATGGATGTGACCCGTTCGCCCAGCACGCACATGCCGACCAAGGCGGCGCTGATCGGCAGCAAAACCGTGAAAGTGCCCGCCTGCGAGGCTGGCACGCTGCGCAGGCCCGTCATCCACAGCCATACGGTCCACACGCAGGCAGCCAGGGCGTAGAACAGCAGCAGTCCCCAGATGCTCCATTGCACGCTGCCGAAGTCGAAGTGCCAGGCCAGATACAGCCCGAAGGGAGTTGACAGCGCAAATCCCCAGAGGTTGACGATGGATGTGATGCGTTTGGGCCCCAGGGATGTGGTCAGGCGCTTGCCGATCACGGCGTAAAACGCCTCGCAAAGCACGGCGCCGACGAGCAGCATCTGCCCCAGCCATGCCTGCGACGAGGTCGAAGAGGCTGCCGCGGTGCCCGCGTCGGGGCGCGACAGTGCATACAAGCCTATGCCGGTCACAGCTAGTGCAATGGCCAGCCAGGTGCGCGCGGCCACGCGCTCGCGCAGGAACAGCCAGCTCATCAAGGCCACGGCGGCCGGAATGGCGGCCATGGTCACGCCTGCCGTGACGGCGCTGGTCAGGCTGACGCCGGTAACCATGCAGATGGTGAAGAGGAAGTTGCCGAACAGCGACTCCAGGAACAGCAGTCCTTGTGTGCGGCGCGGCAAGGGAGCCTCGTCAGCCGGCTTGCGCAGCCATCGCAGCATGGCGATGGCTCCTATGCCAAAGCGCAGCCAGGCCAGCAACAGCACCGGAAAAATGGCGGCCAAGGGCTTGGATAGGGCGACATAGCTGCCGACCAGGGACATGCTCAGCGCCAGGCAGGCATAGGCAGATCTGCGATGGGAGGTGTTCACGGCTTGTGGAGTTTGGGGCGGCGGTGGCGCTGCCTGAACGCGCGATGGTACCTGCGAGCACGGCAGGCACCCGTGACATACCTGTGTCGCGAATGCTTGCCATGCTGTGGCAATTTTTCACTGCATGGAATCTTCTTTTTGCATTGTGAAAAATTGGATTGCTGCGTTGCGCCATTTTTTCTCAATACGAGAAATGCAATTTCATATTGAAAAATATGAAAATAAGCTGTTGATTTTTATGAAGAAAAATTTAGTCTTGTATAAGACACAAGATGTTGATCGGGTCTTCTATAAGACTTAAATTTGATCCCAAGGCCGACGCAAGAAAGCCGCTTGTTTCAACAACCTCCCAGGAGAGCAACATGCCCCAATCCCTGACCCAGCAACTGAGCCGCGAACAACAGATTTCCGCCCTTGAGAAAGACTGGGCGCAGAACCCCCGTTGGAAGGGTGTCAAGCGTGGCTACAGCGCCGCTGACGTGGTGCGTCTTCGCGGCAGCCTGCAGCCTGAATACACTCTGGCCCAGCGCGGCGCGGAACTGCTCTGGGACAGGATCAACGGCGGTGCCAAGAAAGGCTACGTGAATGCCTTTGGCGCCATCTCTGCGGGCCAGGCCATGCAGCAGGCCAAGGCCGGCCTGGAAGCGGTGTACCTGTCGGGCTGGCAGGTGGCTGCCGACGGCAACACCAGCGAAACCATGTACCCCGACCAGTCGCTGTACGCCTATGACTCGGTGCCCACCATGGTGCGCCGCATCAACAACACCTTCAAGCGCGCCGACGAAATCCAGTGGAGCCGTGGCATCAACCCCGGCGACAAGGAATTCATCGACTACTTCCTGCCTATCGTGGCGGATGCCGAAGCCGGCTTCGGCGGCGTGCTCAACGCGTTCGAGCTGATGAAGAACATGATTGCCGCTGGCGCGGCAGGCGTGCACTTCGAGGACCAGCTGGCCGCCGTGAAGAAGTGCGGCCACATGGGTGGCAAGGTGCTGGTGCCTACCCAGGAAGCCGTCGAGAAGCTCATCTCCGCACGCTTTGCCGCCGACGTGATGGGCGTGCCCACAATCGTGTTGGCCCGTACCGATGCTGAAGCCGCCAACCTGATCACCTCCGACCATGACGCCAACGACAAGCCGTTCCTGACCGGCGAGCGCACGCAGGAAGGCTTCTACCGGGTCAGGAACGGCATGGAGCAATCCATCAGCCGCGGCGTGGCCTACGCACCCTATGCAGACTTGGTGTGGTGCGAAACCGGCGTGCCTGACATCGGCTTTGCCCGCGAGTTCGCCCAGGCCGTGCATGGTGCCTGCCCAGGCAAGCTGCTGAGCTACAACTGCTCGCCCTCGTTCAACTGGAAGAAGAACCTCAACGACAGCCAGATTGCCTCCTTCCAGGAAGAGCTGTCTGCGTTGGGCTACAAGTTCCAGTTCATCACGCTGGCCGGCATCCACATCAACTGGTTCAACACCTTCAAGTTTGCCCACGCCTACGCCAACGGCGAAGGCATGAAGCACTACGTGAACATGGTGCAGGAGCCCGAATTCGCAGCCCGCGAACAAGGCTACACCTTCGTGTCGCACCAGCAGGAAGTGGGTGCAGGCTACTTCGACGACGTGACCACGGTGATCCAGGGCGGCTCGTCCAGCGTCAAGGCACTGACCGGCTCCACGGAAGAGGAGCAATTCCACTGAAGCGCGGCTTCGGTGAGTGCAACTTCAGGTAGATAGGGGTGAGAAAGCGTCCGGGGCCTTGTGCTTCGGGCGCTTTTTCTTTGCTGGGGTTAAAATGCCAAGAGTTTTCAACTGACAAGGGCGAGAAAGGCATCATGGTTATGACACCGCGAACTACATCGGAGATGTACACCGGCCGCTAGCGGCTGGCGGTTCGCGCCTGCACGAGATTCCCTCGACCCCAACAAAGCGCGGACCAGGCTCCGCGCTTTTTTGCTTTTGGGGGATGGCGCACCCCCCTGAGAAATATTTTTAGGAATCCCATGATCCACATTACGCTTCCCGATGGTTCGCAACGCGAGTATCCCGGTCCGGTCACCGTGGCCGAAGTGGCTGCATCGATAGGCGCGGGCCTTGCCAAGGCTGCACTGGCTGGCAAGGTTGGCACGGGCGACGACGCCAAGGTGGTGGACACCAGCTTTGTGATCGACAAGGACATGCCCCTGTCCATCGTGACGGCCAAGGATGCAGATGGCCTGGACGTGATCCGTCATTCGACGGCCCACTTGCTGGCCTACGCCGTCAAGAATCTGTTTCCTGACGCCCAGGTCACCATCGGCCCCGTCATCGAGAATGGCTTCTACTACGACTTCTCGTACAAGCGTCCTTTCACGCCCGAGGACCTGGTTGCCATCGAAAAACGCATGGCCGAGCTGGCTGCCAAGGACGAGCCCGTGGTGCGCCGCGTGCTGCCGCGCGACGAGGCCGTGGCCTACTTCAAGGGCATTGGCGAGAACTACAAGGCCGAGATCATCGCCAGCATCCCCTCGAACGAGGATGTGAGCCTGTACCGCGAAGGCGGTTTCGAGGATCTGTGCCGCGGCCCCCACGTGCCGAGCACCGGCAAGCTCAAGTTCTTCAAGCTGATGAAGGTGGCTGGCGCCTACTGGCGCGGTGACCATCGCAACGAGATGCTGCAGCGCGTGTACGGCACGGCCTGGGCTACCAAGGACGACCTGCAGCAGTACCTGCACATGCTGGAGGAGGCCGAAAAGCGCGACCACCGCAAGCTGGGCCGTGAACTGGATCTGTTCCACATCGACGAGCATTCGCCAGGCACCGTGTTCTGGCATCCGAAGGGTTGGGCTTTGTGGCAAGAGGTCGAGCAGTACATGCGCCGCGTGTACCGCGACAACGGCTACCAGGAGGTCAAGGGTCCGCAGATCCTGGACAAGACCCTGTGGGAGAAGACCGGCCACTGGGACAAGTACCGCGAGAACATGTTCACGACCGAGTCGGAAAAGCGCGACTACGCGCTCAAGCCGATGAACTGCCCCGGCCACATCCTGATCTTCAAGCAGGGCATCAAGAGCTACCGCGACCTGCCGCTGCGCTACGGCGAATTCGGCCAGTGCCACCGCAACGAGCCCACGGGGGGCCTGCACGGCATCATGCGCGTGCGCGGCTTCACGCAGGATGACGGCCACGTCTTCTGCACCGAAGACCAGATCCAGCCCGAGGTGCTGGCTTTCACCACGCTGCTGCAAAAGGTCTACGCGGACTTCGGTTTCAGCGACATCATCTACAAGGTCGCCACGCGCCCCGAGGCGCGCATCGGCTCCGATGAAAGCTGGGACAAGGCGGAGGCCGCGCTGATCAACAGCCTGGAGGCTTCGGGCTGCGAGTACGTGATCTCGCCCGGCGATGGCGCGTTCTACGGTCCCAAGATCGAGTACACGCTCAAGGACGCCATCGGTCGCCAGTGGCAGTGCGGCACCATCCAGGTCGACTTCTCCATGCCCGAGCGCCTGGATGCGGAATACGTGGGTGAAGACGGCGATCGCCATCGCCCCGTGATGCTGCACCGTGCCATCGTCGGCAGCCTGGAGCGTTTCATCGGCATCCTCATCGAGCAGCATGCCGGTGCCATGCCGACATGGCTGGCTCCTGTTCAGGCGGCCGTGCTCAATATCACTGACGCGCAGGCGGACTATGTGCGGGAAGTCGCGCAAAAGCTGCAAAAAGCATTTCCGAATCAAGGCCTTAGGGTGGCGACAGATCTGCGCAACGAAAAGATTACGTATAAAATACGGGAGCATTCGTTGCAAAAGCTGCCTTACATCCTTGTTGCAGGCGACAAGGAGAAGGCCGCTGGTGCAGTGGCAGTGCGCGCACGGGGCAACAAGGACCTCGGAGTGATGTCGGTCGACGCGTTCATTGAACTCGTGGCCAAGGACATCGCGGCGAAGGCCTGACGGAGCATCTCCAAAGGCGTTAGCCGTTTGGCGTGTACTGCACACAAGCGGCTACGCTGTTGTAGCAACTTAAATCCAAGGGTGAGAACCATAGCTACTGAATTTCGTGATCGGCGCCACCGTGAAGAGCGCAAGCATCGTCTCAACCGTGAAATCATGGCGCCTGAAGTGCGTCTGTCCGGCCCGGAGAACGAGCCGCTGGGCATCGTGCCTCTACAGGAAGCGCTGCGCATGGCGGGCGAGTTGGACGTGGACCTGGTGGAAATCGCCGCCACGGCCACTCCGCCTGTCTGCCGGTTGATGGACTATGGCAAGTTCAAGTACCTTGAACAGAAGAAGGCTGCCGAAGCCAAGGCCAAGCAGACCGTCATCGAAATCAAGGAAGTGAAATTCCGCCCAGGTACCGACGACGGCGACTACAACATCAAGCTGCGCAACATTCGCCGATTCCTGGCCGATGGTGACAAGTGCAAGATCACGCTGCGTTTCCGCGGCCGTGAAATCACGCACCAGCAGATCGGTCTGGACCTGCTGAACCGTCTGCGTGACGATCTGGCGGATTCCATCCAGGTGGAGCAGTTCCCCAAGCTGGAAGGCCGCCAGATGGTGATGATGATCGCCCCTGCGCGCAAGAAGCCCACAGCTGGCGGCAAGCCGGCAGAAGTTTCTGCTGCACCTGCGGTGGCTGATAAGGCATAATCGCGGTTTCGCCCTTCGTTGAGGGGCGACAGAATTTGCAGGCCGTGCGCGAGTCGATTGCGCGGGGCGTGCGATGCAAGGGACATGGTTTCCATGTCCCTTGTTCTTGCCGGCCTCCGGGCTGGCACAGAAGTGTCTCGGGGCCAGCAAGTGCGCGCAGTGTTGCGAGCCGCCTCACGAGCACAAACAACAGGAGCATTCAAATGCCCAAAATGAAGACCAAGAGCAGCGCGAAGAAGCGTTTTCGCGTTCGTCCCGGTGGCACCGTCAAGCGCGGTCAAGCCTTCAAGCGTCACATCTTGACCAAGAAGACCACCAAGAACAAGCGTCACCTGCGTGGTGCAGTGTCTGTGCATGAGACCAACATGGGCTCCATCGCACAAATGCTGCCGATGGCTGGCCTGTAATTCACTGACGAACAAGGAGAAAACACATGCCTCGCGTCAAACGTGGTGTAACGGCCCGCGCCCGTCACAAAAAAGTTCTGGCCCTTTCCAAGGGTTTCCGCGGCCGCCGCGGCAATGTCTTCCGCATCGCCAAGCAGGCGGTGATGAAGGCTGGGCAATATGCCTACCGTGACCGCCGTGCCAAGAAGCGCGTGTTCCGCCGTCTGTGGATCGCCCGTATCAACGCCGCTGCACGTGAACTGGGCCTGACCTACAGCCAGTTCGCCAACGGCCTGAAGAAGGCAGCCATCGAGATCGACCGCAAGATGCTGGCCGATATCGCGGTGCACGACAAGGCTGCTTTCAGCAGCATCGTTGATCAAGTCAAGGCCAAGCTGGCTGCTTGAGATAACGGTCTGCGGCCATCCTCGTGATGGTCTGCAGCGCAAACAGCAAGGGCTAGGGCTTGAAAAGGCTGCTAGCCCTTGTTTCTTTTCACAGTCGATAAAGAGTCGATATGAACGAGTTGGATTCTCTGGTCGAGAGCGCGCAGCAGCTGTTCGCGCAGGCACAAACCCCCGCTGATCTGGAAAACGCCAAGGCGCAGTTTCTGGGCAAGTCGGGCAAGGTGACCGAGCTCATGAAGGGCATGGCGCAGCTTTCCGTCGAAGAGAAGAAGTCGCGCGGAGCCGCCATCAACGTGGCCAAGCAAGGCATCGAGGCCGCGCTGACCGCGCGCCGCAAGGCCCTGGCCGATGCCGAACTGCAGGCCCACCTGAAGGCCGAGGTGCTGGATGTGACCTTGCCGGGCCGTCGCCGTGGCCAGGGCGGCCTGCACCCCGTGTCGCTGACGCTGGAGCGCATCGAGGGCATCTTCGGCTCCATGGGCTTCGATGTGGCCGAGGGCCCCGAGATCGAGTCCGACTGGTTCAACTTCACGGCGCTGAACACGCCCGAAGACCATCCCGCCCGTTCCATGCACGACACCTTCTACGTGGAAGGCGGCACGGAACAGGCCCCCAATCTGCTGCGCACGCACACCAGCCCCATGCAGGTGCGCCATGCCGTGCAGCACGTCAAGAAATACCGTGAGCGGCTCGACGCCGGCCAGGGCATGCCCGAGATCCGAGTGATCGCGCCGGGCCGCACCTACCGCGTGGACAGCGATGCCACGCACTCGCCCATGTTCCACCAGTGCGAAGGCCTGTGGATCGGCGAGAACGTCAGCTTCAAGGATCTGAAGGTGGTCTTCACCGACTTCTGCAAGACCTTCTTCGAGAGCGATGACCTGGTGCTGCGCTTCCGTCCCAGCTTTTTCCCCTTCACCGAGCCCAGCGCCGAGATCGATATCCAGTTCCAGAGCGGCCCGCTGGCCGGCCGCTGGCTGGAGGTGGCCGGCTCCGGCCAGGTGCACCCCAACGTGGTGCGCAACATGGGGCTGGACCCCGAGAAGTACATCGGCTTTGCCTTTGGCATGGGTCCTGACCGCCTGACCATGCTGCGCTATGGCGTCAACGATCTGCGTCTGTTTTTTGACGGCGATATCCGCTTCCTGTCGCAATTCCGTTAGAAATGGATCGCCCCCTGAGGCGCTGCGCGCCATCCCCCTGGGAGGGGGACGACGCCCTCGCCGCGAGGCGGCTCTTGCTCGGCGTCTCCGGCCTGAACCACGCCAGTCGCATGGTCAGGCTGTTCGGGGGCTTGGAATGAGAGTCGTCAATACGTTCATGGGGTCCGCCAGCGCCGCGGCGCGCGGACCGAACCAACGCCAAAGAGTCTGATATGCAATTTCCCGAATCCTGGCTGCGCGAGTTCTGCAATCCGCCGCTGACCACCCAAGAGCTGGCCGACATCCTGACCATGGCCGGCCTGGAGGTGGAGGAGCTGGAGCCCGTGGCACCGCCGTTCACCAAGATCGTCGTCGGCGAGATCAAGGCTGCCGAGCAGCATCCCAATGCCGATCGCCTGCGCGTGTGCCAGGTCGATGTGGGCGGGCCCGAGCTGCTGACCATCGTCTGCGGCGCGCCCAATGCGCGCGTGGGCATCCGCGTGCCTTGCGCCATGGTTGGGGCCGAGCTGCCACCCGGTGAAGACGGCAAGCCCTTCCTCATCAAGATCGGCAAGCTGCGCGGCGTGGAGAGCTTCGGCATGCTGTGCTCGGCACGCGAACTCAAGCTGTCCGAGGACCATGGCGGCCTGATGGAGCTGCCGCTGGATGCGCCCCTGGGCCAGAACATCCGCGAATACCTGAACCTGGATGACACCCTGTTCACGCTCAAGCTCACGCCCAACCTGGCGCATTGCCTGAGCGTCTATGGCGTGGCGCGCGAAGTGGCTGCGCTGACCGGTGCGCCGCTCAAGCCCCAGTCGTTCACGCCTGCTGCGGTGGGTGTGCAGGACAGGCTGGCCGTGAAGATCGAGGCGCCCGACCTGTGCGGCCGCTTCTCGGGCCGCGTGGTGCGCAACGTCAACACCCAGGCGAAGACGCCGCAGTGGATGGTCGATCGCCTGGCGCGCTGCGGCCAGCGCAGCGTGGCGCCGCTGGTGGACATCTCCAACTATGTGATGTTCGAGCTGGGCCGCCCCTCCCACATCTTTGACCTGGACAAGATCCACGGCGGCCTGCAGGTGCGCTGGGGCAAGGAAGGCGAGCAGCTCAAGCTGCTCAACGGCAACACCGTCACCGTCGATGGACAGGTGGGCGTGATCGCCGATGAGCGCGAAGTCGAATCGCTGGCCGGCATCATGGGCGGCGACGCCACGGCCGTGTCCGACGACACGCGCCACATCTACATCGAGGCGGCCTTCTGGTGGCCCAAGTCGATTGCCGGCCGTTCGCGCCGCTACAACTTCTCCACCGATGCGGGCCACCGCTTCGAGCGCGGCGTCGATCCCGAGCTGACCGTCGAGCACATCGAGCGCATCACGGAACTGGTGCTGCAGATCTGCGGCACGCCCGAGATCGTCTGCGGCCCCGTCGACGACCAGCAGGCCAACATGCCCCAGCCCAAGCCCGTCACGCTGCGCGTGGCGCGTGCGGCCAAGGTCATCGGCATGCCGCTCACGCAGCAGCAATGCCACGATGCGCTGGCCGGCCTGGGCCTGCCGGTGGAGCAGGGCGATGGCGTGCTCACCGTCACGCCGCCCAGCTTCCGCTTCGATATCAACATCGAGGAAGATCTGATCGAGGAAGTGGCGCGCATGGTGGGTTACGAGAACCTGCCCACGACCAAGCCGCTGGCGCCCATTGCGCCCAAGCTGCGCGCCGAAAACCGCCGCAGCCAGTTCGCCGTGCGCCGCGCGCTGGCCGATCTGGGCTACCAGGAAACCATCAACTTCAGCTTTGTGGAAGCCGCGTGGGAGAAGGATCTGGCCGGCAACGCCAATCCAATCCAGCTGCTCAACCCCATCGCAAGCCAGCTCAGCGTGATGCGCTCCAGCCTCATCGGCTCGCTCATGCAGGTGCTCAAGTTCAATGCCGACCGCAAGGCCGAGCGCGTGCGCGTGTTCGAGCTGGGCCGTGTCTTCCTCAAGGATGACAGCGTTGTTGACAGCGACACCACGGTCAAGGGCTTCTACCAGCCCATGCGCGTGGCGGGCCTGGCCTGGGGAGCTGCCGAGCAGCTGCAATGGGCTCGTGGCGAGACCAAGGTCGACTTCTACGACGTCAAGGGCGATGTCGAGGCGCTGCTGGCGCCGCGCAAGCCCGTGTTCGAGCCGGCCGAGCATCCGGCCATGCACCCGGGCCGCTGCGCACGCGTGCTGCTCGATGGCCAGTCCATCGGCTTCATCGGCGAGCTGCATCCCCAGTGGCGCCAGCAATGGGATCTGGCCCAGGCGCCCGTGCTGTTCGAGCTGGAGCTCGATGCCGTGCTGGCGCGCGAGGTGCCGGTGTTCAAGCCCGTGGCCAAGCACCAGGCCGTGGAGCGCGACATTGCCGTGGTCGTGAACGAAAAGACCACGCATGCCCAGCTCATGCAGGCGGTGGAAGCTGCCCAGACCGGCGGCCTGCTGCGCTCTGCCGTGCTGTTCGATGTGTTCCGTCCCAAGGCGCTCAAGGCCGGCGAGACAGCGGCACCGGGCGCGCTGGCGCAGGACGAAAAGAGCCTGGCCGTGCGCCTGACGCTGGGCCATGACGACAGCTCGCTGACGGATGTGCAGATCGAGCAGGCCGTGCAGGCCGTGCTCGAGCAGCTGCAGCAGCGTCTGGGTGCGCGCCTGCGCGCATGATGGAGGGTGCATGCCGTGAAAGGAGATCCTGTGATGGAACTGGCGGTGGAAAGTCTTGATTCGCCTGCGCTGACCAAGGCGCAGCTGGCGGATCTGCTGTTCGACGAGATCGGCCTGAACAAGCGCGAATCCAAGGAAATGGTGGATGCGTTCTTCGAGCTGGTCTCGCAAAGCCTGGTGTCGGGCGAGGATGTGAAGCTGTCGGGCTTCGGCAACTTCCAGATCCGCACCAAGGCGCCGCGTCCGGGGCGCAATCCGCGCACGGGCGAGGCCATTCCGATCGAGGCGCGCCGCGTCGTGACCTTCCATGCGAGCAGCAAGCTCAAGGAGCAGATCCAGGAAGGCACATCGGGCTCCCAGGCCTGAGGAAAGCCTGCCCGGGCCTGCATGGCCAGCTGTCGCCAGCCTGTCTGCCTCGCGGTGGATGGGCTGTTTTTACGACAGGGTGCTGGCCTGCAGGCGAGCTGTGCAGTAGGCTCGGCCTTCTTCCCGGATCGGCGTCCGCGCACCAGCGGCATTGCACATCCTGACTTCATCCACATTTGCCATGGCTTCACTTCTGCCCCAGATTCCCGCCAAGCGCTACTTCACCATCGGTGAGGTCGCGGATCTGTGCGACGTCAAGCCGCATGTGCTGCGCTACTGGGAGCAGGAGTTCACGCAGCTGCGCCCCATGAAGCGGCGCGGCAACCGCCGCTACTACCAGCACCATGAAGTGCTGATGATCCGGCGCATCCGTGAGCTGCTGTACGAACAGGGCTTCACCATCAACGGTGCGCGCAACCGCCTGCGTGAGGCCTCGGGGTCTGCCGTGGTTCCCGCGCTGCAGGCCGGTGTCGCGGTGTCGGCGCCGGCTGCCGCGCCGCTGCTCGGCGGCGATGCCGCGGCCAGTGTTCCGCTGGAGCCGGAGGCCGTGCGTGAAGAGCTTTTGCAGATTCGTGCGCTGCTTTCTATTTGAGAGCAAAAAGCTGTATATAATTGAATTCTTCGGCGTGTAGCGCAGCCTGGTAGCGCACTTGCATGGGGTGCAAGGGGTCGCGAGTTCGAATCCCGCCACGCCGACCATAAATGAATACGGACCACAGCTTCTGGCTGTGGTCCGTTTTTCTTTGTGCCATCGCCAACCGCTACCAACCGCTGAAGGGGAGCGGCCGTTGCGCGGGAATCAACCCTGGGCGCAGGTCTCAAGCAGCCATTGCCGGAAGGCTGCCAGCGCCGGCAGTGTCGCGTTCCTCTCGGGATAGACCAGGTAGTAGCTGCGCTGGCTGGGGATGGCGTCTCCCACCACGTGCAGCTCACCGCGCGCCATCTCCTCTTCCACCAGTACCCGTGGCACCAGGCCCACGCCCATGCCTGCCAGCACGGCCTGTATCAGGTGCGAGGTCAGCTCGAAGCTCGGCCCTATCCGCATCTGCCGGTGATCGAGTCGATAGTGCGTGAACCACTCGCTCCAGGCCTGCCGGTTGCTGGCCACCGTGAGCAGCACCTGCTGGCCCGCCCAGTCCGGCGAGGCTGCTGCCTGCCCGGCCTGCTGCAGCGCCTGCGGGCTGGCCACCGCCACCAGAAACTCGTGGTACAGGCGATGCGCGGTCAGCCCGGGCCAGTCTCCCGTGCCCACGGTGATGGCGGCGTCTATCTCTGCGCTGTCGAAGTCGATATCGCCGATGCGCGAGTGGATGTGCATCGTCACCCCGGGCTGCGCCTGGTAGAAGCCATGCAGGTGCGGCAGCAGCCATTTGGAGCCGAAGGTGGGCAGGGTGGCCAGGTTGAGCGTGCCACCGCCGGACTGGCGTGACATGGCCTGCAGGGTGGCGCTGCGTATGCGGCCCAGCGCGGCACCCAGGTCGATGAAGTAGCGGCGCCCCACATCAGTCAGGCGCACCGTGCGGCCCTCGCGGCGGAACAGGCTGATGCCCAGCTGCGCCTCCAGTGTCTGCACCTGCCGGCTGATGGCGCTCTGGCTGAGCGACAGCTCCTCGGCCGCTCGCGCATAGCTTTCGTGGCGCGCGGCCGCCTCGAAGACCAGCAGCAGGGACATGGAGGGCGTCAGGCGTCGGTAATTCATGAGTTTTATGCAGTGTTCGCGGCCGCAATTTTCGTTTGTTCCAGAGGAAGAGTGTAGAGATACTTGCGGCCATGGTCGGCCTGAAATCGTGTATTGCATGCATGGGTTTCCTGGGCTGATCGCCAGCAACAAATCTCCCCACCTTGCCTTCCATGTCGATTGCCCCACTGCCCCACGCCAGCGCCCCCGTGCCTGCCCAATACCTTGAGTTTCTTGAAGCGTTGAAGGCCGCCGGCTTCGAGGGCGACGTGGACACGGACCATGCCAGCCGCACCGTGCTGGCCACGGACAACTCCATCTACCAGCGCATGCCGCAGGCGGCCATCTACCCGCGTCACGCCGAGGATGTGGCCAGGGCGGCGCAGGTGCTGGCGCGGCCTGAGTTCCGCGATGTGGTGCTGACACCGCGCGGCGGCGGCACGGGCACGAACGGGCAGTCGCTCACGCATGGCGTGACCATGGACTTGTCGCGGCACATGAACGGCATCCTCGAAATCAATGCCGAGCAGCGCTGGGTGCGCGTGCAGGCCGGCGTGGTCAAGGACCAGCTCAACGCCGCGCTCAAGCCATACGGACTGTTCTTTGCCCCCGAGCTGTCCACCTCCAACCGCGCCACCATCGGCGGCATGATCAACACCGATGCCAGCGGGCAGGGCAGCTGCACCTATGGCAAGACGCGCGACCATGTGCTGGCGCTGGACTTCGTGCTGCTGGGCGGCGAGCGCCTGCACAGCGCGCCGCTGGATGCTCAGGCGCTGGAGCGCATGTGCGCCGATTCGGGGCGCATCGGCAAGGTGCACCGCACGGCGCGGCGCATCAGCGAGGACCAGGCGGAGTTGATCGAGGCCAGATTCCCCAAGCTCAACCGCTGCCTCACCGGCTATGACCTGGCCCATCTGCGCGAAGGCGACGGGCGCTTCAACCTCAACAGCGTGCTGTGCGGCGCCGAAGGCTCGCTGGGATTCGTGGTGGAGGCGCGGCTCAACGTGCTGCCCATTCCCCGGTACTCGGTGCTGGTCAACGTGCGCTACGCGGGCTTCATGGATGCGCTGCGCGATGCGCGCGCGCTGATGGCGCACCGGCCGCTGTCCATCGAGACGGTGGATTCCAAGGTGCTGTTGCTGGCCATGAAGGACTTCGTCTGGAGCAGCGTGGCCGAATACTTCCCGCAGGACGGCCAGCGCCCCACGCTGGGCATCAACCTGGTGGAATTCAGCGGCGACGATCCGCAGGAGGTCGATGGCCGCGTGCAGGCCTTCCTCGCCCACCTGGGCGCGGATACTTCCGTGGAGCGGCTGGGCCATACGCTGGCGGCGGGCAATGCAGCGGTCCACCGCGTCTATGCCATGCGCAAGCGCGCCGTGGGCCTGCTGGGCAACGTGGCGGGCGAGGCGCGGCCCCAGCCCTTTGTCGAAGACACGGCCGTGCCGCCCGAGAACCTGCCCGAGTTCATTGCCGAGTTCCGCGCGCTGCTGGACAGCCACGGCCTGCAGTACGGCATGTTCGGCCACGTCGATGCCGGCGTGCTGCATGTGCGCCCCATCCTGGACATGAAGAACCCCGTGGACGCCGCCCTGGTGCGCCCCATCTCCGACGCGGTGGCCGAACTCACGCAGCGCCACGGCGGCCTGCTGTGGGGCGAGCACGGCAAGGGCCTGCGCTCCGAATATGTGCCGGCCTTCTTCGGCGAGCTGTATCCCTCGCTGCAGCAGCTCAAGGCCGCCTTCGACCCGCACAACCAGCTCAACCCCGGCAAGATCGCCACGCCGCCGGCCAGCAAGACCTTGCTGCTCAAGGTGGATGGCGTCACCACGCGCGGCGAGCTGGACCGGCAGATCGACGAGCGCGTATGGCAAAGCTATGGCGCGGCCATGCACTGCAACGGCAATGGCGCCTGCTACAACTTCGACCCGGACGACGCCATGTGCCCGTCCTGGAAGGCCACGCGCCAGCGCGTGCATTCGCCCAAGGGCCGGGCCTCGCTGATGCGCGAATGGCTGCGCCTGCAGGGGCAGGCCGGCGTGAACGTGCTGGAGGTCGCGCAGCGGCCCCAGCCCTTTCTGTCCAGCCTGGCCGCGCGCTGGCGCAACAGCCGCGCGGCGCGCCGCGGCGAGGCCGATTTCTCGCACGAGGTCTATGACGCCATGGCCGGCTGCCTGGCCTGCAAGTCCTGCGCCGGGCAGTGTCCCGTCAAGGTCAACGTGCCCGAGTTCCGCTCGCGCTTTCTGGAGCTCTACCACCGCCGCTACCTGCGGCCCGTGCGCGACTACCTGATCGGCTCGCTGGAGTTCACCATGCCGTGGCTGGCGCGCATGCCCGCGCTCTACAACGGGGTGATGGGCTCGCCATGGATGCGCGATGTGCTCAGCCGTCGCATCGGCATGGTCGATGGCCCGCTGCTGAGCCGGCTGGACCTGGCAGCCACCTTGCGGCAATGGAAGGTGCGCGCGGCCGATGCGCAGGCGCTGGCCGCGCTTTCGCCCGAGCAGCGCGCGCGCAGCGTGGTCATCGTGCAGGACAGCTTCACCCGCTACTTCGAGACCGGCCAGCTGCAGGTGCTGATCGAGCTGGCGGCGCGTCTGGGGTTCCAGGTCTGGCTGGCGCCGCTGCTGCCCAATGGCAAGCCGCTGCATGTGCAGGGATTCATGGGCGCCTTTGCCAAGGCGGCCATCCGCAATGCCGCGCAGTTGGCGCAACTGGCTCAGCCCGGTGTGGCGCTGGTGGGGCTGGACCCGGCCATGACGCTGGCCTATCGGCAGGAATACCTCAAGGTGCCGGGTATGGGCGAGGTGCCCAAGGTGGCGCTGCCCCAGGAATGGCTGCAGCAGGTGCTGCCCGAGGCGCGCACGAACGAGGGCAGTACAGGCACTGCGTACCGCCTGCTGCCCCATTGCACCGAAAAGACCAACGCGCCCGACAGCGGCAAGCAGTGGGCACAGCTCTTCGAGCGACGGGGCCTGCGCCTGAGCGTGGAGGCCACGGGCTGCTGCGGCATGTCGGGCACCTACGGGCATGAGGCGCGCAACCTCGAAACCTCCAAGACGATCTATGCCCAGTCATGGGCCCGGCAGATCGAAGGCAAGCAGGAGCTGGGCGAGCCGCTGGCCACCGGTTACTCCTGCCGCAGCCAGGTCAAGCGCCTGTCCGAACGCCAGGTGCGCCATCCGCTGGAGGCCTTGCTGGACCACGTGCGCGCCACGCATCAGGGGTGAGAAGATGCGGGGGGCTGATCGTCGCCATTTCAGGAATTTGCAGACATTTTTGAAAAATCTCTGCGTTTTCCCTGAAGGCCCGTTTTTAGTCCCTATAATTCAATGCTTCGGCGTGTAGCGCAGCCTGGTAGCGCACTTGCATGGGGTGCAAGGGGTCGCGAGTTCGAATCCCGCCACGCCGACCACAACGCAAAGCTCCTGACGGAAACGTCAGGAGCTTTTTGCTTTGTACGTTCGATTTTGCGCGCGATTGTGCCTTGCGGCGAAGGGCGGGTGCAGCTCCGCCAGGCGGCTCCCTCGCGGATGGCGAGGGTAGCCAGCGCAGAAAACTCCATGCACCGTGAAGATGCGCCGCCAGGTCTGGATGCGTAAGACCTGCACCTACAATGGCGTCTTTTGTAACTGACGATTTCTTCCTGGTCTCGCACATGATGGATGGACTGATTACCGGCAGACTCACCGGTACGCCCGAACACCGCAGCGACCGCAATCGGCGCCCCTTCATGGTGGCCCGCGTGCGTTCCGAGGCATCCGATGGCACTTCCATCCCGGTCAATGTGGTTGCATTCGACGCCCAGGCCTGCGAGGTGCTGCGCAATTTGATCGAAGGCGATGCCGTGGCGCTGCGTGGCAGCTTCACGCCCAAGGTCTGGATAGACCGCCAGGAGCAACCCCATCCCGTACTGGATGTCGTGGCCCACCAGGTCATGGCAACGCCCGAGTTCCAGGACCGCTGACGCCCGCGCTGCGGCGCCGGTTGTGAGCTACTGAAAAAACTGTCTAGCCGCAGTGTGCCGGTACGGTCGCCGCGCGCTGTGTTGGCGCTACAGTGTGCGCCTGTGTTTTTGACAGGTTACAAGGAACCGCATCCATGCCCACCAAGCGCCATTTCCTCCGCCGCACGCTCACGGCCGCCGCGATTGCCAGCACCGCCGCCATGACCCTGCTGGCCATGCCCGCGCAGGCGCAGGACAAGCCCATCAAGGTCGGCGTCACGGCCGGCCCGCACGCCCAGATCATGGAGCAGGTCAAGAAGGTCGCCGAGAAGAACGGCCTGAAGATCCAGATCGTTGAATTCGGCGACTACGTGCAGCCCAATGCCGCGCTGTCTGCCGGTGACCTGGATGCCAACAGCTACCAGCACCGCCCCTACCTCGACGCCCAGGTGCGCGACCGCGGCTACAAGATCGGCTGGGTGGCCGACACGGTGAATTTCCCCATCGGCATCTATTCCAAGAAGATCAAGCAGCTGGCCGACCTGCCCCAGGGCGCCAAGTTCGGCATCCCCAACGACCCCACCAACGGTGGCCGCGTGCTGCTGCTGCTGCAGGCCCAGGGCCTGATCAAGCTCAAGGAAAGCGCGGGCCTGAAGGCCACGCCGCTGGACGTGGTCTCCAACCCCAAGAAGCTGCGCTTCGTGGAGCTGGACGCAGCCCAGCTGCCACGCTCGCTGGATGACCTGGACGCCTCGGCCATCAACACCAACTTCGCGATCTCGGCAGGCCTGAACCCCAAGACCGATGCCATTGCGCAGGAAGCCGCCAAGAACCCCTATGTGAACATCCTGGTCGCGCGCG
This sequence comes from Delftia sp. WSY_12, assembly GCF_043104645.1. Lineage (NCBI taxonomy): Bacteria > Pseudomonadati > Pseudomonadota > Betaproteobacteria > Burkholderiales > Comamonadaceae > Delftia > Delftia sp. WSY_12. The sequence goes on from NZ_JBICKW010000030.1 coordinate 255,063, forward strand.
ATGCCGACAAGGGCAAGCCCTGGGTGGCGCAGCTGATCAAGGCCTACCACTCCGATGAAGTGCGCCAGTTCATTGATGTGCAGTTCAAGGGGTCGGTGATCCCTGCGTTTTGATAGGAAGCACCCCCTGAGCGGCTGACGCCGCTTCCCCCTCTCTCGCTTCGCGGGAGGGGGACGACACCCTCGCTGCGGGGCGGCCCTTGCTCGGTGTCCCTCGCTTTGGGTTGCGCCGGTTTCGGTCGCCGTGTTCAGTGCGAGCGAGGGCTGAATTGCAAAAGCTGCCATTGGCAGCTTTTTTTCATTCTCCCAGTACCCTGAAGTATTCGGTCAGCGGTGCGCGGGTGGTCTGGGTGCGGTTGACGGGGGCGGCCTCGTCGGGCCAGCCCAGGGCCAGGCCGCAGACGATGTGCTCGCCGGGCGGCAGGTCGAGCACGCGGCGCACGGTGTCGGGGTAGGAGGCCAGGGCGCCGATGGCGCAGCTGCCAAGGCCCTGGGCGGCTGCGGCCATTTGCAGGCCGTACAGGGTCATGCCCAGGTCCATGTAGCCGCCTGCGCCGAAGCGTGCGTCGATGCTCACGACCAGGGCCACGGGCGCATCGAAGAAGCGGTAGTTGCGGCCGAACTGCACGTCGCGCCCGGCGCGGTCCTCGCGGGCCACGCCCAGGGCGCTGTACAGGGCCTGGGCCGACGCCACCTGGCGCTTGCGCAGCGCCATGGGCATGGGGCGGGGGAAGTAGCCGTAGTCCTCGCGCTCAGGTGCTCCGCCTTGCCAGTCGGCCAGCAGCGCCTGTGTGAGTGCGCTGCGCAGGCTGCCGCGCACCTGGATGAACTGGCCGGGCTGCAGGTTGCCGCCGCTGGGCGCCCGGCGGGCCGATTGCAGCAAATGGTGCAGCAGCGCGTCCGGCACGGGATCGGGCCGGTAGGCGCGCACGGAGCGGCGCGCGTGCACCAGGGCCTCATGCGCATCGCCAAAGGGAAGGGTGTCGGACGGTGGGTTGGCGGACATGGGAAATGCGGAGTCCATGGATTCAAAGCGCCTGCACCAGGCAGGCCGCGCCTATGCCCCCAGCCCCTGCAATGGCGGCCAGGCCCAGGGCCGGTCTGTGGGCTGCTGGCGTGCGGTGCAGGTCTGAGAGCATGCGCACCAGCGCAACCGCGCCCGATGCGCCTATGGGATGGCCGCGCGCCAGGCCACCGCCGCCGGTGTTGAGCTGCTGCAGCGGCAGGCCCAGGGTTTCGGCAAAGGCCAGGGCCTGCACGGCGAAGGCATCGTGCAGCTCCACAGCCTGGAGCTCTGCCCCGGTCAGGCCAGGCAGCTGCAGCGCTGCGGCTGCACGCTCCAGCACCTGCTGGGCCGCCAGTGCGGCGGCGACCAGCGGTGTTTCGGGCGCATGGCCCAGCGAGGCACTGGCCACCCAGCGGGCGCGTGGCTGCAGGCCCAGGCGTGCACAGGCCTGCGGCGTGGCCAGCAGCACCAGGGCGGCGCCATCGGCCTTGGGCGAGATGGTGGGTGTGCTCAGCGCATGGCGCTGGCGTGCATGGGCGTCAACGGCGCCACCCGCTTCGGCCACCACGGGCATGCGGGCAACGCGGGCCGGGTTCAAGACGCGCGGATAGGCGTCGTGGTCCAGCCCGGCCAGGGGCACGATCTCTTGGGCCAACCGGTCGCGGTGCGCGAGCGCCAGCGCGTGGCTGTGGATGGCATGGGCCTCCTGAACGGCGCGGGTGATGCCGTGGGCCAGCGCGTGGTCGGCGGCCGATTGCAGCAGGTCCGGGTCACGTGCGGGATCGGGGGCGAAGGCGGGGCGTTCAAAGGGCACGGGCAGCTCGCCTGCATGGCGCGGGCGCGTCTGGCGGATGGGGGCACGGCTCCAGGCCTCGGCACCACCGGCCACCACGATATCGGCCTGGCCCGACAGCAGCAGGCCTGCAGCCAGGGCCACGCTGTCCAGGCCCGAGCAGCACTGGGTATCCACGCTGTGGGCCGCGCAGCGCTCCGGCAGGCCCGCAGCCAGGGCCAGCATGCGGGCCGGGTTGCCGCCTGCGCCCAGGGCGTTGCCTAAGACCACGGCATCCACGGCCCGGGCAGGCAGGCCAGCGCGTGCCAGCAGGGCCTGGAGCACGGGCGCGCCCAGCTCGTGCGCGGCAAATTCGCGCAATGCACCGCCCACGGGGGCGACAGGGCTGCGCGCCCAGGCCAGGATGACGGGGGCGTCGTGCGGGTTCATGGCAGGGGCAGCAGTGCGGGTTCGCTGGGCAGTGCCTGGCCAGTGGCCGTGGCGGTGGCAGTGGCCGCCAGCGCGCGCGCCAGACGGCCGTGGTCGGTCTTGCCGCTGGCGGTCTGCGGCCAGTCGGTGCAGCTCCACCATTGGCGCGGCAGCTTGTAGCTTTCCAGCCGGTCGCGCAGCCAGGCCGCCAGCGCCTGTGCGGAGCCTGCGGGCGCGGCGCCGTGCCATTGCACGACGGCGTGCACCTGCATGCCGCGCAGCGCGTCGGGCAGGCCTTGGATGGAGACCTGGGCCACGCCCGGGTGCGCGGCCAGCAGGGTTTCGACTTCTTCGGGGAACAGGTTCTTGCCCTGGGTGACGAGCATGCGGCTCTGGCGCCCGGCCAGGCACAGCTGGCCGCCGGCATCGATATGGCCCATGTCGCGCACGGACAGCCATTCGCCGTCGCGCAGCGCGGCCGTGCCGTCGCGCGCCTCGCCCACATAGTCCATGAACAGCATGGGGCTGCGCATGTAGATCAGGCCGTCCTCGCCCGGCTGCAGGGTGTGGCCGCCGGGCTGCTGCGTGGCGGGGCGGATCTGCAACTGCACATTGCTGAAGGGCCGGCCCACGGCCTGGGGCGGGGCCTGTTCGTCGGCCTCCATCCAGGCGATGAAGCTGGCTTCCGAGGCGCCGTAGAACTCGATGATGCGTGCGTGCGGAAACAGCGCGCGCAGGGCCGGGGTCTGGGCGCGCATCCAGCGCGCGCCGCTGATCATGATCAGCTCCACCTCGGGGATGGGCGCCAGCGTGCGGTGTGCGGCCCATTGCAGCATCAGCAGCAGCTGGCTGGGCACGGCGACCAGGCAGGGGGCTTCGCCGCGCGCCAGGCTGGTCAGGCAGCGCGCTGCCGAGAACCGCTCCTGCACCACGGCGCCTTCGCCGCACCACAGGCCCTGCATCACGCCGAACAGGAACAGCGAATGCGAGATGCGCCCGGGCGCCATGGTGCGCTGCGCGGCCACGGCGCCGAAGTCCTGCAGGCAGACGCGAAAGCTCTCTGTCCACGAACGGTGGTGGCGCATGAAGCCCTTGGGCAGCCCGGTGCTGCCCGAGGTGAAGCCGGTGTAGAAGGCGCCGGTGGCCGTGGCCTCGGCCAGAGCGCTGGGCGCCGTGGGCAGCCAGCCCTCGATGCGGCTGCGCACGGCATCGGGCCAGTCAGGGTCGGCCACGGCGGCGCAGCGGCCGCTGTGCAGGATGGCGAGGAATTCGACGATGGCATCCACGGTCCTGGCGCTGCCGCCCGTGTCCACCAGCAGCATCTCTGGCGCCTGGCCGGCCACCAGCGCGGCCGAGCGCTGCAGCACGGCGGCATGCAGCGCGGCAAAGCTCCATTGGCCGGCCTCGCTTTGCAGCGCCATCGCATCGGGGCGCTGCCGCGCCCAATGCTCCAGCGGGCCATGGACCAGGGTCCACGGGTGCTGCAGCGGCGCGGCCAGCGGATGACGCGCGGATGGCTCAGCCATGCTGGCGGCCTCCGAACGGCCAGTCCGGCATGCCGCGCGCCACCGTGTGCACCACCAGGGCGCACAGCACGCACTTGACCAGATCGCCGGGCACGAACAGCAAGGTGGCCATGAAGGCCTGCGACAGGCTGAGCTTGGCCATCAGCATGAGGCCCAGCACGCCAAAGGCATGCAGGGCCACCAGCCCGCCCAGCGCCGAGGCCGCAAAGGCGCTGAGCGCCGCGCGCCGGGGCGATCCCTGGGGCAGCGCACGCATGACCAGGCCGGCAATGCAGGCCGCCAGCGGGTAGCCCAGCAGGTAGCCGGCCGAGGGCGCCATGAAGACGGCAATGCCGCCGCGCCCGCCCGACAGCAGGGGCAGGCCCACGGCCACGGCCGCAAGGAACAGCAGCATGGACTGCATGCCGCGCCAGGGGCCGAGCATCACGCCGGCCAGCATCACGCCCAGCGACTGGATGGTGATGGGCACGCCCAGCGGCAGGTCGATCTTGGGAATCAGGCCCATGACGGCCATCAGTGCCGCGAACAGCGAGACCTGGGCCATGGAGCGCGCCGAGGCGCGTGAGACGGTGGAGGGAGCGGTCATGGAGAGTTCTCGCTGTCGGTCAGGAAGGGCAGTTCAGCAGGGCAAATCGGAAGGGCAAATCGGCAGGGCAGGCCTCAGCGGCCCAGGCGCGCCCACAGCGCATCGGACACGCGGCGCGTGGCCTGCAGCATGTGGATGGTCAGCGGCGCAATCAGGCGCAGGCCGCCGGCGCGGCCCGTGCGCAGCCGGTGGGCATCGTCCATGCGCTTCCACTGCACGAAGAAATGCTCGGTGAAACGCAGCATCAATGCCAGCTGCAGGGCCACCTGTTCGGGGGAGATGCCGATGCGCTCCAGCGGCGCCAGCAGCCGCTCCAGCACATCGACCAGATCGCTGGGGCGTGTGCTCACGGTCAGCGCCATGCCCAGCGTGGAGGCGCAGACCAGGCGCAGCGCGCTGGAGGCGGCCAGGGCGTAATGCTGCATCCACACATGGAAGGCGGCCACCAGCAGGGCGGCCACGGTCACCGACAGCATGAGCCGCCGTGCGCCCTCGGTGGCGCGGCCCAGCGACAGCCACAGCAGGCCGCAGGCGGCGCCGGCCAGGGCCAGCAGCCACGGTGAATCGATGAGGAACAGGCCCGTTCCCAGCAGCGCCATGAGCAGCAGCTTGCGGCCCGCACTCCAGGCATGGAGCCAACTGGTGTATTCGCTGTAGAGGCTTCCCATGGCGGCTGGCTCCTGCGTCAGGACTGCGTCTGCAGCCGCCGGGCCACGTCGGCTTCATAGGCTGCGCAGATCTCATGGCCGGGGCCGTCTGCGCGCACCTGGCCGCGCTCCAGCCAGAGCACGCGGCCAAAGCTGCGCACGTGGTCCAGCACATGGGTGGAGACCAGCACCTGCTGCTCGGCGGCCGCGATGTCCCTGGCCAGCCGCGCCTGGCCCGGCAGGTCCAGGCTGGCGAAGGGCTCGTCCAGCAGCAGCACGCGCGGCGCGGCAATGAGCAGGGCCAGCCAGCACACCTGCTGGCGCTGGCCCTGGCTGAGCCCGGCCACGGCGCGCGGTGCCCAGTCGGCCAGGCCGCGGCTGCTCAGCAGGGCGCGGGCGCGCTCCGTGGCCTCGCGCCGCGAGATGCCCGAAGGGCGCAATCCCAGGGCCAGCTCTTCCTCCACGGTGGGGAAGATGATCTGGTCGTCGGGGTTCTGGAACATCAGCCCGACCTGGCCCGGCCGCCTGGCGCGGGCCTCGTGCAGTTCGGTGCCGTCCAGCAGCACGCGCCCGGCCTGCGGCGCATCCAGGCCGCACAGCAGCCGGAACAGACTGGTCTTGCCCGCGCCGTTGTCGCCGATGAGTCCCACGCGCGGCTCGTCCAGCTGCAGGTCCAGGCCATCAAAGACGGTTGTGATGCCACGCCGCAGGCGCACCGCTTCCACGCGCAGGCTGGCGGCGCAGGCGGGGCAGTCGGCAGTTCGGGAGGATTCAGGCATGGCGAATGAAAGCGGGTACTTACCTGTAATGCACGCAACCACAAGGAATCTTGCCGTTGTACAGGCCTGTCGGGGGCGGATTCTAGCAATGCCGTCCAGGCCGTACATCAAGGCTTGAAAGACGGCAATCGATATAAGCACCGTATTTTTTATTCTTTTGTTTGAACAACGTTTTGCAACACACTCGTTAGAACACTAATGACGGCAGATCCTGGGGATTCGCCTGTGCTTGGCGACGACGCAAGACAACGCATGCCCATCGGCTTGCAACTGCGTCCAACTCCTCAGCACAGGACCCGGAAATTGCGCGCCATTGCCTGGAGATGGCGGTGCAAAGGCTGCCGTTGTCGATCCCAGGACCGTTTTCACTGCCGAACCGAGACTCCATGACCGTCCAGACCGCCCATTTGGCCCCGGAAAACGCGCTGATCCGCCTGCGCGACCTGCAAAAGAAATTTGTAACAGCCGATGGCAAGCACTTCGATGCCGTGCGTTCGGTGTCGTTGGACATTGGCCAGGGCACGGTCTTCGGCCTGATCGGCAAGAGCGGCGCGGGCAAGTCCACGCTGCTGCGCCTGATCAACCTGCTCGAGCGTCCCGACAGCGGCGAGGTGGTGGTGGCAGGCCAGCGCCTGACCGATCTGGGCCGCCGCGCGCTGCGCGAGGCGCGCCAGAACATCGGCATGATTTTTCAGCAGTTCAACCTGCTGCAGAACGCCAGCGTGTTCGAGAACGTGGCCTTTCCGCTGCGCATCCATGGCGGCCACTCGCGCGCCCAGATCGAGCAGCGCGTGCGCGAATGCCTGGACATCGTGGGCCTGGCAGACAAGGCCGGCAGCTATCCGGCCCAGTTGTCCGGAGGTCAGAAGCAGCGCGTGGCGATTGCGCGTGCCCTGGCGCCGCGCCCCCAGGTGCTGCTGTGCGACGAGCCCACCTCGGCGCTGGACAGCGAGACCACGCGCTCCATCCTGGCCACGCTGGCGGACATCAACAGCCGCCTGGGCGTGACCATCGTCATCGTCACGCACGAGCTGGCCGTGGTCGATGCGCTGTGCAGCGAAGTGGCCATCATCGAGCAGGGCCAGGTGGCAGAACGCTTCACGCTGCCCGCCCTGCCGCAGGGCCGTGCCTACGAGGCGCCGCAGCGCGCCACGCTGCTGGGCAGCGAACTTGAGGCCCTGCGCGTGGAGCGTGCCGACAAGGCCCTGCGCGAGCGCGGCGCCACCCGCCCCGTGGTGCTGCGCGCCGTGGGCGGCTCCGAGCACTGACGGGCTTTCGCCCGGTCCCGTTTTCCTCTTCTTTTAGCTTCCGCATTCCCATGTCTGAAAACATCGTCGAAATCCTGCCCGAGCTGTGGCTGGCCATGGGCCAGACCCTTTTGATGCTGGGCATCGGCCTGTCGGCCGCCGTGCTGATCGGCGGCCCGCTGGGCGTGCTGCTGTTCCTGCTGGGCCCCGGCCAGTCGCTGGACAACCGCCCGGCCTTTGCCGTGCTGAACTGGACGGTCAATACCGTGCGGTCCTTCCCCTTCATCATCTTGCTGGTCGCGCTGGTGCCCTTCACGCGCTGGCTGGCCGGCACCTCCATCGGCCCGCTGGCTGCGGCCGTGCCGCTGTCCGTGGCGGCCATTCCCTACCTGGCACGCCTGGTGGACCAGTGCCTGCGCGACGTGCCGCGCGGCGTGATCGAGGCCGCGCACGCCATGGGCGCCTCGGAGCTGCAGATCGTCTGGCGCGTGCTCATCGTCGAGGCGCGCTCGGGCCTGGTGCTGGCGCTGACCGTGCTGGCCGTGAGCTTTCTGTCGTACTCGGCCATTGCCGGCGTGGTGGGCGGCGGCGGCATCGGCGATCTGGCCATCCGCTACGGCTACTACCGCTTCCAGACCGATGTGATGGTGCTCACCGTGACCATCCTCGTGGCCATGGTCCAGGTCATCCAGTTCGTGGGCAACACGGCGGCCCGCCGCCTGGACAAGCGCGGCTGAGCGCGCTGTCCAGACCCGCTTTCTTCTTTCTTCCCGCTCCCTCCCAAAAAAAGGATTCCGACATGACCGCATCCCTTTCCTTCGTGCGCCGCCACCTGCTGGCCTCGGCCGCCGCCCTTGCCGCTGCCAGCGTGCTGGCGCTGCCCGCCCATGCCCAGGCCGACAAGAAGCAGCTGGTGATCGGCGGCACGGCAGGCTCCAACATCGACCAGCTCAAGCAGGGCATCGTGCCGCTGCTGCAAAAGAAGGGCTACCAGGTCAAGCTGGTGGAGTTCAACGACTACGTGCAGCCCAACCTGGCGCTGGCCCAGGGCTCGCTGGATGCCAACTTCTTCCAGCACCGTGTCTACCTGCAGAAGTTCGCGGCCGACCAGAAGCTGGACCTGGTGGAGCTGGTGCAAGGCCCCATCGCCCCCCTGGGCGTGTACTCCAAGACCCGCAAGACCCTGGCCGAGGCCAAGGAAGGCGACCGCGTGACCCTGCCCAACGACCCGAGCAACCTGGCCCGCGCGCTGGTGCTGCTGGAGCAGGCCGGCCTGATCAAGGCCAAGCCCGGCATCGACCCGCTGCGCGTGTCCGAAAAGGATCTGGCCGAGAACCCGCGCAAGCTCAAGTTCATCCCGCTGGAAGCCGCGCAGCTGCCGCGCTCGCTGGGCGACACCGAGTACGCCATCATCAACGGCAACTTCGCCATTTCCTCGGGCCTGAAGCTGACCGAGGCCGTCTCGCTGGAAAAGACCCCCGACCACTACCTGAACGTCGTGGCCATCAAGAAGAAGGACCAGGGCGCGGCATGGGCCAAGGACCTGGCCGAGGTCTACCGTTCGGCGGAGTTCAAGGCCGTGGTGGACAGCAAGTTCCAGGGCTATGCCAAGCCCACTTTCCTACAGTAAGCGCCGTGCAGGCAGCCACATAATGGCTGCCTGCGGGAGGTACGCCTCCCACCCGTTTTTCGCCACTTCCTCCAGGAGCAATGCATGAGCCAGATCAAGGTCGCTGTCATCGTGGGCAGCCTGCGCAAGGATTCCTTCAACCGCAAATTCGCCGACGCCATTGCGCGCCTGGCACCCGAAGGCCTGGTCTTCGAGCAGGTCGCCATCGATGCCCTGCCGCTGTACAACCAGGACCATGACGGCAATGAGGTGGACGTGGTCAAGCAGTTCCGCGCCCAGATCCAGTCGGCCCAGGCCGTGCTGTTCCTGACGCCCGAGTACAACCGCTCGATTCCCGGCGTGCTCAAGAACGCGCTGGATCAGGGCTCGCGCCCCTACGGCAAGAGCGTCTGGGCCGGCAAGCCCGCTGCCGTGGCCGGCGTCTCCGTGGGTGCCATCGGCACGGCGCTGGCGCAGCAGCACCTGCGCAATGTGCTGGCCTACCTGGACATGCCCACGCTGGCCCAGCCCGAAATCTTCATCCAGGCCAAGGACGGCCTGTTTGCCGAAGACGGCTCCATCGGCGCCGGCAGCCGCGATTTCGTGAACGGCTTCGTGCAGAAGTTCGCGGCCTGGGCGCGCAAGCACCAGTGAACGGCGCGGCAAGGCCGCTCAAGACACAAAAAAGCCCGGCAATGCCGGGCTTGTGCGTTGTGGGGCCTGCGAGCGCAGAACTCAGGCAGCGTCAGGAAGCGGGAGACGGGTTGGCAATCGCCGCAGCAGGGCGCGCGGCGGACGATGCCTTCTCGCGCGCCTGGGCCTGGTCGATGGCGTCGATGATCACCACGCCGGTCGACTTGACACCGGGCGCCGAAAAGCCGGCACCGGGCGTCACACCGGGATGGGCCAGCAGCTTGCGCGTCATTTCCTGGTTCAGTTGTTGCTGGCTGGGCTTGGCGGGGGTGGGCGCTGCGGCGGGCTGATCGGGCTCCTCGGGCGCAGGTGCCTCGTCGGTGTTGCGCACATAGCTGCGGTACACGCGGGAATTGAGCTGCTCCTGATCCTGCTCGCGCTGGTACTGCAGGAACTGGTAGACGCCAATGCCCACCACGGTGATGGCCAGCAGGGACACGGCGATCACCGTGATCACCAGGTTTTCATCGGACGGAGGGCGGGCATGGACAGGGCCGCGGGGCCGGACATGGGGGCGGGGACTTGTGGCTGGCATGGATGGAAGGCAGTGAATGCAATGAGGCTGCCTGGATATCGGCAGGTCCGCCGACTTTCTGAAATACAGACGGTTCGTGTCGGACAAAGCCGCGAATATGGCGGTGATGGTTCAGCCTAACAGCTTCGTGTGTCGTGCAAGGCCAGGCAGGCATTGGATTTTTCAAAGAAGCGGAAAAAGCGGATACCTGTTTTGTTTGGTAACGCCCACTAGACTGCTGGCGTGACGTTCATGACGGCATTCATCCATAAGGGCGAGACAAGATGCAAAAAAAGGGCTGGAAAAATCTGTGCAGGGGCGCCGCGCTGAGCGTGGCATTGGTGACCGTATTGGCGGCGTGCGGCGGTGGGGGAGGCGATGGCAATGGCTCAGTTGTCGAGCCGCAGCCGGCGCCTGTGCAGATGTCGCTGCTGGCGGGTTCGCTTGCAAGCAAGCCCGACGCACTGGCTCAGGACCACTGTGGTCAGGTCAACGGCGTGGGCGCGCAGGCGCGGTTTTCGAGAATCACCGATCTCGCCCTTTCGCCGCTTGGCGACATTTATGTGTCGGAAGATGTTTATCCGCCTGTGTCACCGCAGCCGCCTTGCCCCACGCCCGAGCGCTCTCGCATTCGCCGGATTGCGGGGGAAGGTGTGGTGTCCACCTTCTCCACAGGGGGTGACCGCGACTGGGGCGAGCCCCGCAACTATCTGTATCCGCGCGCTATTGCAGCAGGTGGCAGTGGCGAGGTCTTTGTTGCGGATGGCCTGACCTGTGCAGAGTGCGCTGTCTTCAGTGGAGGCATGCCCCGCAATGGCATGGGAGTCTGGGTGCAGCAGGCATCGGGCGCAGTGCGGGCGCTGGCCGGTGGTGGGCCCAATTCAAGTGGCCCTAAGGATGGCGTTGGCGCTGCAGCGATTTTTTCCGGCCCCCATGCCATGCGACGTACGCCCGATGGCCGGCTGTTCGTGCTGGATGGGAACAGGCTGCGTCAGGTCACGGCCGATGGCGAGGTCACCACGTTGCCAGGCGAAGGTTTCAACGCGCTCGCCGTCGCCAGCAATGGGCAACTGCTGGTGGCCCGTGGTGGAGAAATCCTCAACTACACGACAGGCCAAACGCTGGCTAGGCTGGATGACAACGTGACTTCCATGGCCCTGGACAGCAGGAATGGCATCTACGTTGTGACCAGCAACCGCAGCACCCTGGTCCAAAAACTTTCGGATAGCGGGCAGCTCAGCATCGTGGCAGGACGTGTGGACAGCGCACCCCTGGCATACGAGCTGGGGCCGCTGCCTGGCAAGCTGCTGCACGTCAAAGCCATTGCTTTCGACCGCCAGGACCGCTTGTTGATCGCCGGCGCGTACGCCGTCGTTCGCACCAGTCCGCTGGTGCGCTGATTGCGACGGCTGCCAGGCTCGGCGGCCAGCAAAAAGCGCAGGCGCCCCGGTCAGGGTGCCTGCGCTTTTTTATGCGCAAGACCGAGCTCAGGCGGCGATGGCCGCTTCCTGATTGGCGGCAGCCGCTGCACGCACGATGTCGTTGCGGGCCGATTCCAGGGCCTTGGCCTTGGACTCATCGCCCATGGCCACGCCTTCTGCGCGCACGATGCTCACATCGGTGATGCCCAGGAAGCCGAACACCGTCTTCAGGTAGCTTTCCTGGTGCTCCAGGGCCTGGCCCATTTCGCTGGTGGAGTACACACCGCCGCGCGTGGAGGCCACGATGACCTTCTTGCCCTTGGCCAGGCCTTCGGGGCCGGCTGCGGTGTAGCGGAAGGTGCGGCCGCCCTGGGCGATGCGGTCGATCCAGGCCTTGAGCTGGCTGGAGATGGTGAAGTTGTAGAACGGAGCGCCGACCACGACCACATCGGCCGCCAGGAACTGGCTCACCAGGGCTTCGGAGATGGCGTTCTGTGCGCGCTCGGCTTCCGTCGTGGCGGCCTGGCCGGTGCGAAAGCCCATGGACACTGCGTTCAGGTGGTCGGGGGCGTTCACGGCCAGATCCAGGTACTCGACCTTGGCGCCGGGGTTGGCGGCGACCAGGGCAGCCACGGTCTGGGCGGTCAGCTGGCGGGACACCGAAGCGGCGCCGGTGATGGAAGAGTCGATGTGCAGAACTTGCATGAAAAAGCTCCTGGGATGTCGGTTGGGATCGCGGTTGGGATCGGCCATTCGGGAAAGCTTGTAGGGCCGACGATGGGATCAATTGTGAATTTGGACAGAGTCTTTGATAAGCCGCAGAAATTGCGATAGATTGTCCTGAATTTGCAGCCAATGAGCACAGGGAGGGACGAGCGACATGATGGATCTCAACGACATGCTGTACTTCGCCGAGGTCGTGGAGCGCGGCGGCTTCGCCTCTGCCGGGCGGGCGCTGGGCATACCCAAGTCGCGGCTGTCGCGGCGCGTGGCGGAGCTGGAGGCCCGGCTGGGCGTGCGCCTGCTGCAGCGCACCACGCGCAAGCTCTCGCTGACCCAGGTGGGCGAGGCCTATCTGCGCCATTGCCAGGCCATGCGCGATGCGGCCCTGGCCGCCGCCGACACCGTGGCCGAGGTGCAGACCGAGCCGCGCGGCACCATCCGCGTGAGCTGCCCCGTGACCCTGGCGCAGACCGTGCTGGGCGAGCTCATGCCCCAGTTCCTGCAGCGCTGCCCGCTGGTGCATGTGGAAATGCAGGTGACCAACCGGCCCGTGAACCTGGTGGAGGAGGGCATCGACGTGGCGCTGCGCGTGCGCCCCAGTCTGGAGGACAGCGGCTCCATGGTCGTCAAGCGGCTGGATGTGGCGCGCCAGATCCTCGTGGCCAGCCCGGAGCTGCTGGAGCGCCAGGGCACGCCGCGTGCACTGGCCGACCTGCAGCACCTGGACAGCATGTCCATGTCGGCGGTGGATGGCCAGTCCAGCCTGCTGCTGGTCGGCCCCGAAGGCCGCGAGCAACGCCTGCAGCTGCAGCCGCGCTATGTGGTGGATGACCTGCTGACGCTGAAATTCGCGGCGCTGGCCGGCAGCGGCATGTGCTGGCTGCCCGACTACATGTGCCATGAGGAACTGGCCGAAGGCCGGCTGGTCCATCTGCTGCCGGGCTGGGAGCCGCCGCAGGGCATCGTGCATGCGGTCTTCCCCTCGCGGCGCGGCCTGGCGCCGGCCGTGCGGCATTTCCTGGACTTCCTCGGCGAGACCGTGCCGGGGCGAAACAGCCACGCCACGCGCGAGCCGGCGGTGCGCTGAGGCTGCACCCCGCCACGCCATAAGAAAACAACAAATCGTTCGTTGGGATCGTCGGCGGCGTTCTCCACAATCGGGGCCCATGTCCAGCAATGGACAGTCCAGGAGAACCCATGAATCCCCACCGCATCATCATCGTGCCCGGCTGGCGCAACTCCGGTCCTGACCACTGGCAAAGCCTGTGGGCGCAGCAGCTGCCGCATGCCGAGCGCGTGGAGCAGGACGACTGGCTCGTGCCGCACCGCGAACCCTGGGTGGCCGCGCTGGAGCAACTGGTGCTGTCCCGGCCCGAGCCCGTGGTGCTGGCCGCCCACAGCCTGGGCTGCATCACGGCCGCGCACCTGGGTCCCGAGGCCAGTGCGCGCGTGCGCGGTGCGCTGCTGGTGGCGCCGGCCGATCCCGAGCGCCGTGCCCAACTGGCCGACTTTGCGCCCGTGCCCTATGCGCCGCTGCCCTACCGCAGCGTGCTGGTGGCCAGCAGCAACGATCCCTACTGTCCGATCCGCCGGGCCGGCGCCTATGCGCGGGCCTGGGGAAGCGAGTTCGTGCGGCTGCAGAACGCGGGACACATCAATGTCGAATCGGGTTTCGGCGACTGGCCCCTGGGCCTGGCGCTGCTGCAGTCGTTGATGCAGGGTGACAGCTGGCAGCCCGCGCAACCCCGGCCTGCCGTGCGTGCGCCGCGCGTTGCCGGTGCACGGGCAGCGGTGCCGGCAGGCGCGGGCGCCCCCTGGGCCGCCGGGCTGTGAGGTGGCGGCTGGCGAAGACGGTGGGCCAGGCTTCTTATATGGAAGCAGGCCATTAACAAACAAAAATATATTCTTTTGAGTTTTAAGCCAGCGTTCGCACAATGTGACTGTCTGTGAATCCACCGCAGAGATGTCCACTAATAAAAGGCAGCGAACCATGCATTCTTTGAAGCTCAAGACTTTGTTGGCCACCCTGGCGCTGGCCGCCGCAGGAACCGTATCGGCGCAGAACCAGCTGCTCAACGTCTCCTACGACGTGGCGCGCGAGTTCTACAAGGACTACAACGCCGCCTTCGTCGCCCACTACAAGAAGACCAAGGGCGTGGACATCAAGGTGGACCAGTCGCACGGCGGCTCCAGCGCCCAGGCGCGCGCCGTCAACGACGGCCTGGCTGCCGATGTGGTGACCTTCAACACCACGACCGACGTGCAGTTCCTGGCCGACAGCGGCGTGGTCGCCAAGGACTGGGCCAAGAAATTCCCCAATGACGCATCGCCCACCACCTCGACCATGCTGTTCCTGGTGCGCAACGGCAACCCCAAGAACATCAAGGACTGGAGCGATCTGACCCGTCCCGACGTGAAGGTCGTGGTGGTCAATCCCAAGACGGGCGGCAATGGCCGCTACGCCTACCTGGCGGCCTGGGGTTCGGTGCGCGAGAAGGGCGGCACCGATGCGCAGGCGGCCGAGTTCGTGCAGCAGCTCTACAAGAACGTGCCCGTGCTGGGCAAGGGCGGTCGCGATGCGACCAGCATCTTCCTGCAACGCAACATCGGCGACGTGCTGATCACGTTCGAGTCCGAAGTGGTTTCCGTGGAGCGCGAATTCGGCAAGGGCAAGGTCGATGCCGTCCATCCCTCGGTGTCCATCGTGGCCGAGAACCCCGTGGCCGTGGTCGAGCGCACCGTGGCCAAGAAGGGCACGGGCCAGCTGGCGCACGACTACCTGGCCTGGCTGTACTCCGACGAAGCCCAGGAAATCGCCGCACAGCACGCGCTGCGCCCCCGCTCCGAGGCCGTGCTCAAGAAGCACGCCGACGTGTTCAAGCCCATCAAGCAGTTCACCGTGGCGAAGTACTTCGGCTCGCTGTCCGAAGCCCAGAAGGTGCACTTCAACGACGGCGGACAGTTCGACAAGATCTACGTCCCCGGCAAGTAAGCACGCAAGCAGGCATGAAGGCGGCGCAGTCCGCCTGAGGCCCCCTCCCCACACTGGCTGATTTGGAATCCAACATGGTGTCTGCCGTTCCGACCAGCCCAAGGCCTGGCGCCGACGCTCCTGTGCCCGCACCGTCCGGTGCGGCGCGCAAGGGGCGCGGCGCCAAGCGCGTTTTGCCCGGCTTCGGGCTGACCTTGGGCTATACGCTGTTTTATCTGAGCCTGATCGTGCTGATCCCGCTGTCGGCACTGCTGTTCAAGACCTTCTCGCTCACCTGGCCCCAGTTCTGGGAGGCCGTGGCCTCGCCGCGCGTGCTGGCCTCGTACCGGCTGACGTTTGGCGCCTCGTTCGCGGCGGCCTGCGTGAACCTGGTGTTCGGCCTGCTGATCGCCTGGGTGCTGGTGCGCTACAAGTTTCCGGGCAAGAAGATCGTCGATGCGCTCGTCGATCTGCCCTTTGCCCTGCCCACGGCCGTGGCCGGCATTTCGCTGACTGCCTTGCTGGCCGGCAATGGCTGGGTGGGCCAGTACCTGGAGCCCTACGGCATCCAGCTGGCCTTCAATCCGAACGGCGTGGTCATTGCGCTGATCTTCATCGGCCTGCCGTTCGTGGTGCGCACGGTGCAGCCTGTGCTGGAGGATTCGGAGAAGGAGCTGGAGGAGGCCGCCACCAGCCTGGGCGCCTCGCGCTGGCAGATCTTCTACAAGGTGATCCTGCCGGCCATCACGCCCGCGCTGCTCACGGGCTTTGCCATGGCCTTCGCGCGCGCCATCGGCGAGTACGGCTCGGTCATCTTCATCGCGGGCAACATGCCCATGATTTCCGAGATCACACCGCTGATCATCATCGGCAAGCTGGAGCAATACGACTACGCAGGCGCCACGGCCGTGGCTGTGGTGATGCTGCTGTTCTCCTTCGTGATGCTGCTGGTCATCAACGCGCTGCAGGCATGGCAGCGCAAGCATTCGGGAGGGGCTTGAGATGGCGTTGTCTCCACAGGAAGCATTGCTTCTCAAGATCATTGGCGCGGTGCTGGTCGCCGTGCTGGTGCTGTACAGGCTCACGGCGCCCCCGAAGGGCCGGCGTGAAAAGCTCTCCACCACCGAGCCGCGCGCTGTGCGCTGGATTCTCACGGGCATTGCGCTGACCTTCATCGGCCTGTTCCTGGTGCTGCCACTGGCGGCCGTGTTCACCGAGGCGCTGCGCAAGGGCTGGGATGCCTATGTCGCCGGCCTGCAGGAGCCCGATGCCTGGTCGGCCATCAAGCTGACGCTGATCACGGCGCTGATCGCCGTGCCGGTGAACCTGGTGTTCGGCGTGGCGGCGGCCTGGTGCATTGCCAAGTTCCAGTTCCGTGGCAAGGCCTTTCTGATCACGCTGATCGACCTGCCGTTCTCGATCTCGCCCGTGGTGGCGGGCCTGATGTACGTGCTGGTGTTCGGCGCCCACGGCTGGTTCGGCCCCTGGCTGGCCGAGCATGACATCAAGATCATCTTCGCCGTGCCCGGCATCGTGCTGGCCACCATCTTCGTGACCTTCCCCTTCATCGCGCGCGAGCTGATCCCGCTGATGCAGGCGCAGGGCAGCGACGAGGAGCAGGCCGCCATCGTGCTGGGCGCCACGGGCTGGCAGACCTTCTGGAAGGTCACCGTGCCCAACATCAAGTGGGGCCTGCTGTACGGCGTGATCCTGTGCAATGCGCGTGCCATGGGCGAGTTCGGAGCGGTGTCGGTGGTCTCGGGCCACATCCGTGGCCAGACCAACACCATTCCGCTGCATGTGGAGATCCTCTACAACGAGTACCAGTCCGTTGCCGCATTCGCTGCCGCATCGCTGCTGGCTTTGCTGGCCCTGGTGACCCTGGTCATCAAGTCGGTGGCCGAGTGGCGTGCCGAGCACCAGGCCAAGGCCGCAGCCGAGCTGCCTCCCGAGCGCCCCACGCCGGCTTCCCAGGCATCCCGTGTGCCGCAGGTGTCCTGAGGCCCGCCCCGACCAGAAAAGAGCAAGAGCAAGACCATGAGCATTGAAATACGCAACGTCAGCAAGCAGTTCGGCGATTTCCAGGCCCTGCGCGATGTGAGCCTGGACATCCAGTCCGGCGAACTCATCGCGCTGCTCGGCCCCTCGGGCTGCGGCAAGACCACGCTGCTGCGCATCATCGCGGGGCTGGAGACGCCCGACGTGGGCAGCATCCACTTCAGCGGCGAGGACACGACCGACGTCCATGTGCGCGAGCGCAACGTGGGATTCGTGTTCCAGCACTACGCGCTGTTCCGCCACATGACGGTGTTCGAGAACGTGGCCTTCGGCCTGCGCGTGAAACCCCGCAGCCAGCGCCCCAGCGAAGCCCAGATCCGCGACAAGGTGATGAGCCTGCTCAAGCTGGTGCAGCTGGACTGGATCGCGGACCGCTTTCCGTCCCAGCTGTCGGGCGGCCAGCGCCAGCGCATCGCGCTAGCCCGCGCCCTGGCGGTGGAGCCCAAGGTGCTGCTGCTCGACGAGCCCTTCGGCGCCTTGGATGCCAAGGTGCGCAAGGAGTTGCGCCGCTGGTTGCGCCACCTGCATGACGAGCTGCATGTGACCTCCATCTTCGTGACCCACGACCAGGAGGAGGCACTGGAGGTGGCCGACCGCGTGGTCGTCATCAACCAGGGCCGCATCGAGCAGGAAGGCACGCCCCAGCAGGTCTGGGACAACCCGGCCACGCCCTTCGTCTACGGCTTCCTGGGCGACGTCAACCTCTTCAAGGGCCGCGCCAGCGATGGCCGCGTCTACCTGGACGACGGCACCCAGCTGGACAGCCACGACGCCAAGGGCGCCAGCGACAGCAAGGCCTTCGCCTATGTGCGCCCGCACGATCTGGAGGTGGAGCGCTACTCGCCAGGACAGAACCTGGACGTCCAGGGACGGCCCACGGGCATCGTCGTGCAGCTGGCCCGCGCCATCGTCGTGGGGCCCATTGCGCGCCTGGAACTTATTCCATCGGAGAGCACCGAAAGCACGGACAATGCCGAAGAGGGTGGCCTGATCGAGGCGCAGATTCCTGCGCAGCAGTTCAGGGACATGGCGCTGCGCGAGGGGGAAACCCTGGTGGTGACACCGCGCCGCGCCAAGGTGTTCCTGGACGAGGCGGCTGGCATCTGACGGCGCGGCAACGGTTTCCTGCACCCGCTGAACAGGGCTGCAGCGCCGGGCCGGCGCCGCAGCCCTGATTTCATTCAACCGGGTGACGAAAGACAAGAATGCTTCAATGGTTTGACAACGCTCCGCGCCGCATCCTGGCGCTCATCAGCCTGGCCTGCGTGGCCATGCTGGCCTTCGGCATGTATCTGCAGCATGTGGTCGGGCTGGAGCCCTGCCCGATGTGCATCGTGCAGCGCTACGCGCTGATCGGCGTGGCCATCTTCGCGGGCCTGGGCAGCGCACGCGGCGGGCGCGGCTGGCTGATGGGTTGGGGCATCGCGGCGCTGGTCGCCGCAGGCTTTGGCGCCTTCGTCGCCGCGCGCCAGAGCTGGCTGCAGTGGTATCCGCCCGAGTTCGCCACCTGCGGGCGCGACTTCTACGGAATGATCGAGAACTACTCCATCAGCCGTGCCGTGCCCATGATCTTCCGTGGCTCGGGTGACTGCGTTGCCGTGGACTGGAGCTTCCTGGGCGGCTCCATCGCCAACTGGTCCTTCATCTGCTTCGCCATCATGAGCGTGGCCGTCTTGGTGCTGCTGGTGCGCGGCGCTGCCCGCAGGCGCTGAGCCCTAGGCTGAGGCTTGCGCCAGTCGCCGCTGCAGCGACTGCGCCAGGGTGCTCAGGATGAGCCAGCAGGACGTGGCGCCCGCGTCCAGCACGCCGATGGAGCGCGGCCCCAGCCGGGCCGAGCGCCCGATGCGGGCCTGCAGGTGGCGCGTGGATTCCTTGCCTGCCTCGGCCGCGGCCTCCATGGCCTGCAGCGCCTCGCGGAAACCGGCGCCGGCCTGCAGCGATTGCCGGTAGGCCTGCAGGGCCGGGGCCAGCGTATCGATGAGGGTCTTGTCGCCCACCCGGGCCTTGCCCATCTCCTGCACATCGGCGACGGCCCGCGCCAGCGCCTGGCCGAACAGGGCGGCATCCATCTCCTGCTCCGGCCCAAGAACATCGGCAAAGCCCTGGAAGAAGCTGCCGTACAGCGGGCCCATGGAGCCGCCGATATCGTCCATCAAGGCCTGGGACAGCTGCTGCAGCGCCGCAGGCAGCTGCGCCGCCTGGCTGGCGTCCATGGCATCGAGCCGTGCGCCGCAGCCGGAAAAGCCCTTGGCCATGTTGATGCCGTGGTCGCCATCGCCGATCAGGCCGTCGATCTCGCTCAGGAACTCCCGGTGGTCGACGATGGCCGTGATCAGTTCACGCACGATGCTGCCCGCGCCATCGAGCGCGATGGCCGGCCCTTTGCTGGTGCGCCTTGCGGCTGGGGGGCGGGCGGTTTGTGCCTGTTCCTGCGCCTGTTCCTGCGCCTGTGCCGGCGTCCGTGCCGGAGCAGAGGGCAGCGTTGGAATGGCCTCCTGCGCCTGGGGCGGCAGCCCGCCGGCCAGGGTCAGGGCGACTGACTGGCAGGGCGCTTTGAGGCAGGCTTCCAGCGCATCGTCCAGCTGCATCAGCGTGAGCGTGATGCCCATCATCTCCAGCGAGGTGAAGAGATTGCCCACGAGCCGGAAGGCCACCTGCATGCCGCGTTCTTGCAGGCGCCGAGCGACCTCGCCATAGAGGATGTACTGCTCCATCAGCGGCGTGGCGCCCAGGCCGGACAGCAGCACGGCCACGCGGTCGCCCGGGGCGAAGGGCAGGTCGGGCAGCAGGGTGTCCAGCATGCGCTCGGCCATATCGGCCGCCGTGGCCGTGCGGTGCACGGACATGCCGGGCTCGCCATGGTGGCCTATGCCCACCTCCATGCTGCCGCGCTCGATATGGAAATTGGCCTTGCCCACGGCGGGAATGGTGCATGCCGACAGGCCGATGCCGATGCTGCGCGTGCGGGCCATGGCGTGCCGGGCGATGGCGATGACTTCGTCGAGGCTGGCGCCCATGGCCGCCCGGGCGCCCGCCACCTTCCACATCAGGATCTCGCCGGCCACGCCGCGGCGGCTGGCCTCGTCGCCCCGCGCGGCAGAAGGCACGTCGTCGTTGGCCACCACGGTCCTGACCGCCATGCCTTCGGCTGCCGCCATCTGCACGGCCATGGCCACGTTCATGTTGTCGCCTGCGTAGTTGCCATACAGGCAGGCCACGCCGGCGCCGCCATCGGCCGCGCGCATGGCGTCGTAGAAGCTTCTGGCCGTGGGGGACGAGAAGACCTCGCCCACGGCGGCGGCGTCGCACAGGCCTGCGCCCACATAGCCCAGAAAGGCCGGTTCGTGGCCCGACCCGCCGCCCGTCACGATGCCCACCTTGCCCCTGCGTGGCGCGCCATGCAGGCGCACGACGCGGGCATTGCCGGCGTCGATGCGCAGGGTGTCGCCATGGGCGGCGATCCATCCCTGGAGCATGTCCTCCACCACCCGGTCGGGGTCGTTGATCACGCGGTTGGTCGTCATGCCGTTGTCTCCTCCAGGTGCAGTCCCGGCGGGTGTGCCGAAGACTGTTCATATGATCATTGAGTGGTCATTTTTGATTTGTTGAAATTGGCATGTCAATGCCTTTTGGCTATTCAATAGCCAAGGGAAAACGATAGGATTTGATGAATTTTGTAGAAAATTCAACGGGTTACGTATTCATCTTGCCGACTCACATAGCTATCGTTGTTTGACAACTGCTCTTCGATTGAGAAGACTCTCGTAAAACATTGATCAAATGATCATGTGATGGTCTTTTGTAATGAAGGGGATGCCATGAAGCTGGCCATCGGCTGCGACGAAGCCGCCTGCGACCTCAAGAACGCCGTGAAGCAGCATCTGCTGGCCCAGGGCCACGAAGTGGCCGACTTCGGCACGCATGACGGCGAGCCGGTGCTCTACCCCGACATCGGCATCGCGGTGGCGCAGGCCATCGTCCAGGGCCGCCATGAGCGCGGCGTTCTCCTGTGCGGCACGGGCATCGGTATGGCCATTGCCGCCAACAAGGTGGCAGGCATCCGCGCCGCGCAGGCCCATGACACCTATTCGGCCGAGCGCGCCAGCCGCAGCAACGACGCGCAGATCATCACGCTGGGCTCGCGCGTGATCGGGGTGGAGCTGGCCAAGGCCATCGTGGACCGCTTCCTCGCATCGCGCTTCGATGGCGGCAGCTCGGCCCTGAAGGTGGATGCCATCACCGGCTTCGAACGCTCGCAGGCCGCCGCGGCCGGGCGCGGGCAGGGCGCGTGACCATGGACACCGGCACCAGCACCGGCACCGCACTGCTGCAGGCGCGCGGCGTGGCCAAGAGCTTTGGCGGCGTGCCTGCGCTGCGCAACGGCTGCCTTGAGCTGCAGGCCGGCAGCGTGCACGCGCTGTGCGGCGGCAATGGCGCAGGCAAATCCACCTTCCTGAACATCGTGATGGGCCTGTTGCGACGCGATGCCGGCGAGATACTGCTCAAGGGCCGGCCGGTGGATTTCGCCACGCCGCATGAGGCGCTGGCGCACCGCCTGTCCATCATCACGCAGGAGCTGTCGCCCATCCCGGGCATGAGCGTGGCCGAGAACATCTTCCTGGGCCGCGAGCCCCGGCGCGCCGGCATGGTGGTCCGCCATGCCGCGCTGCTGGAGCAGGCGGATGCGCTGCTCAGGCAGCTGGGCTTCGATATCGATCCGCGCGCGCAGATGGGCCGCCTGAGCCTGGCGCAGACCCAGCTGGTGGAGATTGCCAAGGCCCTGAGCCGGCAAAGCGAGCTGATCATCATGGACGAGCCCACCTCGGCCATTGGCGAAAGCGAGACCGCCATCCTCTTCGACGCGATACGCCGCGTGACCGCGCAGGGCGCCGGCATCCTCTACGTGTCGCACCGCCTGACGGAGATCTTCACCATTGCCGACAGCTACACGGTGTTCCGCGATGGCGGCTTCGTGCAGACCGGCGCGCTGGCCGATATCGACCGGCGGCAGCTGGTGAAGCTCATCGTGGGCCGGGAGGTCCGCGCTGCCGCCAGCGAGCGCAGGGCTGCGGCGCCGGGCGAGCCGCTGCTGTCGGTGCAGGGGCTCACGCGCCGGGGCGAGTTCGAGGACATCAGCCTGGACGTCGCCCCCGGCGAGGTGCTGGGCATCTACGGACTGATGGGATCGGGCCGCAGCGAATTCCTCAACTGCCTGTACGGCCTCACGCGCGCCGACCAGGGGCGGGCGAGCCTGGGCGGACGGCCCCTGCCGCGCGGCAATCCGGCGGCGTCGATCAAGGCGGGCCTGGCCCTGGTGACCGAGGACCGCAAGGCCACGGGGCTGGTGATCAGTTCCTCGGTGCGCTTCAACACCAGCTTGCCCGCACTGCCAGGCCTGCAGCGCGCCGGGGTGGTGGATGGCGCAGCAGAGCGCGTGCTGGTGGGCGGCCTGCTGCAGCGCCTGCGCGTGAAGCTGGCCAGCCCTGCCATGCCGGTCTCCGGCCTGAGCGGCGGCAACCAGCAGAAGGTGGTGCTGGCCCGTTGCATGGCCACCAATCCCGTCTGCCTGCTGTGCGACGAGCCCACGCGCGGCATCGACGAAGGCGCCAAGCGCGAGGTGTACGCCTTCCTGGCCTCGCTGGCCGCGCAGGGCCATGCCGTGGTGGTGGTGTCCTCCGAGGCGCCGGAACTGCTGGAGCTGAGCGACCGCATTGCCATCTTCCGCAAAGGCCGGCTTGACCGCGTGGTGGCCGGCCACGGCATCACGCAGGAGGCGCTGATGCACCTCGCGTCCTGAGCCCGGGCGATGCCCGTGCAGCGTTTTTCCCCTTGCCTTTCACAACACACAGGAGACATGACCATGCCGTTTTTCCGCTTCACCACCGTGCTTGCAGCCGCGCTTGTCGGTGGGCTGTTCCTGGCCGCAGCGCAGGTCCGGGCCCAGGCTCCGGCCCCGCTGTCGGCACCAGCACCAGTGCCATCGCCGGCCAAGCCCTACCGCATAGGCGCGGCCGTCTATGGGCTCAAGGGCGAGTTCATGCAGATGTGGACCAAGGAGCTGAAGGCGCATCCGGCCGTGAAGGACGGCACGGTGCAGATCACCGTGTTCGACGGCAACTACGACGCGCTGACGCAGAGCAACCAGTTCGACGCCATGATCACGCAGAAGTACGACGGCATCCTCTTCGTGCCCATTGACCTGAAGGCGGGTGCGGCGCCCGTGCACAAGGCGGTGAAGGCCGGCATTCCCGTGGTGGGCTCCAACACGCGCGTGCAGGGCGATGTGCTGACTTCCTACGTGGGCAATGACGATGTGGTGGCCGGCCGCATGCAGGCCGAGGCGCTGATGAAGGCCATCGGCGGCAAGGGCAATATCGTCGTCATCGAAGGGCCCATAGGCCAGTCGGCACAGATCGAGCGGGCGCGCGGCAATGACGAGGTGCTGGCCCGCCACAAGGACGTGAAGGTGCTGGCGCGCAAGACCGCCAACTGGTCGCGCGCCGAGTCCATGGGACTGATGGAGAACTGGCTGACCGCATTCCCGGGCCAGATCCAGGGCGTGATCGCCCAGAACGACGACGAGGCCCTGGGCGCGGTGCAGGCCATCAAGACCAAGGGCATCGATATCAAGACCATCCCGGTGGTGGGCGTGGACGGCGTGGCCGCCGCCATCACGGCCGTCAAGCGCGGCGAGATGACCACCAATTTCCAGGATGCCCAGGCCCAGGCGCAGGGCGCGCTGGATGTGCTGCTGCGCCAGCTAGTCGGCCCGTCCTACCGGCCGCGCTCGGTGGTATGGAGCGAGTATGCCCAGGCCATGCCCTGGGGCGATGGCACGGCCAAATCCTACGAGGTGCCCTGGACCGCCATCGTGCCCGCCAATGCCGACGCCTTCTTGCAGAAGGTGCGCAAATGAGCGCCGCCGGCCTGGAGCGGGACTTCGACGGCCGCACGGCCCTGGTCACCGGCGGCGCGGGCGGCATCGGCCTGGCGATTGCCCGGCAGCTCGCCCAAGGCGGTGCGCGTGTCGTCCTGGTGGACCTGGAGCGGCAGGCACTGGACGTGGCCGCTGCCAGCCTGGCGGAGCCCCGGCACCACCTGGCGCTGGCGGTGGATGTGACCAGGCCTGCGGGCGTGGAGCAGGCGGTGGCCACCGTGCTGGAGGCCACGGGCCGCATCGACATCCTGGTCAACAGCGCCGGCGTGGCGCTGCTGGAGCCGGCCGGCGAAATCAGCGAGGCGGCGTGGGAGCGCACGCTGGCCGTCAACCTCACGGCGCCGCTGCTGCTGGCCCAGGCGGTGGCACCGGCCATGCGCCGCCAGCGCCACGGACGCATCATCAACCTGGCCTCGCAGGCCAGCGTGGTCGCGCTCAGGCGCCATGCCGCCTATTGCGCCAGCAAGGCGGGCCTGGTGGGGCTGACGCGCGTGCTGGCGCTGGAGTGGGCGACGGACGGCATTACCGTCAACGCCATCTCGCCGACGGTGGTGGACACGCCGCTGGGCCGCCAGGCCTGGGCCGGGCAGGTGGGGGAGGCCATGCGGGCACTCATCCCCACGGGCCGCTTTGCGCAGCCCGAGGAGGTGGCGCGGCTGGCCGTGTTCCTGGCCGGTACGCACGCCGGCATGCTGACGGGCGAGAACATCGTCATCGACGGGGGCTACTCCATCCAGTGAGCGGCCTGCCGGCCCCACGCCTTTCTTCCATCAACGCGGGAGTTCTCCATGACGAATCTTCAAGCCGCATCTTCGCCGCCGCTCTTGGGGCGGCGCGCGCCGGACCTGCGCAGCCTGCGCGAGCGCTACGGCGTGGTCATCGCGCTGGTTGCGCTGTGCGCGGCGCTGGCGCTGGCCAACCCCCATTTCATGACCTGGGGCAACTGGGCCGACATCCTGCGCCAGACCTCCATCAACGGCATCCTGGCCATCGGCATGACGTGCGTAGTGCTGACGGCGGGCATCGACCTGTCGGTGGGCGCCATCCTGGCGCTGGCCGGCATGGTCGGCGCCTGGCTGGCGGCCGATGGCCAGGGGCTGGCGGTGAGCGTGGGCGCCGGGCTGGGCGTGGGCATGCTGCTGGGCGGCGTCAACGGCCTGCTGGTGGCCTGGTTCGCGGTGCCGCCCTTCGTGGCCACGCTGGGCATGCTCAGTGCAGCGCGCGGCCTGACCTACATCTACAACGACGGCATGCCGGTGTCCGAGCTGCCCGACGGCTTTCTTGCCATCGGCGCCGGCCAGCTGGGCCCCGTGCCCATGCCCATCGTGATCTTTGCCGTTGCCGTCGCGGTGTTCGCCTTCGTGCTGCGCTACACCGTGTATGGCCGCTACATCTACGCCGTGGGCGGCAACCTGCGCAGCGCCAAGACCAGCGGCATCAACACCCGCGCCATCGTGCTGCTGGTCTATGTGGTCAGCGGCCTGCTCGCGGGGCTGGCCGGCATTTTGCTGGCATCGCGCACCACGGCGGCGCTGCCGCAGGCCGGCGTGTCCTACGAGCTGGACGCCATTGCGGCCGTGGTGATCGGCGGCACCAGCCTGTCGGGCGGCACGGGCAGCCTGGGCGGCACGGTCGTCGGCGCCCTGCTCATCGGCGTGATCAACAACGGGCTGAACCTGCTGGGCGTGTCCTCGTACTACCAGCAACTGATCAAGGGCGTGATCATCGTCGGCGCCGTGCTGCTCGACAGTTCACGCCGCAGGGCATGAAGCGCTGCGCCCACGTCCTGTCCACCATCTGCAATCCGGGAGAGTTCCATGCAAAACACCCTGCCTGACGCCGCCGATACGAACATGCTGGCCGTGGTCTGCCACGGGCCCAGGGATTACCGGCTCGAACGCGTCGCGCGTCCGCAGGCCGGGCCGCGCGAGCTGGTCATCCGCGTGGCTTCCTGCGGCATTTGCGCGGGCGACTGCAAATGCTGGGCTGGCGCGCTGCGCTTCTGGGGAGATCCGGAAAAAGGCCGCCCCGCCTATGTGCGCCCGCCGGTGATCGCGGGCCACGAGTTCTGGGGCCATGTGGTGCAAGTGGGCGAGGGTGCCCAGGAGCACCACGGCGTGCAGCTGGGTGACCGGGTGATCGCCGAGCAGATCGTGCCCTGCCATGCCTGCCGCTATTGCAGGACCGGCTTTCGCTGGATGTGCGAGGTGCACGATGTCTACGGCTTCCAGGGCCAGGTAGCCGATGGCGGCATGGCCGAGTACATGCGCCTGTCCGCCCGCGCCGTGGTGCACCGGATTCCCGAGAGCGTGGCCTTCGAGGATGCGGCCATCACCGAGCCGCTGTCCTGCGCCATCCATGCCGTCAACCGCGGCGACATCCAGCTCGATGATGTGGTGGTCATCGCCGGCGCGGGCACGCTGGGCCTGCTCATGGCCCAGGTGGCGCGCCTGAAGACGCCGCGCAGGCTGGTGGTCATGGACCTGTCGGACCAGCGCCTGGCGCTGGCACGCCGCTGCGGCGCCGACGTGACCATCAACCCCGCGCGCGAGGATGCCCGCGCCATCGTGCACGCACTGACCGACGGCTACGGCTGCGATGTGTACGTAGAGACCACGGGCGCGCCCTCGGGCGTGACGCAGGGGCTGGACCTGGTGCGCAAGCTCGGCCGCTTCGTGGAGTTCAGCGTCTTCGGGCGCGAGACCACGGTGGACTGGTCCATCATCGGCGAGGAAAAGGAGCTGGACTTGCGCGGCGCCCACCTCAGCGCCCATTGCTACCCCATCGCCATCGACCTGCTGGCGCGCGGCCTGGTCACCTCCGAGGGCATCGTCACCCACCGCTATGCGCTGTCGGAGTGGGAGAGCGCCATCCGGGTGGCCGATTCCATGGACTCGGTCAAGGTCCTGCTGCTGCCCCACGCTGGCGAGGCCCGGTGAGCGGCGCTACACTGCGCGCCTTTCCCGGCACCCTTGGAGGCACCCTTGACTGAAAGCGACCTGACGCGACTGGCGACCCTTTACTACGTCGATGGATGCACGCAGGACCAACTGTCCAAGGAGTTCGGCATCTCGCGCGCCACCGTCGGGCGGCTGCTGCGCCGCGCGCAGGAAGAGGGCATTGTCGAGATCCGCGTGCGGCCGCATTCGCTGGTGTCCGCCGACCTGGAGCGGCAGCTGACCGAGCGCTTTCACATCAAGCGCGCACTGATCGCGGTGGACCACAAGGATGCCGACCGGCAGCGCGAACTGCTGGCAGGCCTGGTGGCCAGCGAGCTGGAGCGCATCCTGGTCGATGGCTCCATCGTGGCCGTGGGCATGGGGCGCAACGTGTCCTCGGTCTCCGAGCACGCCCTGTCCGCCACACGGCGGGAGTGCCACTTCGTCAGCGCCATCGGCGGCTCCTACCGTGGCGGGGAGGCGATGAACGCCGACCACATCGCGCGCCGCCTGGCCGCGCGCTTTGGCGGCAAGTCCGAGTCGCTCTATGCGCCGGCCCTGGTGGGCGATCCGCAACTGCGCAAGGCACTGCTGGACAACGACACCGTCAGGCACACCCTGGACAAGGCGCGCCGTGCCGACATCGCCCTCATCGGCGTGGGCGATGTCAGCGTGGACAGCAACATGGCCCGCATGGGCTGGTTTTCCGCGCAGGAGATCTCGGACGCCCGCCGCGCGGGCACGGTGGGCGACATGATGGGCTACGACTTCATCGACATCCACGGCCAGCCGGCCGCAACCCCCATGCAGGACCGCGTCATCGGCCTGAGCCGCGAGGACCTGCTGCGCATACCCAACGTCATCGCCGTGGCGGCGGAATCCAGCAAGGTCACGGCCATCCTGGGCGCCCTGCGCACCGGCGCCATCGATACCCTGGCCACCACCACGGCCAACGCCGCTGCCGTGCTGCAGCTGGACGATGTCATGGGGACGACGCACTGACGCAGCGGGGGAGGCGCGGCTCTTGGGCGGCGCGCCTAGTTCGACGCGCGGCGGTAGAAGGCCAGCGAGCCTGCCAGCGCCAGCAGCATGCCGCCGCACAGACGGTCCAGCCACATCACGGCCCGCCCGCGCAGCAGCCGCGCGGCGCGTGATCCGGCGAAGGCATAGGCCAGCATCACCAGGAAATCGATGAGCGCGAACACCAGCGCAATGGCGATGTAC
Organism: Delftia sp. WSY_12; assembly: GCF_043104645.1. Lineage (NCBI taxonomy): Bacteria > Pseudomonadati > Pseudomonadota > Betaproteobacteria > Burkholderiales > Comamonadaceae > Delftia > Delftia sp. WSY_12. The sequence goes on from NZ_JBICKW010000030.1 coordinate 283,143, forward strand.
TGCGGCGCCTGGGCGGCCGCCGGGTCGATGAACTGGGGCAGCAGGGCCGAGCAGAACAGGTAGCCCTTGGGATTGGTCACGGCGACCAGGAACGACTTGAGCAGCACGGTGCGGGCGCTGTAGCCGTCGGCGCCAGTCTCTGCCTTGCCGCCACCCTGGGGTGCCGACAGCGATCCGCCCTGGCTGCGCAGCATGCGCAGGCCCAGCCAGGCCAGGTAGGCCGCTCCCGCCCACTTGACCACCGAGAACCAGAACTCCGAGGCCGCCAGCAGCGCGCCCAGGCCCAGCGCGACCGCGCCGACCAGCACGAAGTCCGACAGCACGGCGCCCAGCATGCCCGGCAGGGCGCGGCGCACGCCGTGGCGCGAGCCATTGGCCAGGGCCAGCAGCACGGTGGGACCGGGGGTGATGATCGCGATCAGCGCGACCAGGGAGAAGACGAGCAGGGTGGCGAGGGTCATGTCGGCGAAGGCTCAGGCGGTTGGCAACAGCCTGCCACTGTGCCAGTTTTGCCTGCCTTGCGCAGCCCTTGCCGACCCGGGGCGGGGCACACGGGGCGGGCAGGCGTCAGTCGCTGCCCACGCCACCGGCGGCAAAGACCGGGCCGCGCGTGCCGGGCACCCAGCCCGGGTAGGTTTCCATCACTTCGGCGAACAGGGCCGAATCGATCCAGCGCTGCAGCCAGGCCTGCAGATGCGGCCAGGGCTGCTCGTTCCATTGCGACTCGTCGATGCGCGCGTACTGGCGCACGAAGGGGCGCAGCGCCATGTCGGCCAGGCTGGGGTTCTGCCCGAACAGGTAGCCGGTGGCCTCCAGCTGGTCGTCCAGCTCGGCCAGCCAGGTCAGGGCATCGGCCTGGGCGTGGTTGACCTCTTCGGCCGTATAGCGCTCGGGGTACTTGCAGCGGTCCAGGGCGTGCTTGAAAAAGCCGTCGTTGCGCTCGATCAGCGCCAGCATGTCCTGCAGCGAGCCGCTGGTCGGTGCCAGCCAGCCATCCGGGACATTGGCGCGCAGCGCGTGCAGCATGACATCCAGGCTCTGCTCGATCACGCGGCCGTCCTCCAGCACCAGCACGGGCACCGTGCCCTTGGGCGATGCATCGAGCAGCGCCTGCGGCTTGTTGCGCAGGTTGATTTCGCGCAGCTCGCAGGCCAGGCCGGCATGGGCCAGCGCCAGACGGGCGCGAATGGCGTAGGGGCAGCGGCGAAACGAGTAGAGAACCGGCAGGGTCTGGGTCATGGAGCGGGAACGGGGCTAGGGGCCAAAAGCGGCAGATGATAGCGCCGGGGCCAAAGTCGGGCGGCCTGCGGGTCTTGCCGCGGGCGTCCGTGGCTATTGCAGCTGCGCCAGCAGCCATTGCCTGAAGGTCTTGAGCGCCGCGCTGGGTGCGCGCGAGCGCAGGTGGGTCAGCCAGTAGGCGCCCGTGTCCACCTCCTGCTCGAAGGGGCGCACCAGCCGGCCCTGCTGCAGCAGGTGCTGGAACATGCGCGCCGGCAGCAGGGCCACGCCCGCGCCCTGGGCGGCCGCCTCGGCCAGCGTCAGCGAGGAGTCGAACATGGCGCCGCGCGCCAGCGGCGCGCTCTGGTCCAGCGTGGCAAACCAGCTCTCCCACTCCTGCAGGCGGTACGAGCGCAGCAGCGTCTGCCCGGCCAGGTCGGCCGGCTGGCGCAGGCGCTGGGCCAGGGCCGGGGTGCACATGGGCGTCAGCGGCGCGCGCAGCAGCAGCTCGGCGCGCGTGCCCTGCCAGGCGCCGTCGCCAAAGCGCACGGCCGCATCCAGCCCTTCGCCGGCCAGGTCCACGCGGTTGTTGTGCGTGAGCAGTCGCAGGTCGATGTAGGGGTGCTGCTGCTGGAACTGGCCCAGCCTGGGAATCAGCCAGCCGATGGCGAAGGTGCCGACCACGCCCACGGTGAGGACCTCGCGCGGGCGCGGTTCGGCCACCTGCTGCAGCGAATGCTCTATGCGCGCAAAGCTCTCGGCCACGGCAGGCCACAGCGCATGGCCTTCGTCGGTCAGCGCCAGGCCGCGCGGCAGGCGCCGGAACAGCGGCTTGCCCAGGCGCTCCTCCAGGTTGCGGATGTGCTGGCTGACGGCGGCCTGGGTCACGCACAGCTCGTCGGCCGCCCGCGTCAGGTTGAGATGGCGCGCGGCCGCGTCGAACATGCGCAGGGCATTGAGGGGCAGTTGCATGGTGAGCCAATAGTTTTTCTAAGGGATGCTGCCAATTATTCACGCTGGTCGCAGATTGGGCGCGGCGCTATCGTTGCGATTGTCGATCTGCAACTGAAAAGGAAAAACAATGCAAAGACGCGATTTTCTGATGACAGGCGGCGCGGCCGCCTGGATGGCGGCCGGGCTGGCCGGCTGCGCCCTGCCATCAAAAAAACAGGGGGCTGCCGACCAGGCCTTCAGGACCGAGCTGGCGCGCATCGAGAAAAGTGTGGGCGGCCGGCTCGGTGTGGCCGTGCTGGAGGCGGAGTCGGGCGCCAGCGTGGACCACCGCGGCGACGAGCGCTTTGTCATGTGCAGCACCTTCAAGCTGCTGCTGGCCGCCCAGGTACTGGACCGCGTGCAGCAGGGCGATGAGCGCCTGTCGCGCCGCGTGCACTACGCCAGCTCCCGGCTGGTTCCCTACTCGCCGGCCAGCGGCCCGCGTGCCGGTGACGGCGGCGGCATGACCATCTCCGAGCTGTGCGAGGCCGCCGTGGTGCTCAGCGACAACACGGCCGCCAACCTGCTGCTGGACGCCAGCGGCGGCCCGCAGGCGCTGACGCAGTGGCTGCGCGCCAGCGGCGACGAGACCACGCGCCTGGACCGCATGGAGCCCGAGCTCAACGAAGGCCTGCCCGGTGACGAGCGCGACACCACCACACCGCTGGCCATGGTGCAAAGCATGCAGCGCCTGCTGCTGGGATCGGTGCTGGACGGCCATGGCCGCGCCCTGCTGCAGCAGTGGCTGGTGGCCAGCCGCACGGGCGACAAGCGCCTGCGCGCGGGCATGCCGGCCGGCTGGCGTGTGGGTGGAAAGACGGGCACCGGCGATCGCGGCACGACCAACGATGCCGTCATCGCCTGGCCCACGCCGCAAAGCGCACCGCTGCTGGTGACCGGCTACCTCACCGAATGCCCGGCCGACGCGCCGCAGCGCGATGCGGCGCTGGCAGCGGCCGGCAAGGCGGCCGCACGCTGGCAGGCAGCAGTGCAAGGCTGAGTTGCGCCACCATGCCGCTTGATTTGGGCGATTTCAGAAAATTGGCGCGGCCTGAAGACGAGAGACACCGAGGAAGGGCCTGGGCCGGCCGCGCCGCCCCCGCACCGAGGGTGTCGCCGGCCGCCCGTATGTCCCCTTCGTGAGGGGGAAGGCGCACAGCGCCTCAGGGGGTTACAACTTCTTGACCAGGACTTGACTTTTGCGGTCCCAGTTGTACTTGGCCTTGCGAGCCTCGGGCAGCCAGTCGGGGTCCACGGGCTGGAAGCCGCGCTTGATGAACCAGTGCATGGTGCGCGTGGTCAGCACGAACAGGCTGTCCAGGCCCTGGGCCTTGGCGCGCTGCTCTATGCGCTTGAGCAGCTTCTCGCCATCGCCCGTGCCCTGGCTCTTGGGCGAGACGGTGACGGCCGCCATCTCGGCCGTCCTGGCGCTGGGATAGGGGTAGAGCGCGGCGCAGCCGAAGATCACGCCATCGTGTTCGATGATGGTGTAGTGGGCGATGTCGCGCTCGATCTCGGTGCGGCTGCGCTTGACCAGGGTGCCGTCCTTCTCGAAGGGCTCGATCAGCTGGATGATCCCGGCCACGTCGTCGGGCGTGGCCTCGCGCAGCTCCTCCAGCTTCTCGTCGATGATCATGGTGCCGATGCCGTCGTGCACATAGATCTCCAGCAGCAGCGCGCCGTCGATGGCGAAGGGCAGGATGTGGCTGCGCTCCACGCCGTGCTCGCAGGCATGCACGCAGTGCTGCAGGTAAAAGCCCGTGTCCGTGGGCTGCTCGGGCGTGGGCAGCTCGGCCAGCATGCGGCGGGCCGTGGCCAGCGGCAGCTCGGTGTCGATGGGGTTGGTCTCGTCGGCCGGGCCCGTAGGGTCCATGCGGATGCCCGGCACCTCGGTCATGAAGATCAGCTTGTCGGCCTTCAGCTCGATGGCCACGCGCGTGGCCACCTCTTCCATGCTCAGATTGAAGGCCTCGCCGGTGGGCGAGAAGCCGAAGGGCGACATCAGCACCATGGCATCCATGTCCAGGGCGCTGCGGATGCCGCTGACATCGACCTTGCGCACCAGGCCCGAATGCTTGAAATCCACGCCGTCCACGATGCCCACGGGCCGCGCCGTGAGGAAGTTGCCCGAGATCACCCGCACCCGCGCGCCGGCCATGGGCGTATTGGGCAGGCCTTGGCTGAAGGCAGCCTCGATCTCGTAGCGCAGCTGGCCGGCGGCTTCCTGGGCGCAGTCCAGCGCCACGGAGTCGGTGATGCGCACGCCGCGCGAGTACTGGGCCTCATGGCCCTTGGCGGCAAGCTGTTCGTTGACCTGGGGACGGAAGCCATGGACCAGCACGATCTTCACGCCCATGGCCTGGATCATGGCCAGGTCCTGGACGATGGAGCTGAGCTTGCCCGATGCGATGGCCTCGCCCGTCAGTCCCACCACAAAGGTCTGGTGTCGGAACTTGTGGATATAGGGAGCCACGGACCGGAACCAGGGGACGAAGGTGAAGTTGAAGACGGTGGACATGGTGGTCAGTCGGGGCATCGGGCCGATGCCGGGCAGAAAAAAAAGGCCTGCGGACAGGTCCGCCAGGACATGCTCGCGCAGGCAGGCGCCAGTGTAGCGGCATGACGCGGCACCTGCGCACAGAAATGGAATGGAACGCCACGCAAATCGGCCCTGCTGCACAGTGCCGGGGGCACAAGGCACAGGACCTTGTCCGACGGGGGCCCGCCTGCAAGCCCGTGTAAGCTTCGCCACCATCGGTGAACCACGCAAGGCGCCCCCATTCATGCCATTGAGCGCTTCCATGTTTTTTCCGTTGCTTGCGCGGCCCGCGCGCCTTGTGCCGTGGCTGGCGGCGCTGGGCATGGTCGCAGGGGCGGCCCAGGCTGCAGGGGAGGCTCCGGCCTCCCAGGCTGCCGCCGCGATGAGCTTCGTGCAGGCCCGCCAGGCGCTGCTGCAGGGCTCCGACCAACTGGCCGCCTCGGCCAAGGCCGTGGAAAGCGCGCGGCTCAGACGCCAGGGTACGCAGGGGCTGGGCGGGCCTTCCGTGGCCATCACGGGCCTGGGCTACCGCTACTCGGCCAATGCCGACATCGATCTCGATCCTGCGCGGCGCACCCTGGACGGCGTCCTCGGCCAGCTGCCGCCCTCTGTGGGGCCGGCCATTCCCTCGCTGCCGCAACTGCCCACCTCCTATGCCTTGCAGCGCAAGAGCACGAATGCCTCGGCCAGCCTGTCCCTGGTCTGGCCGCTGTACCTGGGCGGCCTGTCCGATGCGGTGCGCAGTGGCCTGGACGCTGCCACCGACGAAGCCCTGGCCGATGCCGCCAGCAGCAGCCACGCCCTGCATTCGCTGCTGGTGCAGCGCTACTTCGGCGCCCAGCTGGCCGAGCGGGCCGCACGGCTGCGCGAGCGTGCGCTTGAGGGCGTGCGCGTGCATGACGCGGCCGCGCAAAGCATGCTCAAGGCGGGCGTGATCTCCCGGCTGGAGCGCCTGCAGGCCCGTGCCGCGCTGGCCGACGCCGAGCAGCAGGCGCGCAAATCGCGCGACGACGCAGACCTGGCCGCAGCGGCGCTGGCGCGCACGGTCAAGGCGCAGCGGCAGGTGCTGCCCAGCACGCCGCTGTTCGTCAGCAGCCGGCCTTTGCCGCCGCTGGACGGCTTCGTCACCGCGGCCCAGTCGCACCATCCGGGTCTGGACAAGGTGCAGGCCAAGAAGCGCCAGGCCGAGTCCCTGCACGACGCCCAGGAGGCGCTGCGCCGGCCGCAGCTGCTGGCCTTCGGTTCGCGCGAGGTCAACACCAGCGGCAAGCCCAACTGGGTGGCAGGCGTGGCTGTGCGCTGGACGCTGTGGGACAGCATCGACCGCGATGCGCTGGCCGCCTCCTCGCAGCGCAAGATCGAGCAGGCCGAGCTGACCCAAGCCCAGGCGCTCAGCGACATCGCGCTGCTGGTCGAAAAGAACTGGCTGGGCGTGGAGCAGGCACGCCGCCAGTACCAGGCCCAGCAGGCCCAGGAGGATCTTGCGCGCGAGCTGCTGCGGCTGCGCGAGGCCGGCCTGCGGGAAGGCACCAGCACCACGCTGGACCTGATCGATGCCAGCCTCAATCTCGCCAAGGTCCAGACCCAGCGTGCCGAACTGGCCAACCAGTATGTGCAGGCCCTGGCCGCACTGCTGGAGAGCACGGGCCAGAGCGAGGAATTCGACCGATTCATGGCCCAGGCCGACATACAGATCCCACCCGACGCACCATGAGCACAGCCACGCCCGACCATCCCCGCAGCGCCCCCGAAACACCCGGCCCCGCGCCCGTGCCGCCGGGGCGCAGGCGCCCCTGGCTGGCCCTGGCCATCGTGCTGGCCGTGCTGCTGCTTGTGGCCTGGGGCTTTTGGCGTGCGGCGCAGCCCGCCCCCCTGTATTTCCAGGGCCAGATGGAGGCACGCGAGACCGACATCGCGCCCAAGGTCACGGCGCGCATCGCCAAGGTGCGGGTCACCGAAGGCCAGAAGATCCAGCCCGGCGATCTGCTGGTGGAGATGGACAGCCCCGAGGTGCGCGCCAAGCTGGCCCAGGCCGAGGCCGCGCGCGATGCCGCCCAGGCCCAGGCCGACAAGGCGCAGGCCGGCGCACGCCCGCAGGAAGTGCAGATGGCGCGCCTGAACTGGCAGCGCGCCCAGACGGCCGCCGACCTGGCCCAGACCTCGCTGCGCCGCGTGCAAAGCCTGTTCGACCAGGGACTGGTTGCGGCCCAGAAACGCGATGAAGCCGATGCCAACTGGCGCGCCTCGCGCGACCAGGCGCTGGCTGCGCGCGCGCAATATGAAATGGCGGCTTCGGGCGCGCGCCAGGAGGATCGCAGTGCCGCCCAGGCCCAGGCACGCCAGGTGCAGGGCGTGGTCGCCGAGGTGGAGGCCGCGCGTGCCGAGACCGAGCTGCGCAGCCCCGTGGGCGGCGAGGTGGTCCAGGTGCTGGCCCGCCAGGGCGAGCTGTCTCCGCAGGGCGTGGCCGTGGTCACCGTGGTGGATCTGGCCGACCAGTGGGTGGTGCTCAATGTGCGCGAGGACCAGCTTGCACGCTTTGCCCAGGGCAGCCGCTTCACCGGCCGCCTGCCGGGCCTGGACAACCGCGAGGCCGGCTTCGAGGTCTACTACCTGGGTGTGCTGCCCGACTTCGCCACCTGGCGCGCCACGCGTGCGGGCCAGGGCTTCGATGCGCGCACCTTCGAGGTCCGCGCGCGGCCGCAGCAGCCCATTGCAGGCGCGCGGCCCGGCATGAGCGTGGTCGTGGAAGGCGGCCGTTGAGCGGCCGGCGGCAGTGAGCGCGAACCCGCCCACGGCCTTTGCCGCCAGCCTGCGGCGCGAATGGCGGCTGCTGCGCGGGCGGCCCTGGGACCTGGCCATGGTCAGCTGGGTGCCGCTGCTGGCGCTGCTGCTCATGGTCTGGATCTTCTCGGCAGGCCTGGTCCAGCGCCTGCCCGTCGCCGTCTGGGACCAGGACCACAGCGCCCTGTCGCGCCAACTGGTGCGCATGCTGGACGCCACGCCGGGCCTGGCCGTGCAGTCGCAGGCGCTCAATGCCTCGGAGGCGCAATGGGCGCTGCAGTCCATGAATGCCTACGCCGTGGTGCAGATCCCGCCCGGCTTTGCGCGCGACATCAAGCGGGGCCAGGGGGCCGACGTGGTGCTCATGCACAACGCCCAGCTGGCCACGCATTCCAGCCTGATCCAGCGCGACCTGCGCCAGGTGGTGGGAACGCTGTCGGCCGGCGTGGAAATGCAGGCCCGTGCCAAGCGCGGCGACCCGGCCCAGGCGCTGCGCGTGCGCATGGAGCCCATACGCACCAACCTGGTGTCGCTGTTCAACATCTCCACCAACTACGAGCAGTTCCTGGCGGCGGCGCTGATTCCCGCGCTGCTGCACATCCTGGGCATGACGGCCGGCGCCTGGTCCGTGGGGCGCGAGCTGCGCGACCGCACGCTGGGCCAGTGGATGGCCGAGGCTGCGGGCCCGGGAAAGCCCGGCTGGAGCGCCATTGCGGGCGCCTTGGCGGGCAAGCTGGCGCTGTCCTGGGCCAGCCTGGGCCTGGGCGGTACGCTGGCCATGCTGTGGCTCACGGCCGGACGGGGCTGGCATCCGGGGCAGGGCGCTGCCAGCCTGGCCTGGGTGGCGCTGGCCCTGCTGCTGCTGATCGCCGTGAGCCTGGCGGCGGGGGCGCTGCTGGCGGCGCTCACGCTGTCGCTGCGCACGGCGCTTTCGGGCGCGGGCCTGCTGTCGGCGCCGGCCTTTGCGTTCAGCGGCGTGGGTTTTCCGCTGCTGGCCATGCCGGATTCGGCACGTGCCTGGGCCCTGTCCATGCCCTATACCCACTATGCGCGGCTGCAGATAGAGCAGCTGCAGATGGGCGCGCCCATCGTGCAGAGCCTGCCCGTGGTGGCCGGGCTATTGCTGGCCGCGCTGGTGTTGCTGCTGCTGGCCACGGCAGGCCTGGCGCGCGGCCTTTCCCGCCCCGACAAATGGGGAGGGCGCTGAGATGGCCAGGGGCTTTGCGCATGACTTCCTCAACGCCCTGCGTGCCGTGTTCGGCGACGTGGGCGTGCTCATGCTGCTGGTGGGCGCGCCCGTGCTCTACGGCTTCTTCTATCCCTGGTTCTATGGGCAGGAGGTGGTGCAGCGCGTGCCCGTGGCCGTGGTGCAGCACGACGGCAGCGGGCTGGCACGCCAGATGATGCGCTTTGCCCAGGCCAGCCCGCGCATCGAAGTCGCTCTGGTCACGGGCGACGAGGCCCAGGCGCAGCAGGCCCTGCTGGATGGCCGCGTCATGGGCTACGCGCTGCTGCCGCGCGACCTCAAGCGCCGCGTGGTGCGCAGCGAAGAGGCCGTGGTCCCCGTCTATGCCAACGGTGCCTACCCGCTGGCCGCCAAGCAGGTGCAGTACGGCTTTGCCGAAGCCTTCGGCACGGTCTCGGCAGGCGTGGAGCTGCGGCGGCTGACGGCCGGCGGACAGAGCGCACTGCAGGCCCAGGCCAGCCGCTCGCCCGTCAACCTGCAGATGCAGGCCCTGTTCAATCCGACGGAAGGCTACGGCAGCTTCGTCGTCGCCGCCGTGGCCATCATCATCCTGCAGCAGACGCTGCTCATGGGCGGCGCGCTGCTGGTGGGAACCTGGCGCGAGCAGGGATTGGACAGGGCGCCGGCACGCACCTGGCTGGCGCGGCTGCTGGCGCTGTGCACGCTGGGCTGGCTCTCGGGCCTGTACTACTTCGGCTGGATCTTCGTCTGGCACGACTATCCGCGCGGCGGCAATCCCTGGGGCGCGCTGGCGCTGCTGGCCGTCTTCGTCCCGGCCGTGGCGGGGGCGGCGGCGCTGCTGGGCTGGTGGCTGGCCAACCGCGAGCGTGCCATGCAGGTGGTGCTGTTCACCTCCATCCCGCTGGCCTTCATCGGCGGCTTCAGCTGGCCGGCCGAAGCCCTGCCGCAACTGCTGCAGGCGCTGCGCTGGCTGTCGCCCAGCACGGCGGCCATCCAGGCCTCGCTGCGACTGAACCAGGCCGGCGCGCCGCTGGAGGCGGCGCTATGGCATCTGTCCGTGCTGCTGGCCCTGGCGCTGCTGGGCTGGGTGGCCGTGCTCTGGCTGGGCAGCCGCCGTGCGGACCCTGGCGATTGACCGGTCGGGGCTTCAGGCCGGCGCGCCCGCGCCGCGACCCCGTCCCTGCATGGCCAGCATCAGCAGCACCACGCCCACGATGGGCAGCAGCCAGGTGTTGATGCCGTCCCAGCCGGCCGTGTGCAGCAGCTGGCCCGAGCCGAACGAGGCCACGGCCACGGTGCCGAAGACCAGGAAATCGTTGAGCGCCTGCACCTTGGCGCGCTCTGCGGGCCGGTAGCACTCGGTGACCATGGCGGTGGCGCCGATGAAGCCGAAGTTCCAGCCCACGCCCAGCAGCACCAGGGAGCCCCAGAAGTGCAGCAGCTCCAGCCCCATCAGCGCCATCAGGGCCGAGGCGGCGATCATCACCAGCCCCAGCGCCGTGATGCGGCGCTTGCCGAAGCGCGCGATCAGCCGGCCCGTGAAGAAGCTGGGTGCGAACATGGCCAGCACATGCCACTGGATGCCCAGCGCCGCCTCGCCCACCGTGTGGCCGCAGCCCACCATGGCCATGGGCGCGGCCGTCATCAGAAAGGCCATGAGACCGTAGCTGACCACGCCGGCCGAAGCCGCCACGATGAACTGCGGCGTGCGCGCAATCTCGGCCAGCGGCCGGGCCTCGCCCGCCACGGCGCGGGCCTGGGGCGGCGGCAGCTTCAGGCCCAGCAGCAGCGGCAGGGCCAGCAGGGCGAGAACGGCCTGGCTGTAGAAGCTGCCGGCGAACGGCGTCATGGGCAGGGCGTCGCGCGTCCAGATCACCACCTGCGGGCCGATGATGGCCGCGATCAGCCCGCCGATCATCACGCGCGAGATGGCGCGCGCCTGCTCGGCGGGGTCGGTCATGGCGTCGGTGGCCGCAAAGCGGTAGCTCTGCACGCAGGCCGCGTAAAAGCCCGCCAGCGCCGTGCCGATGCAGAAGGTCACGAAATCGGAGTGCGCAATGCCCTGGGCCGCGATCACGCCCGAGACCACGCCCAGGATGGCTCCCAGCACATAGGCCGTGCGCCGCCCCATGCGCTGCATCAGCCAGGCCGCGGGCAGCGTGGACAGCGCCAGGCCCAGCTGGTAGATGCTGACAGGCAGCGTGGTGGCCGTGGGATTGGTGGACAGCTGCTGGCCGACCAGGCCGCCCAGCGAAATGATGATGGGCGGCGACGCGCCCCCCAGCGATTGCGCGGCCACGAGCAGGCCGAGGTTGCGGCGCTGCAGCGCTGGAGTGTGTTGTTCTGGTGTCATGGCTTGTGCGGCGGAAAGACCGCATCTTCACCGAAAAGCATGAGGGCTGGGTTAAGCGCCGATTCAGCCAGCCGGGCCGGTCGTCCAGTCCGCGATGGCCAGTCCGGGTTCGGGAATGCGGCTGAACACCCGGTCTCTTGTGACCAGTACCGAGCGCTCGCCGGCCTGCGCGGCCTGCTGCTGCAGGAGCAGGGCGTGCGCGGCAATCATCATGTCCATGGAGGCCAGCGTGATGCCGGCCGCCTCGCAGGCGGCGCGCAGGTGGCCGTAGGCATCGGCCACCTGGGCCGTCCAGGGCAGCACCTCGACGCGGGCCAGGAACCCTGTCACCCGCAGCGACAGCCCGGCAGGGTGGCCGCGCTTGGCGACCCCGTACATCAGTTCGGCCTGCGTGACCGCCGACACGGCGATCTGGTGCATGGGTACGCGAACCAGCTGTTCGCGCACGGCAGGGATATCGCCTTTGATGATGTGGCTGGCGATGTTGGTGTCCAGCAGGTAGCGTGTCATCGCGCACTGCCTTCGTCGGCAAACGGATCGCGGCCTGACTCTGGCTGCGCTCGGTCAGCGGTGTCCATGAAATCGGCCGGCACGTCGGTGGTGGCGTCGAGCGCAAAGAACTCTTGCCATGAGTCGGGACGGCGCGACAGGATCACGTCGCCCGTGATGGGGTCGCGACGTATGTAGACCTCTTTTTCCTCGAACCGGAATTCATAGGGAAGGCGCACGGCCTGGCTGCGACCGGTGGTGAAAAGCTTGGCAGTCTGCGTCACGGTGATTCCTCCTGCTGGTATGTATCAAAGTATATATCCGCACTGTGACTTGCTGTACGCCTCCTGGAAGATCTGGTGGATCAGCTCCCTGAACCATTTGTGCCCCGCGTCATGGTCGTTGCGCGGATGCCAGACGGCGTCGATGGACAGGGCCAGCTCGGGCAGGGGCATGGGGCGCGCCACGCAGTTGGAGCCGGACAGCACGCTGTGCATCCAGTGCGCGGGCATGGCGGCCACCAGGTCGGTGGATTCGATGACGGGCACCATGCCCAGCCAGGTGGGCACCTGGAACATCACGCGCCGCGCCAGCCCGCGCTCGGCCAGGAGTTCGTCCACGATGCTGCTGCCCACGCCCGTGACCTTCAGGTGGCCCTGCTCCAGGTATTTTTCCAGCGTGAGCGGGGAGGCGGCGGCCGGATGGTCCTTGCGCATCAGCACCATCCACTGGTCGTCCAGCAGGCGCCGTGACGCCGACAGCACCGAGCGCCCGCGCGAGACGGACAGCCGTATCTCCACGCCTTCGTACTCGACGCGGTCCGAGGGCTGGCGGCCGTCGAAGGACTGCACCGACAGGCTGATGCCCGGCGCCACGGCGCGCAGATGGATGCACAGCTGCGGCAGCAGCAGCACGCCCACGTAGTCGGACAGGCGCAGATGGAAGTTGCGCCGCGCCGTGGCCGGATCGAAGCCCTTGCTGACCTCGATGGCGCTTTCGATCTCGCTGAAGGCCTTGCGGAAGCTGCGCGCCAGGCGCACGGCCTCGGGCGTGGGCGACATGCCTTCGGCCGTGCGCAGCAGCAGCGGGTCGTTGAACTGGGTGCGCAGCCGGCGCAGCGCATGGCTGACGGCCGAGGAGGTGATGCCCAGCCGCGCGGCGGCCTTGCCCACGCTGCGTTCCTCCACCAGGGCCTCGAAGATCACCAGCAGGTTGAGGTCGATGCTGCGCAGGTTGACCGGGGCCCGGGGCGCACCGTCTGCATGTTGAATGCTGTTCATTTTGATGATGACAAAGATGAGCTTGACTGAATTTTACGTGCGTCACGACAATGCACCAGCTTTGAAATGAATGCCCATGAATTCACCCAGTTTCAACCGCTGTGCCGGTGATTGCGACGCAGTCGAAAATCCAGCGGAACAATATCTGTTTCCAGAAAATTCCTGCGATACCCATTTCCATGTATTTGGTCGTTCAGAAGATTTTCCGTTGATTGCGGAGCGCGCCTATACACCGGCTGTCGCGTCCATGGACGGTTATTGGAAAGCCTTTCGCCCATTGGGCGTGGACCGTTGCGTTCTGGTCCAGCCCAGCGTGTATGGCCGCGATCACGGCCTTCTCAAGCAGACGCTGCGCCATGCCGAGGCGGGCCGCATGCGTGGCGTGGCCGTGATCTACGAGGACACGCCGGATACAGAGATCGAAGCGCTGCACGCCCTGGGCGTGCGGGGCGCACGGTGCAATGCGCTGTTTTCGGGCGGGGTCTCCGTCTCCAGCCTGCAGGCCGTGGTCGACCGCATCCGGGGCCTGGGCTGGCATGTGCAATTGCTGGTGAACGTGGATGAAGACCCTGGCCTGGCGCAGCGCGTGGCCGACATGGGCGTGGCCGTGGTGGTGGATCACTTCGGCCACCCGTCGCGCCAGCTGGGCGCCGGCGGGCCGGGCAGCCGCAATCTGCAGGCGCTGATGAAGGAAGGCCGGGCCTGGGTGAAGTTCTCGGGCGCCTACCGGATATCGGCAACGGCATCGGCCGTGGACCCGGCCGTGGTTCCCATTGCACATGCCCTGGTGCAGGCCAATCCGCACCGGATCGTATGGGGGTCGGACTGGCCGCATCCCGGAATAAAGGCCCGTTCGAATTCCGCTGGCGAATTGGCGCGGGCACTGGTGGATTGGGTTCCAGAGGAATACAGACGCACGGTATTGGTCGATAACCCCGCGCGCCTGTATTGGGGTCATTGATTTTCAAATAGCAGGAGACAGAGAAAATGAATCGAATCACATCGGGCCGCAGAGGCTTTATCCGCACGGCGGTATCTTTCGCGGCGCTGGCTGCGGCATCGGCTGCATCGGCAGTGCAGGCGCGCGCATTTCCGGCCAAGCCGCTCACGCTGGTCGTGCCCTTTGCGCCGGGCGGCAACGTGGACATCGTGGCCCGCACGCTGGGCATTCCGCTGGCCCGGCATGCGGGGCAGTCCGTGATCGTGGACAACCGTGCGGGCGGCGGTGGTGCCGTGGGCTCGGGCTGGGTGGCGCGCGCCGAGCCGGACGGGCATACGCTGCTGGTGGCCACGCCGGGCCAGTTGGGCACCTTGCCCGAGATGATCAAGCTGCCCTACCGCGCCGACAGCTTTGCGCCCATTGCCGTGGTCAGCCGCACGCCCGTGGTCGTGGTGGTGCGCGCCAACGACGCGCGCTTCAAGACCGCGGCCGATTTCATCAAGGCGATGAAGGCCAGGGATGGCAGCGTGACCGTGGGCCATGCCGGCCCGGGCTCGCCCAATCACCTGGCCGTGCTGCAGCTGGAAGATGCCGTGAAGGTGCGCGTCAATCCCGTGCCCTACAAGGGATCGGGGCCGGCCCTGGTCGATCTGATCGGCGGGCAGATCGACGCCGTGGTGGACCAGATCACCAGCTCCACGCCGCATATCAAGAGCGGCGCCCTGCGCGCGCTGTTCGTGCTGGGGCCGCGCGCCGGGGGCGGGCTGGCCGATGTGCCCGACCTGGCCCAGCTGGGCCTGCCGGTGTTCGATGCCACCACCTTCGTGGGCGTGTTCGCGCCCAAGGGTGCGCCCACGGCCAGCGTGGACAGCCTGTATGGCTGGATCTCCCAGTCCGTGGCCGACCCGGAGTTCAGCCGCCTGATCCGCGAACTGGGCAGCGAGCCCTTCCCGGCCAGCGCGGCCGTGCTGCAGCGCCTGGTCAGCGAAGAGGCCGCGCTGGCGGCGCGGCTGACCCGCCAGGGGCGCCTGCGCGCGGAGTAGCCACAGGCGGGTTGGAGCACGCTTCAGAACCCGGCCGCCAGCCCGTCGCGGCGCGGGTCGCTGGCGATCTGGTAGCCCTCCACGGCGGGATCGCCCATGCGCCAGATGAACTGGCCGGCGCCGAAGTCCTGGTAGGGGTCGTGGATGACCTCCACCTGGTGGCCCAGCGCCTGCAGGCCGGCGATGGTGGACGGGTCCATGCCGCCTTCCACGTTGATGGACAGGCCTTCGTTGACGCGCCAGCGCGGCGCATCGCAGGCCGCCTGGGGCGACTGGCGGTAGTCCAGCATGCGCACCACAGTCTGCATGTGGCCCTGGGGCTGCATGTTGCCGCCCATGACGCCGAAGCTCATCACGGGCTGGCCGTCGCGGGTCAGGAAGGCCGGAATGATGGTGTGGAAGGGGCGCTTGCCCGGGCCCACCAGGTTGGCGCGGTTGGGGTGCTGGGGGTCGGTGCCGAAGCCGTGGCCGCGGTTTTGCAGGCTGATGCCGAAGCTCGGCTCCACCACGCCCGAGCCAAAGCCCGAGAAGTTGCTCTGGATGAAGCTGACCATCATGCCGTTCTCGTCGGCCGCCGTCAGGTAGATGGTGCCGCCGCGCACGGGGTTGCCGGCCTTGAAGTCCTGCGCACGGCGCGGATCGATCAGCCTGGCGCGCGAGGCCAGGTAGGCGTCGTCGAGCATCTGTGCGGGCGTCACCTCCATGTCCGCATCGGCCACGTAGCGGTAGATGTCGGCAAAGGCCAGCTTCATGGCCTCGATCTGCAGATGCTGGGAGGCCACGCCATCCACGGGCAGGCTGGCCAGGTCGAAGTTGGACAGAATGCCCAGCGCGATCTGCGCGGCAATGCCTTGCCCGCCCGGCGGGATCTCGTGCAGCGTGTGGCCGCGGTAGTCCTTGGCCAGCGGCTGCACCCATTGCACCTCGTGCGCGGCCATGTCGGCCATGCCCAGGCAGCCGCCATGCTGCTGCACGAACGAGGTCACGGCCCGGGCAATCTCGCCTTCATAGAAGGCCTTGCCGCGCGTGGCGCCAATGGCGCGCAGGGCGCGCGCTGCGGCGGGAAAGCGGAACAGCTCGCCCACTTCCGGCGCGCGGCCCCGGGGCAGGAAGCTTTCCCTGAACCCCGGCTGCGATTGCAGCTCGGGCGCGCCTGCGGCCCATTTCTGCTGGACCACGGGCGGCACCAGGTAGCCGCGCTCGGCGATCTCGGCGGCCGGCTCCATCAGCGCGTCAAAGGGCAGCTTGCCGAAGCGCTCGTGCAGGGCCACCCAGGCGCTGACGGCGCCCGGCACGGTGATGGAGTCCACGCCCCGGCGCGGCGGCTTGTCCTGGCGACCATAGCGCTGGTGGAAGTACTCGGGCGCCCAGCCCTGCGGTGCGCGGCCGCTGGCGTTGAGCCCGTGCAGCTCCTTGCCATCCCAGAGGATGCAGAAGGCGTCCGAGCCCAGGCCGTTGCTCACCGGCTCGACGACGGTCATGGCCGCCGCCGCCGCAATGGCCGCGTCCACCGCGTTGCCGCCTGCCCACAGCATGCGCAGGCCGGCCTGCGCCGCCAGCGGGTGGGAAGTGGACACGGCATTGCGCGCGAACACGGGCACCCGCTTGGAGTCGTAGGGATTGCCGGGAGTGAAGGGAGAGGAAGAGGCGTGCATGAAAGAACCTGCCTCAGTCGGCGGTGATGCCCATGGTCTTCACGTCACGGCTCCAGCGCGTCAGCTCGCGGTCGATCTGCTGCTTGAAGGACTTGGGGTCGCTGGTCTCGGGGTCCAGGCCCTGGGCCTCGAACTGGGCCTGCACTTCGGGGCGCTCCATGATCTTGCGCACTTCCTGGGCCAGCCGCTCGACGATGGCCGGGTCCGTGCCGCCCGTGGTGAACAGGCCGTACCAGGACGTGAAGGCATAGCCGGGCAGGCCGGCCTCGGCGACGGTGGGCACGTTGGGCAGGTTCTTGACGCGCTGCTTCGTGGTCACGGCCAGGATGCGGGTCTGGCCGGTCTTGGCCGAGGTGATGGCGGGCGGAATGCCCGAGAAAATGGCCTGCACCTGGCCGCCCGACACATCGGTGATGGCCGGGCCGTTGCCGCGGTAGGGCACGTGCACCAGGTTCACGCCGGCCTGCTGCGCGAACAGCGCGCCGGCCAGGTGCAGCGTGGAGCCGTTGCCCGACGATGCGTAGTTGATGCTGCCCGGCGCCTTGCGCGCGGCCTCGATCATTTCCTGCACCGTCTTGTAGGGCAGGGCGGCGTTCACCAGCAGCGCGTTGCCGGATTCGGCCACCAGGGTGATGGGCTCCAGGTCCTTGCGCGGGTCGAACGACAGCTTCTTGGCCAGCACGGGCGCCACGGTGTTGCTGCCGATGGAGCCCAGCAGCAGCGTGTAGCCGTTCTTGGGCGCCTTGGCCACCACTTCGCTGGCGATCAGGCCGCCCGCGCCGCCGCGGTTCTCCACCACCACGCTCTGGCCCAGGCGCTGCTGCAGCTCCTTGGCCAGGATGCGGGCCACGATGTCGTTGGCGCCGCCGGCGGCAAAGCCCACCATGATCTTCAGCGGCTGCGAGGGCCAGGCATCGGCGGCGGGCGCGGCCCAGCCGGGCGTGGCGCAGGTCAACAGGGCGGCGCAGCAGACAAGCAGGCGGCGGGACACGGGTGCAGGCATGGAGATCTCCAGAAATCCGGGAAGTGGGAGGGTGCGATCAGGACGATCGGCTATCGGTTGCCAGCGATTTTGATGATAGAAACTGTTTGGTGAAAGCTGGAATTTCTTACGAATCTTGAAAGCAAAACTTTTATGCCAAGCCTGCGCATTCTTCGCACTTTCCTCGCCGTGGCGGCCGAGGGCTCCTTCACCGCCGCCGGACAGCGCGTGGCGCTGACCCAGGTGGCCGTGGGGCTGCAGATGCGCACGCTGGAAAACGACCTCAAGCGCAAGCTGTTCGCGCGCCAGGGCAAGCTGGTCACGCTCAACGAGCAGGGCCGGGCGCTGGTGCCCATTGCCACCCAGCTGGTGGCGCTGTACGAGCAGGCCAAGCACGGCACGCGGGCCGACGCACCGCTGGCCGGCACCGTGCAGTTCGGCTCCATCGTCTCGGCGCTGAGCCAGCTGGTGCGCGCCACGCTGGAGCTCAAGCGCCACCATCCGGCGGTGGACCTGCATGTGGTCTCGGGCAAGTCCAACCGGCTGATCGCCCAGGTGGAGAACCATGAGCTGGACGCGGCCGTGGTGGTCTACAACCCGGCCATCAAGCGCCCCTCGCTGGTCTGGACGCCGCTGTACGCCGAGCCCATGGTGCTGCTGGCGCCGCGCGCCGCCCGGCCCGCGGCGCCCGCCGACATGGTGGAGCGCTATCCCTTCATCCGCTTCGACCGCACCGAGCACACGGGCGAGCTGGTGGAGCGCACGCTGCGCCGTCTGCGCGCCAAGCCCCAGGAGTTCCTGGAGCTCAACTCCATCGAGACCATCGTGGAGCTGGTGCGCGACGGCATGGGCGTGGCCATGCTGCCCAATCTGGTGCGGCATGGCTGGGAGGGCGACCCGCGCCTGCGCGTGCTGCCCCTTGCCCAGACCGCCGAGAGCCGGCAGATCGCCCTGGTGCAGCTGCGCACGGCGGCGCGCGCCGAGATCATCACCGCCGTGGGCCAGCAATTCGTGGCGGCGCTGGCGGTGCCGGACTGAGTGTGCCGGACTGAGCGCGCCGCTGTGGGTGTTGCGCCGATCCGCGTGTCTTAAGTTGCGTATTGCGCGAGCCCATGGCCCATGGACCAGTTCTCCTTGTCCACCTCGACCAGGTTGACGAACACGTCCTCGGGCCGCAGGCCCGGGCTTTCGACCAGCAGCTCGGCGATGCGGCTGAACAGCGCCTTCTTCTGCTCCAGGCTGCGGGTGTTGCTGACCGTGAGCTGCACCAGCACCAGATCGTCGCTGCGCGCCACGCCCAGGTAGGAGGCGCCGTAGCGGAAGTTGTCGCCGTCATGCTCGGTGATGGTCATGAACTGGTCGTCCTCCGGCACGTTGAAGGTCTCGCGCATGGCGCGGTAGAGGCTGTCGCAGATGGCCTGGCGGTAGGCGGGCGACTTGCCGGCGCGCATGTTGATCCGGGTCATGGGCATGGTGTGGCTCCTTTGCGTTGAGTTGAGTTGCGTTGCTTTGCGTTGTGGGAGCCTCGAAGGTAGGCTGCGCCAGATATTTTGAAAAGCCATGATTGCTGATATCAGTAATAATGGATTGAAATGATTCAACGACCTCTGGACCTGGATGCCGTGCAAGGCTTCGTGCACATCGCGGACCTGGGCAGCTTCACGCGCGCGGCCGAAGCCATGCAGACCACGCAGGCCGCCGTCAGCCTCAAGCTCAAGCGGCTGGAGCAGCGGCTGGGCTGCCGGCTGGTCGAGCGCACGCCGCGCCATGTGCAGCTGTCGGCGCTGGGCGCCGACTTCCTGCCCCATGCGCGCGAACTGCTGCAGGCCCATGAGCGCGCACTGGCGCTGGCCGTCAGCACGCGCCAGCGGCTGACCATCGGCATCAGCGACCACGTGGCCGGGCCTGAGCTGCCGGCCCTGATCGCCCGCATGAATGCGCAGGACCCGCAGCTGCTGATCGACATCCGCATCGCATCGTCCGGCCCGCTGCTGCAGGGGTTCGACCGGCGCGAGTACGACACGGTGATCGTTCGCACGCATGCCGGGCGCGACGACGGCGAGCTGCTGGCCGAGGAGCCCTTCGGCTGGTTTGCCGCGCCCGGCTGGCAGCACCGCGCGGGCGAGCCCCTGCCGCTGGCCACACTGGCCGAGCCCTGCGGCGTGCGCGCCATGGCCGGGCAACTGCTGGATACAGCGCGCATGCCGTGGACCGAGGTATTCGTGGGCGGCGGCGTAGCCGCTGTCTCGGCCGCCGTCATGGCGGGGCTGGGCGTGGCTGCGCTGGCGCCGCGCATGCTGGCCCTGGGCGCCGTGGACGTGGGCCCGCGCCTGGGCCTGCCCACGCTGCCGCGCCTGCCCGTGCTGCTGCACACCCGCGTGCGCGAAGGCCGGCCGCGCGCGGCGCTGGATGCGCTGGGCGCCGCCTTCAAGTCCGCCGTGCGTGGCTAGCAGCCAACAATCGGCCCGGCATGGCGCGCAGCCGCTTGTGCCTGCGGGGCAACGGGCGATAGACTCGCACCCCTCCCATCCACCCTCACCCTTTCGAGGTGCACCATGCCCCGCCGCACAGCTTCCTGCTGAACGACTTCGTCACACGCTGATCCTGGCCTTGCCCCGGATGTCTTTTGCGTGTGCGCTGCGGTGCGTGGCCTTTTGAGGGCTTGCGGCTGACCGTCCTTTTTGCGGACGGCCCCGACAGTCCTGCCATCTTCCCCTTCGACAGCCTGCCGGCCCGGCCACCACGGGCCAGGCCGCGCTGTCGCTGTATCCCCTGCATTGCGGCGCCTGGCGTCGTCGTCGGCTTTTCCCGCTCCACGGCATGTCGCCGTGGGGTGCTGCATCGCTTTTGGAAAGCACGACATGACCCCATCCATTTCTCCAGGCCCTCGTTTTCTTTCGAACATCGAGATCCTCAAGTACCCCCGTACGCCGCACCTGCGCGGCTCGCGCCTGCAGGCCGGCGACCAGGACGACGCCGTGCCCTATGAGCGGCTGGCCGGCCGGCACATCGTCGTCGAGGAAAAGCTCGACGGCGCCAACGCCGCGCTGAGCTTTGCCGGCGACGGCCAGTTGCTGCTGCAGTCGCGCGGCCACTACCTGGACAGCGAGCGGCCCGGCGGGCGCGAGCGCCAGTTCAACCTCTTCAAGCAATGGGCCCAGGCCCACGAGGGCGCGCTGCTGTCCCTGCTGGACGACCGCTACCAGGTGTTCGGCGAGTGGATGTATGCCAAGCACTCGCTGTTCTACGACGCGCTGCCGCACTGGTTCTGCGAGTTCGACATCTGGGACCGCTCGGCGCAGTGCTTCCTGGACACGCCGCGCCGCCATGCCCTGCTGGCCGGCGTGCCCGTGGTCTCGGTGCCTGTGCTCTACAGCGGGGTGGCGCCCCGGCGCATGCAGGACCTGCTGGCGCTGCTGGCCCCCTCGCTGGGCCGCAGCGCGCGCTGGCGCCAGGCCTTCGAGCAGGTGGTGGCCCGCCAGAAGCTGGACCTGCCGCTGTGCTGGCGGCAGACCGACGGCTCCGAGCTGGCCGAAGGCCTCTACCTCAAGGTGGAGGAGGACGGCCAGACCGTGGCGCGCTACAAGTTCGTGCGGCCGGACTTCGTGCAGGTCATCCTCGACTCGGGCTCGCACCACAGCGAGCGGCCCATCGTCCCCAACGGGCTGCGCGAGGGCGCAGACATCTTTGCGGCCGATATTTCAAAAAGCTGGTGAGGCCTGCAGCGCAGACCCATCGCAAGGAGATTGCCATGACGAACTGGAAACAGATCCAGTCCCTGGTGCCGCAGCCCGGCGCCGACCCCGACTTCGCGGCCTGCCTGGCCGCCTTCCCCCAGCTGGAGCAGGCCAAAACCACGCCGCAGGACCCCGTCTATCACGCCGAAGGCGATGTCTGGACGCACACGCAGATGGTGGTGCGCGAGCTGCTGGCCGATCCCGGCCATGCGGCGCTCACCGCCACCGAGCGCGAGACGGTCTTCCTGGCCGCGCTGCTGCACGACGTGGCCAAGTGCTCGACCACCGTGGTGGGCGAGGACGGCCGCATCGGCCAGCCCGGCCATTCGCGCCGCGGTGCGCTGGATGCGCGGCTCATGCTCTGGGAAGCCGGCGCGCCCGTGGACCAGCGCGAAGCCATCTGCCGGCTGATCGCCGTGCACCAGGTGCCGTTCTTCGCCTTTGCCGATTCGCGGCGCGGCCTCTCGCCCGAGTTCATCGTGCGCGAGCTGTCCTGGCAGGTGGACCTGCACCTGCTCACCCTGCTGGCGCGGGCCGACATGCGCGGGCGCATCTGCCCGGACATTGCGTCCGTGCTGGTCAACATCGAGCTGGTGCGCGAGTTCGCGCTGGAAGAGGGCTGCCTGCGCACGCCGCGCCGCTTTGCCTCGGACGAGACGGCGGTGCGCTACTTCCGCGGCGCGCAGCTGCATCCCGACTATGCGCTGCACGCACAGGAAGGCTCGCGCGCCATCGTCATGTGCGGCCTGCCGGCCAGCGGCAAGAACACCTGGGTGGCCGCCCACCATGGCGACCTGCCCGTGGTCTCCTTCGACGATGCGCGTACGGAGCTGGGCCTGCGCCACGGCCAGAACGAGGGCGCGGCCGCCCACCACGCCGTGGACAAGGCCAAGGCCCTGCTGCGCGCGGGCCAGCCCTTCGTCTGGAACGCCACCCACCTGTCGCGCCAGATGCGCGGCAAGACCGTGGACCTGTGCCTGGCCTACGGCGCCCGCGTGGAACTCGTGCACCTGGAAGCCAGCCGCCCAACCCTGCTGGCCCGCAACCGCGCGCGCGACACCACGCTGACCAACGCGGCCCTGCTCGGCCTGCTGCAGCGCTGGGATGTGCCTTTGCCTACCGAGGCGCATGCGCTGTCGTTGCTGGTCAATGAGGGGTAGGGGAGGGGGAGGGTTGCTGTACCGCTGTCAAGCGGCATGCTCGCCGCGTGCGCGCTTCATCTCCAGATAGGACTGGGCTGCTTCCTGGTCTTCGGCCCGGTATGCCACGTTCATGTCCGGGCGATGCACGTCATCGCCCGGACCCTTCAGCCCTGGCAATGCCCGAAGATGATCAAGCAAGGTGGTCTGCGTGTTGGCAGAGGTGATCAAGGGGCGCAGATAAGCATCGAGGTGTCTGCCTTGCGGGTTCTGGATCTCCTGGGTCAGTGCCTTCAGATAAGCCTCCTTGTTGGAGGCCAGCCAGTCGATGGCAAAGCCCGCGCGGTGGCACAGCTCGGCATGGATCAGCAGCATGCTGCGTCCATTTCCGTCGAGAAAGGGATGACCCCAGGCAAACGCGCCCATGACAGCACCAGGTTTGTCGCGCAGGGTGCCTGCATCGTTGCCCATGTCCAGGCCCCATTCGACGGCGCGCTGGCACAGCTCTGACACTTCGAATTGCAGGCCTGCTCCCCTGCCGACGAGCCGGCCCACGCCCAGCGCACGCCTGTCCTGGCCGGCCCAGGGGTAGAAGTCGGAAAACAGGATGGCGTGAACGCGCAAAAAATCGCGGTAGCCAATCCGGCCCCGGATGCTTGCCAGAAAGGCAAGTGCTTCTTCCAGGTTGGCCTCGAAAAAGAGGTGTTCCTGGATCTTGACCTCACGGGCGTCTTTCAGTCCTTCAATGTTGCGCAGGTAGCCCGCGCTTTCGAAGTCCCCGAACGGATCGAACATCCTGCACCTCCCTCATGTGATTGGTCATCAGCCTGGCAAGCTGCCGGCCATTGATGACATGTTTTTTCTTCAAGGCCACGAGCAGCTTGCCCGTGCTGTCGAGCTCCACTTCATCTCCTGCAGCGCGTGTGACTGCCTGTGCATAGTCGTCCAGTCCGGTACGCTGGTGTTGGATGTGGTGCGTGCGGGCCAGCCGCTCGACAAACTGGCGTACACCTTTGGAGGGCAGGGCGTTCACGTCTGCGGGCAAGGTTTCGCCGGGTTCATCAGGTGCCGAGGGATTGCGGACATAGCGCACGGCGACATCGCCCAGATTCAGCCTGCGTGAGATGCGCTGGCTGCCTGCATCGATCAGCAGCGTGGCCTGGCCCGCCTCGTTGACCAGATCCACGCTGCGAAACCTGATTCCCAGTCTGTCCAGCACCTCCCTGACCAGCTCATCGCTGGGGGCGAGCAACTGCGGATCGCCGCTGGCGTCGGGCCTTGCCTTGGCATAGATGCCGGCGCCCAGGCGGATCAGGCGGCCGTCCGAGACCAAGTCATGCAAGGCCTCGCTGAGGTGGGAAGCGCTTGCCAATCTGCTCAGATCACGCCGGAGCACGATGTTGCCGGAGCGCTTGCTCAGCGATATCTGAAGTTTGCTGTCCAGGTTCATTCTCTGCCTCAGACGATCTCTACATGGTCTGATTTTAAGGTGTTGTTTTTTCCTTTTATAACAATGGGTTGTGTGCGGATTTCATGCCGCTTGACCAGCAGGGATTGCGATGAAGTCCAACCCCAATTCCAGTGCTGGACGCAATGGCAATCCAAGACCCAATACCGGCAAGCCATGCTCGCTGGTGAGATGACACCCGGACCTTGCACCGGCCGTGTGCGCAGACAATGAAGGTTTGAAGACCGCCGCCCCTTCTGTCTGCCACTTCGAAAGCCATCCATGAACCATTCCTCCCAGCTGCTGTCCACCCTCGCGCCGCTTGGCCGCATCCGCGCCTCCATCAACACCGGCAATCCCATTCTTGCGCGGCTGGATGCCGACGGCCGGCCTGCGGGCGTGTCCATCGACCTGGCCCGGCGCTTTGCGCAGCAGCTGGGGTTGGAGCTGGAACTGGTGGTCTTCGATACGGCCGCCAAGTCGGTGGATGCCGTCACGCGCGAGGAGGCCGACTTCGGCTTCTTTGCCGTGGACCCCGTGCGTGGCGCGGGCATCGGCTTCACCGCGCCCTATGTGCTGATCGAGGGCAGCTACCTGGTGCGCCAGGATTCGCCGCTGACCGACAACGCCCAGGTGGACCGGGCCGGGCACACGGTCGTGGTCGGCAAGGGCAGCGCCTATGACCTGTACCTGAGCCGCGAGCTCAAGCATGCGCAGATAGAGCGCGCCGTGTCCTCGCCCGCCGTGGTGCAGACCTTTGTGGAATCGACGGCCGACGTGGCCGCCGGCGTCAAGCAGCAATTGGAGGCCGATGCCGCCCGCCTGCCCGGCCTGCGCCTGCTGCCAGGCCGCTTCATGGTGATCCAGCAGGCCATGGGCCTGCCCAAGGGGCGGGGCGATGAGGCCCTGCGCGTGCTGGCGGCCTTTGTGGAAGAGGCCAAGGCCTCGGGCTTTGTGGCCGAGGCACTGCAGCGCCACGGCATCCAGGGCGCAGCGGTTGCGCCTGCGACCTGAAGGTCAGGCGCCGCGCAGCACCAGCAGGTCGATGCTGGCCGGCACGCCCAGGCGCACGGCAAAGCCGGCCCACAGGCCTGCGCCGGCGCTGACGAAGAGCTTCATGGCGCCGACCTCGTACTCGCCGCGCACAAAGCCGTCATTGGCGGGCGCCACCAGCCATTGGTCCATTCCCAGGATCAGGCCGCCGTGCGTATGGCCCGACAGCTGCAGGCCCACGCCGTGGGCCGCGTTGTCGCGGGCGGTCTTGGGCTGGTGGGCCAGCAGCAGGTGGTATTGCGCACCAGCCTCTTTGGCTTGGCGGGCCACGGTGTCGATGTCGGGCGGCACGCCTTCGGCCACGGACGGGTCGGTGTTCTGGCGCGACAGGCGGCCATAGGCCGGATCGCCGATGCCCGACAGCGCCAGGCGCGCGCCCTGCACATCGATCAGCTGCATGCGGTTTTCCAGCAGGTTCAGGCCCAGGCGGCGGAATTCGGCCATCCAGGCGTCGTAGCCGCTGTAGTACTCATGGTTGCCGGGCGCCGCCCAGACGCCGTGGCGTGCCTTGAGCTGCGCCAGCGGCGCGACGTTGGCGCGGCCGCTGTCCACGTCGCCGTCCACCATGTCGCCCGGCAGCACGATGAGGTCGGGCCGCGCCTCCAGCGTGCGCTCCACGATGGTCTGCACATAGCGCGCGTCGTTGATGGGGCTGGCGTGGATGTCGGCCAGCACGGCCACGCGCAGGCCTTCCAGGCCGGTGGGCAGGCCGGGCAGGCGCAGCGTGCGTTCGTGCACCTCGGGCGGGCGCAGCGCATTGGCCACGCCCCAGGCCGACAGCAGGCCCGCCAGGGCCAGGGCGCCGGCCGTGAGCAGCGGGGCGTGCAGGCGCCGCTTCCAGTCCTCGCGCCGGGCCACGGCGGCCAGCGCCCAGAGGCCGTCGCGCAGCACGATGAAGACGGCCAGCATCAGCAGCAGGGCCAGCACCCAGCCGCCCGGCACCTGCAGATAGGCCAGCGTGCGGTACTCGACCGTGCCCTCGCGCAGCAGTACCAGCAGCAGGGCGGGCGTGCAGCCCAGGGCCGCCGTGGCGACGGCCGCCATCAGGCGGGCGCGGCGCGGCATCAGGCGGACGGGCCACCACAGCCACAGGGCCAATAGCGGAATGACGAGGGCGGCAAGAGTAACCATGGGGAGCAGATCGAGGAAGGCGGGTGAGGCGGCCAGCGCCGGGAGCGGGCGGCAAGGCGAGCGCCGATTGTGCGCAATGCCATGCATGCCGCTGGCCTGACTTGGCGAAGGCCCTGGCATGCGGGGGTTTTCATGCGGGCGGCACAGGGCCGGCGTATGGAAATCTGCAGCCGCGTGGCGCCGCCGGCATGGCGCGGGGATAATCCAGCCCCTTATGCCTTTGAAGATCAGCTTCCCTGAATCCCTGCCCGTATCCGCCCGCCGTGAGGAAATCATGGAGGCCATGGACCGGCACCAGGTCATCATCGTGTGCGGCGAGACGGGCTCGGGCAAGACCACGCAGCTGCCCAAGATCGCGCTGGCGCTGGGCCGGGGCAAGGTCAACGCCACGCCCGACGACAAGGGCCAGGTGCGCGGCCACCTGATCGGCCACACGCAGCCGCGCCGCATTGCCGCCAGCTCGGTGGCCAAGCGCATTGCCGAGGAGCTGAACACGCCGCTGGGCGATGTGGTGGGCTACAAGGTGCGCTTCCAGGACCGGCTGTCCAAGGACGCCTCGGTCAAGCTGATGACGGACGGCATCCTGCTGGCCGAGACGCAGACCGATCCGCTGCTCAAGGCCTACGACACGCTGATCATCGACGAGGCCCACGAGCGCAGCCTCAACATCGACTTCCTGCTGGGCTACATCAAGCAGATCCTGCCCCGGCGCCCCGACCTCAAGGTGGTGGTGACATCGGCCACCATCGATGCCGAGCGATTTGCCAGGCACTTCGAAGGCCCCAAGGGGCCTGCGCCCGTGATCATGGTCTCGGGCCGCACCTACCCCGTGGAGATGCGCTGGCGCCCGTTCGAGGAAAAGCGCGACCATGACCTCAACGACGCCATCGCCGAAGGCGTGGACGAGCTGTGGGCCGGCGGCGCGGGTGGCGACATCCTGGTCTTCCTGCCCGGCGAGCGTGAGATCCGCGAGGCGGCCGACCACCTGCGCAAGCACCTGGCACAGCAGCCCGTGCTGCGCCATGCCGAGGTGCTGCCGCTGTTCTCGCGCCTGTCGCAGGCCGAGCAGGACCGCATCTTCGACAGCCACACGGGCCGGCGCATCGTGCTGGCCACCAACGTGGCCGAGACCTCGCTGACCGTGCCCGGCATCCGCTATGTGATCGATGCGGGCACGGCGCGCGTCAAGCGCTATTCCTTCCGCAGCAAGGTCGAGCAGCTGCTGGTCGAGCCCATCAGCCAGGCGGCGGCCAACCAGCGCGCCGGCCGTTGCGGCCGCGTGGCCAACGGCATCTGCATCCGCCTGTACGACGAGGCCGACTTCGGCACGCGCGCGCGCTTCACCGACCCTGAAATCCTGCGCTCCTCGCTGGCCGGCGTCATCCTGCGCATGAAGTCGCTGGGCCTGGGCGACGTGGTGAACTTTCCCTTCCTCGAAGCGCCCTCGGGCCGTGCCATTGCCGACGGCTACCAGCTGCTGGGCGAGCTGGGCGCCGTGGACGAGCGCGGCGAGCTGCTGCCCATGGGCCGCGAGCTGTCGCGCCTGCCGCTGGACCCGCGCGTGGGCCGCATGATTTTGGAGGCGCGCACGCGCGGCGCCGTGGCCGAGGTGCTGGTCATCGCCTCCGCCCTGTCCGTGCAGGACGTGCGCGACCGGCCGCTGGAGGCCCAGCAGCAGGCCGACCAGCAGCACGCCAAGTTCGACGACGAGAAAAGCGAATTCAGCGGCTACCTGCGCCTGTGGAAATGGCTGCAGGATGCGCGCGGCGGCAAGGTGGTGGCCAAGAGCCGCAAGGAAATGGCCACGGCCCAGGCGCCGGCCGCCAAGCCGTCGGCGCGCAATGCCGCCTTCCTGCCCGTGGCCCAGCGCAGCGGCGGGCAGAGCGTGGCCGCCCCGGCGGCCGAGGCGTTGGCGGCCTTCCATCCGCAGGACACCGGTCCCGGCACGGATGACGAGCCCTCGCACAAGCTCAGCAACCGCCAGTGGGAGCAGCTGCTGCGCCAGAACTTCATCAACATCCGCCGCGTGCGCGAATGGCGCGACATCCACTCGCAGCTGCTGACCGTGGTCAACGAGCACAAGTGGAAGGTCAACACCGAGCCCGCGGGCTACGACGCCGTGCACCTGTCCATGCTGTCCGGCCTGCTGGGCAACCTGGGCTACAAGGGCGATGAAAGCGACGCCTACCTGGGCGCGCGCGGCATCCGCTTCCATCCGCACCCGGGCGCCCACCTGTCCAAGAAGCCGGGGCGCTGGATCGTTGCGGCCGAGCTGGTGGAAACCTCGCGCCTGTACGGCCGGGGCATCGCCGCCATCGATCCGCAGTGGCTGGAGGAAGTCGGCGCCCACCTGCTCAAGAAGCAGCTGCTCGATCCGCACTGGTCCAAGAACCAGGCCGACGTGGTGGCGCTGGAGCGCGCCACGCTCTACGGCCTGGTGGTCTACAACGGCCGGCGCATGAGCTATGGCCGCATCGATCCGCAGTCTGCGCGCGAGATCTTCATCCGCCAGGCCCTGGTGGAGGGGCAGTGGGACACGCGCTGGCACTTCCTGCCCGCCAACCTCAAGCTGGTGCGCAAGGTCGAGGAGCTGGAGCACAAGAGCCGCCGCCAGGACGTGCTGGTCGATGACGAGCTGATCTACGCCTTCTACGACCAGCAGATCCCCAAGGACGTGTTCAGCGGCGCCACCTTCGACCATTGGTTCCGCGAGGCGGCCAAGGAAAACGCCGACCTGCTGCGCCTGTCGCGCGACGAACTGATGCGCCACGAGGCTGCCGGCATCACCACCCAGGCCTTTCCCAAGGTGGTCAAGCTCGGCGGCGTGGACTGCACGGCCAGCTACCTGCACAGCCCGGGCGACGCGCGTGACGGCATCACCGTCACCGTGCCGCTGTTCGTGCTCAACCAGGTCAGCGACGAGCGCGTGGAATGGCTGGTGCCCGGCATGCTCAAGGACAAGCTCCAGGCCCTGCTCAAGAGCCTTCCGCAGCGCCCGCGCAGCCGCTTCGTGCCCCTGCCCGAAAGCGCCCAGCGCCTGGCCGAACTCTTCACCACGCCCGAG
This sequence comes from Delftia sp. WSY_12, assembly GCF_043104645.1. NCBI lineage: Bacteria > Pseudomonadati > Pseudomonadota > Betaproteobacteria > Burkholderiales > Comamonadaceae > Delftia > Delftia sp. WSY_12. The sequence goes on from NZ_JBICKW010000030.1 coordinate 312,194, forward strand.
CGCTGGGGCCAGGGATCGCTGATCGATGCCCTGCTCAAGCAGGTGCGCGACGAGACCTCGCTGGACGTCAAGCGCGCCGACTTCAAGCTGGACATGCTCAGTCCGCACCTGTTCATGAACTTCCGCATCACGGACGAGCATGGACGCCAGCTGGGCCAGGGCCGCAACCTGGGCGCGCTCAAGGCCGAACTGGGCGCCAAGGCGCGCGGCGCCTTCCAGGCGCTGGCCGCGCTGAAGGTGGCTTCGGTCACCGAGGCTGCGGCCCCACCTGCCGCCGCGTCCGAAGCCGGCAAGAAGGCGGAATCTGGCGCCAGGCCGGACAAGACAGCAAAGCCTGAAAAGGCGGACCAGGCCAAGCCCGCCAGCAACGCCAGGCCCAGCCAGCCCGCCGACAGCCGCTACAAGGAATGGAGCTTTGGCGAGCTGCCCGAGCTGATGGAGATCGGCCGGGGCGGGCAGACGCTGATCGGCTTCCCTGCGCTGATCGACCATGGCGATGCCGTCGGCATCGAGGTCTTCGACGAACCCGAGGTCGCGGCCGCGCGCCACCGCGTGGGCCTGCGCCGCCTGTTCGCGCTGCAGATCCGCGACGCGCTCAAGTACCTGGAAAAGAACATTCCGGACCTGCAGAAGATGGCCGTCGCCTACATGCCGCTGGGCACGCAGGAGGAACTGCGCGAGCAGATCATCGACGTGGCCATAGACCGCGCCTTCCTGCAGGAGCCGCTGCCCACCAACGACGCGCAGTTCAAGCAGCGCGTGCAGGACGGACGCGGCCGGCTGACGCTGATCGCCAACGAGGTGGCGCGCATGGCCTCCACCATCCTGGTCGAGTACGCGGCGGCCCAGCGCAAGATCAAGGACACCAAGAACGCGCCCGACGCCACGGCCGACGCCGCCCAGCAACTGCAGCGCCTGGTGCCCAAGAACTTCATCGCGGCCGCGCCCTGGACCCAGCTGCAGCACTACGCGCGCTACCTCAAGGCCATCACCAGCCGGCTGGACAAGTACCGCGCCGACCCTGCGCGCGACGCCAGCCGCCTGGCCGAGCTGCGCCCGCTGGAGCAGCGCTACTGGCGCCTGGTGGCCGAGCGCAAGGGCCACATCGATGCGCGCATGCAGGAGTACCGCTGGATGCTGGAGGAGCTGCGCGTGAGCTTCTTCGCCCAGGAGCTGCGCACGCCTTACCCGGTCAGCATCAAGCGGCTGGACAAGGTCTGGCAGCAGCTGCAGAACTAGCGCCGTGCCGGCCTGCGGCCCTTCCGCGATCGGAAGGGCCGCAGGCCATGGTTCAACGCGGCATCGCCACCTTCACCGGCACGCAGCGGGTTGGAGCGATGCAAGGCCCAAGGCCGTATGCGCCATCACAGAGATGGGGCATTTTTCAAAGCACGGGCGATCTGTGCAGAACCTGCACAGATGCTGGCCGCTCCATGGCGTTGTGGTGGGCCCTGTGCGTTTCTAGACTGCAGGCATCAACCACTTCCCGTTTTCAGGAGCACTGCATGTCCCTCGCAGAACAGGCCAGCCAGGCCACCCAATCCACCAGCCATCCCACCCTCCGCGCCCTGTCAGGCGCGCCGGGGCGCAGCCAGTTGCCACGGGGTGCCACGGCGCTGCTGGTCATCGACTTCCAGAACGAGTACTTCAGCGGCCGCCTGCCCATCCCGCGCGGCCCGCAGGTCCTGGAGCAGGCCCGGCGCCTGCTGCAATGGGCCGATGCCGGCCAGGTTGCCGTGTTCCACATCCAGCACATTGCCCCTGAAGGTGCGCCCGTGTTCGCCGTCAATGGCAGCACCGTCCAGTTCCACCCCGGCCTGCAGCCGCGCGCGGGCGACACCGTGGTGCAAAAGCGCAGCGTCAGCGCCTTCGTCGGCACCGACCTGGCCGACCAGCTGCGCGCGCGTGGCATCACCACCGTGGTCATCTGCGGCCTCATGACCCACGCCTGCGTGGCCGGCGCCGCACGCGATGCCGCGCCGCTGGGCTTCGAGGTCGTCGTGGCCAGCGACGCCGTGGCCACACGTGCCATCACGCGCAGCAACGGCGAATCCGTGGACGCCGACAGCCTGCACCGTGCCGCGCTGGCCGAGATCGAGGATGTGTTCGGCGATGTGCTGCCCACCGCGCATGTGGTGCAGCTGCCCCTGCGCTGAGCCTGCAGGCAGGGCCCGCGCATCGTCTCCTAGCGAGAATCCACGGCGTTGCCGTACTCCGTCGTGGTGCTGGCCGCATCCTTGCGCACCGGCACGGCGGTCTGCTCGAACACATTGCCTTCGATCACAACGCCTTTGGACTCCAGCAGGTTGATGCCGGCCTGGGGTTCCTCTTCCTTCTTCCTGAACAGCCCGCTGCGCTTCACGATGAAGCGGTTGTTGCGGATGATGGAACCATCGGCATCGCGCAGCTTGAGGATGGCGGGCAGCGGGGCCTTGTCGCGCGGGTCCATGTGCACGATGAAGGTGTTGCCCTCCACCAGCGAGCGCGGGCCGTACAGGTAGACGGCGGTGCGGCCATCGACCTCGATGGTGTTGTTGCGCACCACGTTGTCGGAGCCGGCCATGATGACGGCGCGGCCGCCGGATTTGATTTGGAGGTTTTCTGCGGTGTAGAAGGTGGGAGGGAAATAATCCCAAGGGATTTTATTGAATTTTTGGGTTTCGATGTTCCATCTGGAATTTTCTATTACAGGAAAGTCTTCCTCCAGTTTCTCAATTCTATTGCGTGCACCCAATTTAGGAGAAAGTTCTACGCCAATACCCGATAGACCTGGAGTTTCTATTATTCCATTATGAACTCTTAGATTGAAAACTACCTCTCCACCAGATAATATTCCAATGCCGCTATTATTATTAAATGGTCTTCCTGTAACAAGATGTCCTCGCAAATCAAGGTCAGCATTATTACTGTGGTAGAAATCTAAAATTGCACCTCGTGGGTTACCACGTTCTATTCCCCCTTCGATCCAGTCACGCGCTTTACGCTGCACAAAGTCATGAATGACGCAGTGACGGCCAGAACCTTCAAAAGCTTCCGTGATAGGGTAGTAGCCACCTCTATACTTGACGGGCTTGCACCCCTCAGGCAGCGGGCCCTTGTCGCTAGGTGGATGGCGGCGCGCTGCCCATTCTTCCGTCGTGAGTGGTTTCTTGGGGAAAGCTTGGCAGCTTGCAAAGACAATGCAAGCAAAAGCAGAAAAATAGAGAAAAACTATACTTCTTTGCATATTTTACTGCCTGGCAAGCAAACGCCTGGATATTTATGTTCTTGACCTGCAAGGTTTTCTAAGTATTTACCTCTATTTTTCTCTGCCTCTTTTATTTTATATTCATCGCTACCTCCCTTTTCTATATTTATTTCCACAATTCTGGTTTTTTCGCTATTTTCTGTGTTTTTGGTTAGTTTAAGTTTTCCATCCTTAATCAGTTTATTAATGGTCTCTTTCAAAAATCTAGCCTTTCCAGGAAAATCCGCACCCTCTTCCCTGATTGCATTGAATCTCTCGAGCACATTCCTGATCTCCTCAAACCCCAGCGCAGGGCTAGTTCCATACGCCGTTAAAAACTCATAAACCGCCTTCTCCCCTTGCAGCGATCGATACTCCCGCTTGTCCCAATAAGGCACTTCTGGATCAGGCATATTCCCCAGTATTGGCATGTCCTCGTCATAGGTGTAATCCGGCTCGGACCCCGCAAACCCATGCCCTATGCCCAGCTTCGCGCTGATGGCATCGAACGGCCGGTTGTCCTTGTCCCGGTGGCTGAAGGTGTCCAGGTAGGAGTGCAGGAATTCGCCCAGGAACTGGTATTCGGCACAGGGCTGGGCCGGGTTGCCCAGCCGGCTGGCGTTGAGCAGGTTGTTCAGTTGCGGGCTCAGGTTGCCCACCACGCTGTTGACGTTGTCGTTGGCGTACTGGGGCAGCGTGGTTCCTCTGTCGTCGGACAGGTTGTCTCCACATACTGTGAAGCCAGCGCCGTGATGCGCGCCCCGGCTCGTAGTCCAGGTCGGCGGCCAGGGCCAGGAAGAAGACCTGTAGTAGTGCATGTCCTCCTGGTACAGCCCGTGGTATCGATCCGGTTGAGTGGGTTGCCGCATATGGCCGTCGAATACCTCCATTCCATCAGGGGCTGCCTTTTGAAATGTTTCCACTCTCCGTTGTGGTACTGGCTGCATCCTTGCGCACCGGCAATGTGATCTCTTCAAACACATTGCCTTCGATCACAACGCCTTTGGACTCCAGCAGGTTGATGCCTGCCTGGGGTTCCTCTTCCTTCTTCCTGAACAGCCCGCTGCGCTTCACGATGAAGCGGTTGCTGCGGATGATGGAGCCATCGGCATCGCGCAGCTTGAGGATGGCGGGCAGCGGGGCCTTGTCGCGCGGGTCCATGTGCACGATGAAGGTGTTGCCCTCCACCAGCGAGCGCGGGCCGTACAGGTAGACAGCGGTGCGGCCATCGACCTCGATGGTGTTGTTGCGCACCACGTTGTCGGAGCCCGCCATGATGATGGCGCGGCCGCCGGCTTTGATTTGGAGGTTTTCTGCTGTGTAGAAGGTGGGTGGGGTGTAGTTCCAGTGGATTTCGTTGAACTCCTTGATTTTGATATTCCAGTCGGTTGTTTGCGTGACTGGAAAATCCTCAGTCAATTCTTTTATTCTTTTCCACGCAGAAATATTGGGTGCCATATCCACACCCAAACCCCTTGGTCCAGGGGTTTCTATTTTTCCATGATGCACACGTAGGAATGCTAGATTTTTCCCAAGGAGACCAACTCCACGAGTATTCTCAAAAGGTGCTCCTGAAATTTCATGGCCTTGCAAATCCAAGTCGGCATTTGTGTTTTTGTAAAAAGTTAAAACACTTCCTCTGCCAATTTCATCGGTGGGAGATCCTCGAATACTCCAATCTATTAAATCTCTAACTTTTCTTTGAGTAAAATTATGCACTACGCAATGGCGACCCGAGCCTTCAAATGCCTCCTTGATTGATATATATCCACCTGTGTATCTCACTGCTTTGCAGCCTGAAGGCAAGGGTGTTTCTCTGATATTTTTTGCATTTTGGATTTTTGTTCCATTACCTGATTCGTGAGTGTCCAAAGTGTCTACTGCATATGCATGAGGTTGCAGTACCAATAAAAAAGAGACCATGGTTAAACGGACTTGCATATAGGACTTCTTGGCAAACATACTCCAGGATAATTTTTCTCTTGACCAGCGAGTCCGCCAAGATATTTCTCCCTGTTCTTCTTGGCGGTTTCTTCGTTATATTGATCTAGGTACTTTTCAGAGAAATTTATCTTGGCATCAGTAGAAACGCTTTTGTCTTTTTCAGGTTTTATTTTTCCATCTTGGATATATTTATTAATCGCCTCTTGAAGCATGCCAATTTTAGTTGGTGATTTGCCACCACCTCGCGAATTGCACTGAATCTCTCCAGCACTTTCTCTATCTCTTTAAAGCTCACCGCCGGCTTAGCCCCATACCGCGTCAAAAACTCATAACGCATATGTCCGTCGAATACTTCCATTCCATCAGGGACTGCCTTTTGAAATGTTTCCACTCTCCGTTGTGATACTGACCGCATCCTTGCGCACCGGCAATGCGACCTGCTCGAACACATTGCCCTCGATCACCACGTCCCTGGACTCCAGCAGGTTGATGCCGGCCTGGGGTTCCTCTTCCTTCTTCCTGAACAGCCCGCTGCGCTTCACGATGAAGCGGTTGTTGCGGATGATGGAACCATCGGCATCGCGCAGCTTGAGGATGGCGGGCAGCGGCGCCTTGTCGCGCGGGTCCATATGCACGATGAAGGTGTTGCCCTCCACCAGCGAGCGCGGGCCGTACAGGTAGACGGCGGTGCGGCCATCGACCTCGATGGTGTTGTTGCGCACCACGTTGTCGGAGCCCGCCATGATGATGGCGCGGCCGCCGGATTTGATTTGGAGGTTTTCTGCAGTGTAGAAGGTGGGTGGTGAGTAGTCCCAGGGGATTTCGTTGAAGTTCTGGTTCTCGCCATTCCAATTTGTTTTAATAATTATTGAAATATCTTCCTTCATCATTTCTATTCTTTTTCTAATATTTGAATCTCCAGAAGCCATTTCTATGCTTATTCCCAATCTTCCAGGTGTTTCAATCTTTCCATTATGAACCTTTAGAAAGCATAATTCAATCCCCTTAGTTCCAATGCCACGAGTATCTTCAAAAGGCGATCCCGATATGAGATGATTTTGCAAGTTCAGGTCCACATTGCTGCTTTCGAAGAACGTTAATATATTTCCGGTTCCAGCATCATTTATTGGAGACCCTCTTTGTCTACCAGATATGAGGTCACGAGATTTTCGCTGAACGAAATCATGAACAACGCAGTGCTTACCAGAACCTTTGATTGACTCTGATATTGGAACTCTCTGACCTCTATATTTAACAGCCTTGCACCATATGGGTGGAAGTTTTGCGTCAACAGGAGGGTGTTGGCTCTCGGTCCATTTTTCCCATTGCTGTTTTTCTGCATGCCCAGTCCGCCAAAAAGCTAGCAGCACAAATATTATTAAAATGCACACTATACGGGTTTGCATAACAAACTCCTTGGCAAACACACACCTGGATAGTCTTTCTCCCTACCCACTAGACCACCAAGAAAGATCTCTCTATTGTTTTCTGCTTTCTCAAAGTCATATTCCTCTGAATTTTTATCTTTCAAATCTATTTTTGTTATTTTGATCTGACCTTTATTGTCTTTCGTTAAATTCAATTTTCCCTCATTAATCCATTTATTTAGATGGTTTTGTAGCAAATCAAATTTATCTGGAGAATTGCTCCCACTCTCCCGCGTGGCATTGAATCTCTCCAGCACTTTCTCTATCTCTTTAAAGCTCACCGCCGGCTTAGCCCCATACCGCGTCAGAAACTCATAAACCGCTTTCTCCCCTTGCAGCGATCGATACTCCCGCTTGTCCCAATAAGGCACCTCTGGGTCAGGCATATTCCCCAGTATTGGCATGTCCTCGTCATAGGTGTAATCCGGCTCCGACCCCGCAAACCCATGCCCTATGCCCAGCTTCACGCTGATGGCATCGAACGGCCGGTTGTCCTTGTCCCGGTGGCTGAAGGTGTCCAGGTAGGAGTGCAGGAATTCGCCCAGGAACTGGTATTCGGCGCAGGGCTGGGCCGGGTTGCCCAGCCGGCTGGCGTTGAGCAGGTTGTTCAGTTGCGGGCTCAGGTTGCCCACCACGCTGTTGACGTTGTCGTTGGCGTACTGGGGCAGCGTGGTGCCCTTGTCGTCGGACAGCGTGAAGTGGTACCACAGCAGTTGCCGGTGGTTCTTGAAGATCGAGCCCACCGTGGTGAGGGTGTTGGCATCGTCCAGCGGCTTGGTGATGGGGTTGTCATCCACGTACTGCGAAGCCAGCGCCGTGATGCGCGCAGGTTCGTAGTCCAGGCCGGCTGCCAGGGCCAGGAAGAAGACCATGTAGTAGTGCATGTCCTCCTGGTACAGCCCGGTGGGATCGATGCGGTTGAGCGGGTCGCCGCCGGCATACAGGTAGGCATCGGGTCCGTCCGGGTAGCCCAGCGGGTCCGGCTGCAGGTAGCGGCCGCTGGCCGGGTCGTAGCTGCGGTGCCAGTTGTCGTGCAGTCCGCTTTCCTCGTCGAAGTACTGGCCCGGCAGGCGCAGGTTGAGCACGGCCTGCTGCCGGGGCAGGCTTGTGTGGCCGGCCTGATGCATGGCCGGCGCTCCCCAGGGGGTTTGGCGGGCACGCCAGACCACGCGCTGGCCTGCGTCCGTCATGGCCTGCGGACTGCCCCGGTGGTCGTTGTGGATGTGCAGCATGCGCGCCTTGCCGCTGGCGTTGTCCCGGTTGTGCGCGGATTCCAGCTTGGCGATGGGCAGGGTGCGAGTCCCCTCGTTCAGGTACAGGTACTGGCTGGTGATGCGGCCTTCGCCATCCATTTCCGCGACGAGCCGGTTGTCCTGCCACAGGTAGTGGCTGTGCGTTTGCCCATCGCCCTGGTGCACGGTCTTGCCCACGCGCTGGCCCAGGCTGTTGTAGCGGTAGCTGGCGATGGGCCGGTCCTGGTGGTCGCTGATGCCCTGGAGCTGTCCTGCCTCGGTGTAGGTGTAGCGGTGCAATGCGTCCTGGACGGTGCGACCCTGGCTGTCGCGCTGCACGGGCGCTGGTGCTGACGGTGCGTTGTCCTGCACCAGCCTGCCGAAGCCCTGGTAGCGGTAGTCGGTCTTGTGCAGGCCCGCTGGTGGCCACTCCTGCTCGATGGCGCGGATGCGCGGGCCCACGCCGTAGCGGTAGCGCTGGCTGAGGATGGGTGCGCTGCCTTGCGATGTGCCTTGTGATGTGCCTTGCCCGGTGGTCTGCTGCGTGAGGCGCCCGGCAATGTCGTATTGGCGAATGGTGGCCAGGCCATTGCCTGCCGTGTAGTGCTGCAGGCCGTTGAAGGCGTCCGTTTGGATGTCGCCGACCACCGTCTGCGCGGGCAGCAAGCGTTCAAGCAAGCCTGTGGCGCCGGCGCCCAGCCAGTGGTCGCTGGCCTGCAGCAGGCCGGCCACCCAGGCGCTTTGCAGTTGCAGCCCTTGCACGCTGGCGCCGTCGCTGGCGGGGCCGCGCCGGGTGACGAGCACGCGGCCATCGGCCAGGGTGCGGCTGTGGACCCGGCCGTCCGGGCCATAGCGCGTGGCGGTGCGGTAGGTATGCTCGCCCTGGCCGTCGGGCGTGGCCAGCGCAATGGTGCGTGCCACGGGGCGGCCCAGGGCGTCGTATTCGATGGACTCGCGCTGCCAGTTGCTGTCGATGGTCTGCAGCAGCCGGCCCTGGTAGTGCAGCCGGGTTTGCGAGGAAGAGCGACGATCTGCGCCGGGCGCCGCTTCGTAGCGCTTGGCCAGCAGACGCCCGCTGGGGGCGTACTGGTAGTGGGTGCTGCTGCCGTCGGCGCGGGTGTGCACCAGCAATTGATCGGCTTCGTTGTAGCGTGCGCTTTGGCGGCCATGATCGGCAAGCTGAAGCCAGACGGTGCGGCCGAAGTCGTCGTGCAGGGCCTGGCGGCGTTCGGCGGGTTGGGCTCCTTGGGAAGCAGTGGTTTGGTGTCCGATGTCCTGGGGTGCTGTCGGCACATCGGAGGAGCCTTGCAATGCCAGCCGTACCGCCCCATCGGGCGTTTGCGACAGGCTGGCATGGAGACTGCCGTTGTCCAGCCAGCGCGTGCGGGTGTCGTCGCCATCGGTGTGCTGGAGCAATTCCCCCGCATCGCCGTAGGTGTAGCTGTCCAGGCGCCCATCGGGCAGCAGGCGGTGGCTCAGGCGCCCTTGCGCATTCCAGCCGTAGTAGGCCGCACGTTCGGGGAGGTCCTGGCCTTCGCGGTACAGGCCCAGCCGCTTGATGCGGCCTTCGCTGTCGCGCTCGATCTGGCCCCGGTTGCCCAGGCCATCGAGCCTAGCCTGGGTGCTGCCCTGGTAGGCCCAGGTGATGCTGCGGCCTGCCGTGTCGATGGCCTGGCTGGGGCGGCCCAGGGCGTCGTGGCGGATGCGGTATGGATTCAGGCTCAGCCGGCTGCTGGCGCGGGGCTGGCCGTCGGCGTCCAGCAGCCAGCCGCTGGTGGTGATTTCTTCGGCCTGCAGGGCGTTGGCGGACAAGGCGCTGTAGCGCATCTGGCGCTGAAGGCGCCGCACGCCGTCGTCTTCGGTGCGGGTCGTGATGCGCCCGGCCTGGTCATGCTCCAGCGCCACGGTCGTGCCATCGGGCTGCAGCACGCGCGTGACGTGGCTGCCGCTGCGGTCCCAGCGCAGCCGCGTGAGGTCGTTCTGCGCCGGGCTTCCATCGTCATAGCCTGCCAGCGAGGTGGGCAGCGGCCCGTCGATGTCCACCAGCACGCTGCGGCCGTTGATCTCGGTGTAGCGGTAGCGCGTGCTGCGTTCGATGGGCGTGGCGCCGTCCGCATTGCCTGCGGGCTGGCCCTGGGCATCCAATGGGCTGAAGCCCGTCTCGGTGATCTGCAGCGGCTGGCGGCTGCTGTTGTAGCGGATGCGGATCTGGTGTTCG